>PWVB01000567.1 GCA_003562365.1 Anaerolineae bacterium
GCAGGGACGGCCCTCCAAGGCCTTCTTAGCCCTCCAAGCTGAGTGGCTTACCTGACCACGGTTAAATGTGGTGCTACCCTAGTTCTCGACCGCGACGTAAATGCTGCGGTTAATATTCTGCATCTGGCCCGGACGGGGCCTTCGGGACGCCACGTGGGCGGAAGTAACGCCGAGCGTGTCCCGAGAAGCTCCCCGCTTTAGCGGGGAGAGTCGTCACATCCGCACCCTCCTGCTGTCATCCCCCTCCCGCAGACAGCCCCCGCGCCGTGAAGCACGACGCGGGGCACGAGTCGCCTGCCGGTCAAGGGATGGGATTCGCTACTGTCGTAATCTCAAGCAAAGCGATAGATCGGACCTTGGCGCCTGGACGCCACCGCATCGCCAGGCGTCCAGCCCCGTTTGGTGAACAGCCAGACCGGGACCCGAGTGCGTCGGTCCTCGGCGCGCCTATCCCTCCGGCCACGCCGAGCGCTGAGCGGCAATGATGCGATCCAACAACCGGTCCCAGGCCGCGTCGACTTCCTGGCGGGCGGGATCGGCGGCATACCAGTCGATGATCTCCTGCGCCCCTTGGGTAAACGGGATCGAGGCGACGTAGTCCGGCACGATGCGCTTGACCTTGGTGTTGTCAAACACCACGCTGTGGGTCTTGTCACCCAGCAGCGCCGACCCCCAGTCTGAGTCATAGGCGTGGATCATCTCGGAGGGTGCGTGCACCAGGTCCAGCGCCTCGGCGCCGGCGGCGCGGCCCACAATCCGGTAGATCTGATCCCAGGTAAGCACCTCGTCGGAGGTAATATGATAGGCCTCCCCCAGCGTCTGGGGCCGCCCCAAGAGGCCCACAAAGGCCTTGGCGAAGTCACGATGATGGGTCAGCACCCAAAGCGTTGTTCCATCGCCAGGCACCAGGATCGGCTTGCCCTTCCGCATGCGGTCAACCACCGTGTAGCGTCCGCGGAAGGGCAGCAATGTCTGGTCGTAGGTATGTGACGGGCGGACGACGGTGACCGGGAAACCCTCCTCACGATAGGCACGCATCAGGCGCGCCTCGCAGGCGATCTTGTCGCGCGAATACTGCCACCAGGGATTGTGCAGTGGCGTCGACTCGGTGATGGGCAGGCTCCGTACAGGCTTGTGGTAGGCCGATGCCGAGCTGATAAAGACGTACTGGTCGGTACGCCCCTTGAAGAGCATCAGATCGGTCTCTACCTGGGGCTCCGTGAAGACGATCCAGTCGACGACGGCGTCAAAGGTCAGATCCCCCAGCGCCTCCAGCACCGTTTGCGGCTGGCGGATGTCGCCGATGAGCACCTCGACCCCCTCCGGCACCGGGCGCTTGGACGTCTCACCGCGGTTGAGCAAGAAGAGTTCGATGCCCCGATCCACGGCCAACTGTGAACAGGCCGAGCTGATGATGCCCGTCCCGCCGATAAAAAGCACTCGCATAGCATTGTCTCCTGATTCTTGTTACGAGATCTCCCAATAGGCATCGATCGGCGCCTGATAGGCGTTGATGTCGCCGGCCAACACGGCGTCGAACTTGACCGGGCGACCCAGCACGGCCGATTCGTAACAGCTCTCACAGAGTGCCTTGGCCTGCAGGCCATCGGCACCTTCCATCTCCGGCTTGCGCCCCTCGGCAATCGCGTTGATGAAGTCCCAGACCTCGATAGCAAATCCATCGGTGGCGCCGTAGGGGAAGAACCGGGCGCGCGCCGCCTCGGTCAGCGTCGCCAGATAGGTCTCCTGGATCTCGTCGTTGGAGATCTCAGATCCGTCGGCCAGCACCGCCCGCCCGCCTCCCTGGAAAGGATGGAAGGGGAAGCCGAGATCGTAGAGCGTGCCCTCGCTGCCGTAGTAGGTAGCCTGGCGCGCCTCCGCGCCGTGGAGCGCCCGGGAGTAGGTCCAGGTCACCAGCGGGCCATCCGCGAAGCGCAGGACGGCGTGCCAGGTATCCTCGACGTCGGCCGGCGCGCTGCCGATCAGCGGCGCATCGGCGATGATCTGCCGGTCGTAGGTCTCCATATCGCACGCCACCTCGTCCGGCGGGCCAAAGAGCACCTGGACCATATCGCCGAAGTGAGCGCCGCTGTCCATAATCATGCCGCCGCCGGTGAGCAGTTTGAGCCCCCGCCACTTCATCGCGTAGCTCGTGTAGTCGAAGGGACGGCGGTTGATCGCCTGCACGACGACAAGTCGCACGTCGCCGATAAGGCCCTGCTCCTTGATGGCCCAGGCACAGGCCCGCGCCGCCAGGTCACGGCGGACGTTCTCCCCCGTCGCCAGGATCCGCCCCTCCTCCTCTGCCGCCGCGATAATCCACCTGGTCGCCTTGATCGTGATGCCGATGGGCTTCTCGATCATGACGTGCAGGCCTCCGCGCAGCAGCGGTATGCCTACCAGGTGATGAAAGCAGTGGGGAACGCAGACATCGGCGGCTTGGGCCACCTCCTGCCCGATGAGTGCGTCCAGCTCAGTGAAGACCGCGGGCTTGGAGCCCTGGTAGGCGGCAATCTCCTCGGCCCGCGCTTCCGCCGCCTCCGCGTTGACGTCCATACAGGCGCTGATCTCAAAGTCGCGGCAGCCGCGGTCGAAGAGATCCTTGTATCCGCGCACGTGCGCCTTTGAGATACCACCACAGCCGATGAGCGCCAGCTTAATTGGGGTTGCCACGGTT
The DNA here is from genome assembly GCA_003562365.1 of Anaerolineae bacterium. Lineage (GTDB taxonomy): Bacteria > Chloroflexota > Anaerolineae > B4-G1 > SLSP01 > PWVB01. The sequence goes on from PWVB01000567.1 coordinate 2,678, forward strand.
ACCTCCTGTGAACTAGAGATCAATGTCTATGCCCTGATCCCGGGCATCAACGCCCGGTCGCCGTCAGCCGTCGCCGACATCCCGCTGCGTCCAGGCACCGTCAATGTAGCGCCACATGCGGCCGGTGGGGTTCCGATCCTGCAGCTCCGGCGGCAGGCGGGGGTGGCGGACCTGATCGTAACAGTGCAGGGCGCCAAAACGCAGCATCGACGCCGGAAGGCCCACCGCTGTGAAGCCAGAATGCCCCGTCGCCGGGTAGGGCCCGCCGTGGTTCATCGCCGGAGAGACCGCCACGCCGGTCGGCATCTTATCGTTGAGCAGGCGTCCAACCCGCTGACGCACCAAAGGCGCGATCCGGTCGTAGAGCGCATCGTCATCGCCCGCCGTGTGGGTGTAGACGCTGCCGGTGAGATTGCCCTCCAGACAGCGGGCGATGGCCGCCATCTGTGCCGCGTCTGCGGCAAAGACCACGAGTGAGACCACGCCGAAAGCCTCGGTCTGCAGCGCCTGGGGGTGGGCCAGGAACTGAGCGCCGGAGGCCCTGAGCAGCGTGTTCTCATAACGATAGCCGAGCTCGTCGACCTCGTCACCCCCCACGACCAACTCCGCCCCGTGCTCACGCAGTCGCCGGACGGCCTGCGCGATGGTCCGCACGCCGCCTTCGCCCAGCAGGATCCCCGCCGGGCTGCGAAACCGCGCCGCCACCGCCGCCAGAAAGGCACGGCTGTGCTCCGACGCCAGGACGATGACCAGGCCCGGCTTGGTGCAGAACTGCCCGGTGCCCAGCGAGCATGAGGCGAAGAGCTCATCGGCCACCTGCTCCAACCGCTCCGCCAGAGCCCCTGGCAGCACGAAAACGGGATTCACTGCCGACATCTCCAGGTAGATAGGTTTGCCCGCCTGGTCCGCCGCGGCTTTAAGCCGTAAGCCGGCCGAGCGGCTGCCCGTGAATCCCGTCGCCCCCACCAGAGGATGGGAGACCAGCTTGAGACCGGCATCGTGGGTCGTCCGGTAGAGCATCTGCACCGTGGCCGGCGGCAGCCCCGTGGACTGCACTGCACCAAAGGCTGCCTCGGTGAGCAGCCTCGTCGTTCCGGGATGCCCGGTGTTTGCCTTGGCCAGTACGGGATTTCCCGCTGCCAGGGCCGCAGCAGCATCCCCGCCGGAGACCGAGTTGAAGGCCAGCGGGAAGTTGTTCGGGCCGAAGACCACCACCGGCCCGTCCAGCGGAGCGTACATCGAACGGATGTTTCGCGCGGTGTCGATGGTGGCTTGACACCAGGCGCGCTCCCGGGCCGCCTCCGCCGCCTGCCGCAGCTGATCGGTGGTGCGCGGCAACTCGACGGAGCGCAGCCGAGGTTCTACCGGCAGCGCCGTCTCGCGCTGGGCGAGCCGACAGATCTCGTCGGCCTGCGCCTCGAGATTGTCAGCAAAGGCCTCCAGAAAGGCGGCGATGGCCTCCGGCTCGACCGTTCGCAGGTCCTCCGCGGCCTCGGCCCCCGCCTTCAGGGCAGCCTCAGCTTCAGCCCAGTTGGAGACGGGGTATTCAGCCGGCAGCGGCGTCTCGGTCGTCGGATTCACCGCAGTAAAAGTGTCGACCGGGTCATCGGCTGCCCGCCAGTGTCCATCGATCAGAATAGGTTCTGGCGCCATCGCAAATCTCCTCTGCTGCTCAGCAGCGCTAAGCGTTCATTCCTCCGCTGAAGCAGGGAGAGTTCAGCGGACAAAACCTGTACAGAGAACGGGGCCGGCGCGGCCTAGGCCACCCGGTTCTCCAGGGTCAGCTCACCCACCTGCACGCGCACCACATCGCCGCCCCGCAGCGTGAAATCGTCAGGCGGGACGATCCCCGTGCCGGTCATCAGAAAGACGCCGCGGGGGAAGGCGAGCTCACGACAGAGATAGGCAACCAGCTCCTCAAAGGTGCGCTTCATCTGCGTCGTGTCGGTCTCGCCGTAGAAGACCCGTTCGTCCTCCCGCAGGACCTGCAGCTTTATGGTGATGGCCCGCATAGCGTCGGGGCCGGTGAGCTGGATGCCGGGGCCCAGCGCACAGGCGCCGGCATAGACCTTGGCTTGCGGCAGGTAGAGGGGATTGGTCCCCTCGATGCTCCGGGAGGAGACGTCGTTGCCGGCGCAGTACCCCACGATCTCCTGGTGTCGGTTGACCAGCAGCGTTAGCTCCGGCTCGGGCACATTCCAGGCACTATCCGGCCGCACTCGAATGAACGCGTTGGGGCCGACCACCCGCCAGCCGATGGACTTCATAAAGAGCTCGGGGCGTTCGGCGATGTAGACGCGCGCGTAGACATCGCCGGTTTCCGACTCGGCCCGGCGGGCATCGCGGCTGCGCAGATAGGTTACACCGCTGGCCCAGACCTCGTGCATCAGCTCGACCGGTGCCAGTAATTGCCCCTGAGCCGGCGCTCCCGTCGCCAGGCTGTGCAGAACGTCAGCGTGCACCGCCCGGGGCAGTTCCAGCAGCAGACCCAGCTCGAAGGCGGGGGGAAGAAACTTCCCATCCAGCGCCCACTGTGAGCCGGCGGCAGTTTGGTGTCGGGTCAAATACATAGAAGCCTCCCTCCATCAGGGCGCTCAACGCTGCCGGAGCAGCGCCAGCAGCGCCTCGCTATCATAGACGCAGCCTCCCCAGGTGCCGCCGCTCAGCTGCTGCAGCGCGGCCCAGAGACGCGTATCCTCAGGCAGCCCCGGATCGGTTGCCAGGTTCGGGTGCGGCTTGCGGGCCGCCAGGATGCGCGCAGCCTCCTGCGGCTCACACCGCTGCCCGGCCGTCCCGACAAGGTCGAGGCGGCCCTCCAAGTTCACACAGTCGACAACAATGCGCAGCAGGTCGCCATCCTGGACCCGCCCCACAGGCCCGCCGGCCAGCGCCTCAGGGCCCACGTGACCAATGCACGCCCCGGTGCTGACGCCGCTGAAGCGGGCATCCGTGATCAGCGCCACCTCGCGGCCCCAGGAGAGGTACTTGAGCGCGGAGGTGATCTGGTAGGTCTCCTCCATCCCACAGCCCAGCGGCCCGCGACCGATCAGGACCATCACGTCCCCGGGTCTGACCGGATCGGCCGCCTGTCCTTTCACCGCCGCGATGGCGTCGTGCTCGCTGGTGAAGACCCGCGCCGGGCCTTCTTTAAAGTAGATCCCATTGGCGTCCAGCAGGCCCGGATCGATGGCCGTGCTCTTGATCACTGCCCCCTCCGGCGCCAGGTTCCCGCGGGGAAAGGTAAGCGTGCTGCGCATGCCGGAGGAGCGCGCTGCGGCGGGGCTCAGGATCACGGTGTTCGGATCGACGTCGTCCTGGCGGTAGAGCCGCTCCCGCAGCCGCCGGCGGCGCTCGCTGCGCGACCAGGCGTCCAGCAGCACCTCCAGAGGTTGTCCGTGGGCCGTCAGCGCATCCAGCCGCAGGAGCCCGAGGTCGCGCAGGTGGAGCATCACCTCCGGCACCCCTCCGGCCAGATAGACCCGCACCGTCGGATGGCCGGCGGGACCGTTGGGCAGCACGTCGACGAGGCGCGGGACCGCCCGGTTCACGCGATCCCAGTCCCCGACGCCGGGCCGCGACAGGCCTGCCGCATGCGCGATGGCAGGCAGATGCAGCAGCAGATTGGTGCTGCCCCCGAAGGCTGCATAGACCACCATAGCGTTATGCAGTGCGTCCTCGGTGACGATGGCCGCCGTCGTGAGGCCCGCCGCTGCGAGCTTGACCAGCGCCGTGGCGGAGCGCCGGGCCAGATCGAGCCAGATCGGCTGGCCCGAAGGTGCCAGCGCGGAATGCACCAGCCCCAGGCCCATAGCCTCGCCGACGACCTGACTCGTCGCCGCCGTCCCCAGGAACTGACACCCCCCGCCCGGTGACCCGCAGGCCCGACACCCCAACAGGGCCGCTTCCTCCAGGCCGATCTCGCCCTGGGCAAAGCGCGCGCTCAGCGTCTGAACCTTGCCGGCGTCCTCGCCCTCCGTAGGCGGAAGGGTGACACCACCGGGCACCAGCACGCAGGGCAGATCCCGCTGCGCGGCCAACGCCATCATCAACGCCGGCAAGCCCTTGTCGCAGGTGGCCACCCCCAGGACGCCGCACCGGGTGGGCAGCGAGCGGATCAGACGGCGGAAGACGATGGCTGCGTCGTTGCGATAGGGCAGGCTGTCCATCATCCCCGGCGTGCCCTGCGTGCGTCCGTCGCACGGATCGCTGACGTAGCCGGCGAAAGGCACGGTCTCCAGTGCCCGCAGCCGCTCCGCCGCAGCCTGTACAAGCAGGCCGATCTCCCAGTGCCCGGTGTGGTAGCCCAGCGCCACCGGCGTCCCGTCAGGGGCCCGCAGCCCGCCTAGGGTCGAGAGGATCAGGAATTCCGGGCGCCGAAGGTGCTGTGGCGCCCAGCCCATCCCGGCATCCTGGGTCAGTCCGAAAAGCTCTCCGCTGGAGACCTCCCGCAGGTAGTCGGCGTCCAGCGGCAGGCGCCCGGCGGGGCCGACGGCGTGGGTGACGACGGCGTAAGCGCCGGGATCCTCAGCCTCCAGAGAGACAGGATCGTCCATCAGGGCACCGCTCATCGCCCGGCACCTTTCCTGCCCCACGCCACGCCTGCCGCCAGGCGGCCCGGGGCTACCGCGACCAACGCTCGTGAACCGGCGGGAAGGACGGGAAGGACGCGTGGGGCTCGGCCTGATACCAGTAGGCCACCGAGGCGATATCGTCGGTGAGCGGCTCAAACTTGCGGTTGGGCCACCAACCCAGCGCCTGAATCGTCACCCGCAGGTCCTGCCGGAAGCGGATCGGGTCCATCACGTGCCAGCGGTAGAGGCCGTGGCGCGGCACCTCACCGGCCTCCTTGCGGTAGAGCGGGTAGCCGAGGTAGGGCGTCGAATAGGTCTCGCCTCCGAAGCCCCAGGCCCCGCAGAAGTAATCCTCCGTCCCGGTCCCGCAGATGGTCGGGGCGTTCTCGTCGCCATCCATGAAGAACTTGATCTCCCCCTCGCCCCACCAACCGTTGGAGAGCTGGGTCCAGGCGAGGAAGGTGCCGACGTAGTGACCTTTCCCCTCAATGCCGTCGACGATGACGTGTTCCGGCACCTCGCGGGAGGTCAAGCTGCGCCGCCACTGGGCATGGAGGTAGGCCGCCGCCTGGGGCACCTCGGTCAGCGCATAAGTGATCTGGTAGAAAAAGCCGCCAATCTCCTCGCTGTGCTGGTTCTCGATGGTGATCCGCGCCCCTTGGCGGAACGGCATCGGCCAGTAGCTGTTGAAGCCGCCCGAGGGGTTCACCGCGATCGGCAGCGAGTTTACATCGTAGCGCAGCCCGTGTCCGTTGCAGAAAAAGTCGCCCAGGGGGACCTCGATGGACGCCTCGGTCTCGCCATCCCAGTAACAGCGCAGGATGGTGTCACGATAGGCCTGAGGATGCACCGTGATCCAGATGTGCTGGATGACGCCGGAGCCCTCGATATTCGCCAGATCAGTGGTGCTGTCCGGCGCCAAAGTGATACACGGGCGGACCTTCCAGCCCTGGCCCAGCATCGAGGCGGCGTTGTCCGCATCGGGCACCGCCAGCGCCCCCTTGCCCCGCTCGCCCGTGGGGTTTTCCGCCGAGATCGAGCGTGTCTCGGCTTCGGTGAGCAGCGGGATCGTCCCCAATCCGAAGTTGAATCCATAGAGATTGTCCATTACAGACCTCCTGTTGTGCTCCGGCCCGACCCGCGGCCAGGGCCTGCCGGGCCTATACTTCGTGTATGTGAGTGTATCGGTCCACAACCAACTGCTGCCGCCAACGTGCCTCAAGGACTCTGGCACCTGTACTCTATCATAGTCCCCTGCCCAAGGAGTGCAAAACCGGTGGAACCGGGGATAACGCAGCAATTTACATAAGCGCTATGGCAGATCTCGTAGACAGATAACGCATTTGCCCTGCTGCTTGGCATCAGTCGACATGGCAGATGGGTTGAATTAGTTTCACCTAAGTTACCGATGGACTTCGCACCCCTACATATTGTTACGGCGTAGTTGACGCCCCCCTGAGTGACTAACTGTCACGCAGAGTGTACGGTTCATCGTGCAAGCCACTATATATAGGAAAAACTCTCGACTATCCACTGCTTGTAGTAGGGTATGGCCCGGCTACTTTTTCGTCCTTGATAATAAGTCACTCAGGGTTGACGCCCACAATATGGGGGGCGGGCGAGACGCATCAGAATTGCTGCGCTATTCGAACCGCTGCCACCAACGCAAACCCAACCCAACCCAACCGCAAAATGGTTGACTCCACGCCGTTTGTATGGTAGGATGTCCCACGTTGGTAACAGGTAAATAGCACGTGCACGCCGAATGTGGTCGGCTGATAGAGCAGGCCGCAGCGGGGGAACCAAACAGGGGCGAATCGCGCAGTCCGCGTAGGGCGAGCTTCTTCCGTCCGAGCCCGGCAGCTAACCTCGTAGGCGCAGGAGAGGGACACCTAGTGTCAAAGGTGCCCTTTTTTTGTTGCAGGGCGCCTCAATAGGTGAATGAGTGTGCAACTCAATAGCCCAAGGAGGCGAATCATGAGTACCAAAGGAAATAGTAAGGAGAACGGCGAGGATCCGCTCATACGTAGCTTCAGCGTGGATCACCCGGAGCAGCCCCCTATCCACATAGCAGAACTCCCCACCCCGGTGGTCGAGGCATTGCGGACTACCGGCCGCGACGTTAACCACATTCAGCTGGCCGTCAAATCGGATCTCGGCCCCGATGGCCAGTTTGGCGAGCAATGGCTGTTGATGGATCAGCACGAGCTTCTGGTCCTGGACCGCCCCAACGGGCGGGCCTACCAGCGCCATCAGTTCAAACTGGACGATATTGAGGACGCCAAGATCGAGCGCTGTGTCGGCAACGGTTTGATGCAGGTCACCGTCGGCCAGCAGCCCCACGTCCTCCTGCACTACTCCAACGATCTCACCGATCGCTTCGGCCGCGTGGCGCACTATCTGCAGGAACGCGCCGAGCACGGACCGGAGACCCCCGTCCCCAACCCCAATGATGACAGTCACGTCTGTCTGAACTGCGGGCGCTATCTTGCCGATCCGTCGTCGAAGGTCTGTCCCAGCTGTATCCAGAGCGGCAAGATCCTCAAGCGGCTGGTGATGCAGGCCAAACCCTATTGGGGGGCCGTCGGCCTGATTCTCCTGCTGCTCGTTGGCGGCGCGCTGGTTAACCTGATCCCGCCGCGCCTGACCGGCGTCCTGATCGACGACGTGTTGAGCGAGGGCGGCCGGCCCGAGCTGCTGCTCTGGCTGGTCCTGGGACTGTTAGCCATCCGGGTGACCGATGTCGGGTTCACCATTGTGAAGAACTGGCTGACGATCAACGTGAGCGGTAAGTTCACTGCCGGCCTGCGCGATGACCTCTTCACGCACCTCAAGGGCCTGCCCGTCGACTACTTCGACAATAACCAGACCGGGCGGATTATGACGCGTATCAACCAGGACACCAGCGAGCTGCAGGGGCTCTTCAGTCAGATGACGACCTTCGCGCTCAACCTGTTGATGGTCTTGGGGATCGGTATCGCGCTCTTCTCGATGTCGCCCGCCCTGGGCCTCTACGTGCTCATCCCCACCCCCTTCGTAATGGCCGCCGCCTACTACTACTACCGCTATATGCGGCCCCACTTCCGACGCTTCTGGGTCGCGCGCTGGCGGCTGAACGCGATGCTCAACACCTTCCTCTCGGGGGTGCGCGTCGTCAAGGCCTTTGCGCAGGAGAACCAGGAACAGGCACGTTACCAGCAGCGCAACAGCCAGATGCTAAACAGCCAGCTGCAGGTGAACCTGGCCTGGGGTAAGTTCTTCCCGCTGATCTCCTTCGCCTTCAGCGCCGGCGGGCTCATCATCTGGTACGCCGGTGGTCGAGCCGTGTTGGCTAACGAGATCACCGTCGGTATGCTGATGGCCTTCATCGGCTATCTCGGGATGTTCTACGGCCCGCTCTCGAACCTCACCCACGTCACCCAGGCGATGAACCGCTTCGTCACCATCTCGCAACGTACCTTCGAGCTGCTGGACGAGCCCGTGCAAGCCCAACCCGAACGCCCGGTCAGCAAGCCCGAAATCGCCGGAAGCATCCGCTTTGACCACGTCACCTTCGGCTACGATCCGTACTATCCCGTCATCAGCGACGTCAGCTTCGATATCAAGCCCGGTGAGATGGTCGGCTTGGTGGGGCACAGCGGGGCCGGCAAGACCACGCTGGTCAACCTGCTCTGCCGCTTCTACGACGTGACGCGCGGCGCGATCCTCATCGACGGCGTGGATATCCGGGACCTATCCATGAACGAGATCCGCCAGCAGGTCGGGATGGTGCTGCAATCTCCCTATCTCTTCCGGGGCACACTGGCAGAGAACATCGCCTATGGCAATCCCGAGGCCACCTACGCCGAGATCGTACGCGCCGCAAAGGCGGCGAACGCCCACGACTTTATCACCGCCATGCCCGAGGGGTACGACACCATCGTCGGCGAGGGCGGGAGCGGTCTGTCCGGCGGCGAGCGACAGCGCATCTCCATCGCCCGTGCCGTCCTCCACAATCCGCGCATCCTTATCCTCGACGAGGCTACCTCCTCGGTCGATACCGAGACGGAGCGCCAGATTCAGGAGGCGCTGAACGAGCTGGTCAAGGGACGCACGACCATCGCTATCGCCCACCGGCTCTCGACGCTGCACAATGCCGACCGCATCCTGGTGCTGAACGAGGGCAAGCTGGAGGAACAGGGCACGCCGAAGGAGCTGATGAAACACCAGGGCGCCTTCTACAATCTGGTGCAGATGCAGTCACAGATGGCCCGTATCGACGGCAGCACGGCGAACCTATAAGGAGGGATGAAATGGCTAAAGCCTTTGAAGTAGTCTACTTGAAGCCGGAGAACGTCCACTTCACCCGCCGCGGGGACACGCTGAGCTTGACGGTCGAGGAACGGGGCGTCAACGTCCACTACCCTCGCGTGGTTCTGCGCTCCTGCTTTCCTGTCTCCGACAGCGCCGCCTACCTCTCGGTGCGGGACGCAAACGCGGAGAAGCAGCCGGAGATCGGCATCCTGGAGGATTGGACGCAGCTCAGTACCGAGGATCGGGAGGCGGTTGCCGCCGAACTCGATCTCTATTACCTGGTGCCCAAAGTCACCAAGATCCGCGAGATCAAAGAGGAATTGGGCTTCCTCTATTGGAAGGTCGAGACCGACAAAGGGCCGCAGGAGTTCGTGATGCGCAACAGCATCACGCGCAACACCCGCGAGGTCTCGCCGAATCACTGGCTGCTCATCGACGTCAACGACGCGCGCCACGAGATCACGGATCTGGCGGCCCTGGACAGCCGCAGTCAGAAACTGCTGGCCCGCTTCCTCTCGATGTAGGCCAGCACCTCTCAGAGTGCGGGGAGCAGCTGACGCTGCTCCCCGCAACTGCGTCAGGGCCCGCCACCCGACACGAGCGCCGCCCCGACGTGCCCCCATTGAGGGGCGCCCAGCTTTGACAGTCCATTTTCTCTACCTACAATGGGCCTTAGAAGGACCCACGGGGCCAGAAACCCCTGGGCCAATAGAACAAGGTCACAACCGACCAGCTTAGCTTCCGCGACAGGAGACAGGTATATGGCAAAGCCAATCACGATTCAAGATGTCAAGACCATTATGACCCAGCCGGCAGGCTCCCGACTGGTCATCGTCAAGATCATCACGTCAGAGCCCGGGCTCTACGGCCTGGGCTGCGCAACCTTCACCCAGCGCTGCCACGCCGTCCACGCCGCCATCGAGAAGCACCTCAAACCTTTCGCCATCGGGCGCGATGTTTCGCGCATCGAGGAGTTCTGGCAAATGGCGATGGTCCACGGTTACTGGCGCAACGGCCCGGTGCTGAACAACGCCATCTCCGGCTTCGACCAGGCGCTCTGGGATATCAAGGGTAAGCTGGCCGGGATGCCGGTCTACGATCTGCTGGGCGGCAAATGCCGTGAGGCCGCAGCGGTCTACGGCCACGCCGGCGGCAGTACCCCCGAAGAGGTGGCGGAGAGCGTGCGGAGCTTCATGGCGCAGGGCTACCGCCACATCCGCATCCAGATGGGCGGCTACGGTGGCAAGGCCGCCAGCCTGCATAAGCCGGATGGGGCGCCGGAGGGTGCCTACTACAATCCGCGAGAATACACCCGCCGGATGCTGAAGATGATCGAGCACGTGCGCTGCGAGGTCGGCGATGGGGTCGAGCTTCTGCACGACGTCCATGAGCGGCTGCAGCCCATCGATGCCGTTCGCTTTGCCAAGGACGTCGAGCCTTACAACCTCTTCTTCCTGGAGGATGTGCTGGCCCCGGAGGACAACGGCTGGTTCCGCGACATCCGGAGCCAGTGCGCCACGCGCCTGGCCATGGGCGAGCTCTTCAACAGCCCGCATGAGTGGAAGCTCCTAATCGAGGAGCACCTGATCGACTACATCCGCATGCACGTCAGCCAGATGGGCGGCATCACCCCGGCGCGGGCCGTGACGCTCTTCGCCAACGTCTACGGCGTGCACACGGCCTGGCATGGCCCCGGCGACACGTCGCCTGTGGGCCACGCCGCCAATCTGCACCTGGACCTCTGGGCGCCGAACTTCGGCATCCAGGAGTGGTGCCGCTTCAACGACCTGGTCTACGAGATGTTCCCCGGCCTGCCCGAAGTCCGCGACGGCTATATGTATCCCAACGACCAGCCAGGCCTGGGCATCGACATCGACGAAGCGCTGGCGGCCCAGTATCCTGTCCGGGACGTCGTGGAGCAGTGGACCCAGACCCGCTGGCCGGACGGCAGCCCGGCCCGGCCCTAGAGGCGGTTTTGCTGGAGGCGCCAGTCAGTCGGAGCTGTACATAGGGAGATAGAGGCCCGGCGCCTTCGTGGCTGGAGAGCTGCCGCAGTCTTGCCGCGGCGTGCGCCACGGAGGGCCGGGCTTGTTCATAGCCGCGGCGCGTGCGCCGCAGAAAAGGGGAGCGACGATGCCCACGTATAAGCCTTACACGAAGCGCCAGCTTGATGTCACGCTGCGCAGCATCAGCGACGCGGTCTACACCGTCATTGAGCGCCTGGATATCCGTGCCTGGTGGTCGCCCGAACCGGTGCCTTTCGATGAGCGCACTGCTGGCAAAGTGCTTACCCTGGAGGTCGGCGATAAGTGGGGCGACTTGTTCGACTGTGCCTGGTTTCACTTCACCGGCACGGTCCCTGAAGCCGCCGTCGGAGAGCACGTAGTGCTGTTGCTCGACGTGAACGGCGAGATGTGCATCTTTGATGCTAACGGACAGCCCCAACAGGGCCTGACCACAGTCGCTTCCGGCTATGACTTCAGCCTGGGCAAGCCCGGTAAACGGATGGTACCAGTGACACCGGAGGCACACGGCGGTGAGCAGATCGACGTGTGGGCCGATGCCGGCTGCAACGATCTTTTCGGGAATCTGCAGGAGGACGGCACCGTCGGCGAGGCTGCCATCGCCCTCTGCAACGACGCCGCCCGCGCGCTCTATTACGACTTCGAGGTGCTGCTTGACCTGCTCCATACCCTGCCCGAGGAGAGCCCGCGCTACCAGCAGATCCTGACGGCGCTCAACGATGTGGCCCACCTTTGGTACAGTGCCGATGCCCGCTACTCACAGGCCCTAGGCGAGACGGCGGCGCAGGCCCGGGAGATCCTGAAACCGCTCCTGGCGAAAAAAGGTGGCGATCCGTCGCTCGAAATCACCGCGATCGGACACGCGCATATGGACCTTGCCTGGCTCTGGCCGATCCGCGAGACGATCCGCAAGGGCGCCCGCACCTTCTCGACCGCGCTGGCGCTGATGGAGCGCTATCCCGACTACGTCACAGGCGCCAGCCAGCCGCAGTACTACCTGTGGATGCAGGAGCACTATCCGGATCTCTACACACGCATCAAGGAGAAGGTGGCTGAGGGGCGCATCGAGCCTCAAGGGGCGATGTGGGTGGAGGCAGATACCAACGTCTCCGGTGGCGAGGCACTGGTGCGTCAGCTGCTGCTGGGCAAACGCTTCTTCCGCGACGAGTTCGGGGTCGACGTGAAGTACCTCTGGCTGCCGGATGTCTTCGGCTACAGCGCTGCCTTGCCCCAGATCTTGAGGCTGGCCGATGTGGACTACTTCTCGACTCAGAAGCTCTCCTGGAGCCTGATCAACGCCTTCCCGCATCAGTCCTTTCACTGGCAGGGCATCGACGGCACCAAGGTGCTGACCCATATGCTGCCGGAGGAGACCTATAACAGCCCGGCAGCACCCCGCTCGGTGCGCAAGATCGAGCACAACTACCGCGACGCCGGCGTCTCCTCGCAGGCGCTGATGGTCTTCGGCATCGGCGATGGGGGCGGCGGGCCCGGGGAGGAGCATCTGGAGCGCTTGGACCGCATCCGCAACCTGGCCGGGTTGAGCCCGGTGCGCCAGGACTGGGTCGCCAACTTCCTGGAGCGCTGGGAAACCGAGTCCGACCGCTTCGCCACGTGGGTAGGGGAGCTCTATCTGGAGCGCCACGAGGGCACCCTCACCACCGAGGCGCGCAACAAATGGTACAATCGCAAGCTTGAGCTGGGCCTCCGCGAGCTGGAGTGGATCGCCGTCCTGGCTTCCCGCTTAGCCGAGGCGCCCTACCCCACAGAGCAGCTCACCGTGCTCTGGCGCGAGCTGCTGCTCTACCAGTTCCACGATATCCTCCCCGGCTCGTCGATCAAACGCGTCTACGACGAGAGCCTGGCGCGCTATGCGGCGATGCAGGATGAGGTAGAGACACACCTCGCCGACCTGAGCACGCAGCTGGCGGATCAAATCGACACCCGCGCCCTGACGGCACCGCTGCTCGTCTCCAACGCCCTGCCTTGGCTGCGCGATGAGTGGCTCCCGGTGGAGGATCGCTGGCTGCACGTTCGCGTGCCGCCGATGGGGTATGTCGTCGTTGACACAGATGCTGAGGAGGAAGAGACCACCAGCGCCGTCCAGGCGTCCGAACGCTGCCTGGAGAATGCGCTGCTGCGGGTGACCTTTAACCCGGACGGCACGCTCGCCTCGCTCTATGACCGGCAACTGCGGCGGGAGCTAATACCCGAGAGCTGCAGCGCCAACCAGTTGGTGGTCTATGAAGACCCCGGCGATGCCTGGGACTTCCCGATGGACTACGCCGAGCAGACACCGCGCGCGATGCAGCTGGTCTCCCAGGAAGCCGTGGTCGATGGTCCGCGGGCCGTGATGCACCAGCGCTATCGGCTAGGGCACAGCGAGCTAACCCAGGAGATCGTGTTGACCCCCAACAGCCGGCGCCTGGACTTCATCAGCCACCTACACTGGCGGGAGCCGCACACGATGCTGCGAACGCAGTTCCCCCTGGCCCTGCACGCCCAGGCTGCCACCTATGAGATCCAGTTCGGGTCGGTCCAGCGCCCGACCCACCGCAACACGACCTGGGATCTGGCACGCGACGAGGTGGCTGCCCACAAATGGGTCGACCTGGCCGAGGGCGGCTACGGCGTGGCACTGCTTAACGATAGCAAGTACGGACACAAAGTGAAGAGCCAGGACGGGATACCGACCATCGACCTCAACCTACTGCGAAGCGTCCCCTATCCCGGCCCCCGGCTGGTTGCCGACGCGGAGGTCGTGCCCGGTGAGCCCCATCACGCCTATACCGATCAGGCCGACCACCGCTTCACCTACGCCCTCTACCCACATCCGGGCGACCACCTGACAGGCGGGGTGATCGAGGAGGCCTACGCCCTCAACGTGCCGCTGCGCACCACGAGGACCACGCCGCACGCCGGAAGGCTGCCGCCGACGGCCGCGCTGCTGGAGCTCAATGCCCCGAACATCGTCATTGAAGCCGTCAAGAAGGCGGAAGATGACGACGCCACGATTATCCGGCTCTACGAGGCAGCATCCCAGCAGACAACGGTGACGCTGCGCATCGACCTACCGGTTAGCACCGTGGAGGAGGTCAATCTGATGGAGGAGCAGCCAAAGAGCCTTACGTTGAACGGCGACCGCGTCCGCCTGACCTTCCGGCCCTTCGAGATAAAGACGCTGCGCCTGCGCGCCTAGGCGCGCGGCAGGGGCCGCGTGCTGTCGGTAAGAGGGCGTCAGAACACCCGCCCTCCCTTCGTCCGCCCGGTGCGACCGTACGGTCGCACCGGGCGAAAACTTAAACAAGCCCGGGGCTGACACCGCTTCGCGAGCAAACAGGTGATGCTGCCGGCGGTCCGATCTCATTAAGCATAGAGAAACCGGCCTCCTCTAGAGTCCTGGGGACGGTCCATATCATGATTGCACGTGTTGCGTTCCAGGTTGTTGCCCCTCCCATCGCGTCATCTGTCACCCGAAACGCTTGACATTCCTCCTTCTCACGCCATAATATTCGGCTGGAGGTTGGCTCAGCTTTCGAGCTTGTCCCAGGAGGGGGAAAAATGAACAGACGCAGAGTTGTTTTTTGGGGGGTCGTCCTGATGCTGGCCGTCGTGGCCATCGCGGCAGGCTGCCAGCCCAGGTCAGACGCCATCGTGGTAGCCACCGACGCTACGTGGCCGCCTATGCAGTTCATCAACGAGGAAAGGGAGATCGTCGGCTTCGACATCGATCTGATGCGCGCCATCGCCGAGCGTGGTGGCTTCGAAGTGGAGTTCCGTAACGTGGCATGGGACGGCATCTTCGCGGGGTTGGAAGCCGGGGAATATGATGCCGTCATCTCGTCGGTTACTATCACCGAGGAGCGCCAGGAACGCTATGACTTCTCCAATCCCTACATCAACGCCGGTCAGATTGTCGTCGTCCGAATGGACAGCGACATCACGGGACCCGCTGCCCTCGGCGGTAACGTCGTTGGCGCGCAGATCGGGACGACGGGCGCCTTCGAAATCCAGAGAATCGATGGCGCGGAGTTGCGAGAATACGATGAGATCGGCCTAGCCTTCGAGGATCTTGCCGCCGGCCGCATCGATGCAGTCGTCTGTGACACACCGGTAGCTGCCGATTTCGCGCTGCAGCGTGAAGGATACCGCGATAGCCTCAAGATCGTCGGCGACGCCTTTACCGAGGAGTTTTACGGTGTCTTGGTGCAGAAGGGCAACACCGAGTTGCTGGACAAGATCAACCAGGGCCTGGCGGCCGTCCAGGCCGAGGGCATCGACGTTCAGCTAGAGGACCAGTGGCTCCGCTAGCCGCTCAACGGTCTGCCGAAGGGGGCTGAAGCCCACGAGATGGCGAAAGAAGCCGGATCTGAAGAGACATTGGCTAACCTCCTGAAAGGCCGGCTGCAATCCGCCCGCGGCATGCCGCGACTCTGAGAGCTTAAGGGAACGACGCAGAGAACACGGGCTCGCCCAGCCGTGTTCTCTGTCTTTGAAATCATAGGAAGGGAAATTACATGAGCACTTCAGCACCACAGCAGGCACAGGCACCAGCGCCCGCTGACCTGTTCCAGGATGATAGCGCGGCCATTCCGCGCGAGCATAGCCTGGTGGTAGCATGGTGGATTGCGCTGGGTGCTGCCGTAATGTTCATCCTGGGCGCCGTTGTCCTGAGGCCAGCGCCCTATGCCGAGATCTCTCGCTTCATCGGGGATGGCTTGATCGTCACCTTCCAGATCACCATCGTCTCGATGACCTTCGCGCTGGTCCTAGGCCTTTTCACGGGGCTGGGCCGCACGGCCCGCAGCAGCTTTATCAACACTCTCGCTTCGCTCTACGTAGAGATCATCCGCGGGATTCCGCTGCTGGTCCAACTCTTCTGGATCTACTATGCATTAGCGCGCTTTGTACGGCTCGGCCCGCACGTCTCGGCAGTGTTGGGCCTCACCATCTGCTACGGCGCCTACATTGGCGAGACCTTCCGCGCCGGGATCCAGTCCATTCCGCAGGGTCAGATGGAGGCCGCACGGGCACTGGGTCTGAGCCGCACCCAGGCAATGCGCCACGTTATTATCCCGCAGGCCGTGCGCATCGTCCTGCCGCCGGTGGGAAACGAGTTCATCGCGATGCTCAAAGACTCCTCCCTGGTCTCGGTCCTGGCCATTGCCGATATGCTCCGCCGGGCTCGGGAATATGCATCGCGCACCTTTGACTACTTTGAGAGTTACACGCTGGTGGCGCTGGTCTATCTGCTGGTCACCCTGATCTTCTCCCGCGTGGTCTTCTACATCGAGCAGGGGATGTCGCGGGAGCGCAGAGACTACCCGGTCACCGTGATGCACCGGCTGGCGGGCGTCGTCATCGACTTCGTGATTCTGGACCTCATCGGGCTGCCGCTCTTTGCCTTGGTTCAACTCGCGATGGTGGACAGCCCAGCGACGGTTCCCGTGAGCCTGGCGTTGATGGCAGCCATCGCCCTCGGCTACATCCTCTTCTTCTGGACCAAGACCGGCTCTACCCCGGGGATGATGGCAGTCGGCCTCCAGGTGATCACCGCGCAAGGAGTCCCCCCGAGGTTGCCCCTAGCCTTTAAGCGGCTTCTCTTGGCGGTATTGCCGGTGCCCGGCTTCGGATTGGCCTTCTCTCACCCGGCCTTGGGGAGAAGCGCGTTGCAGGATCGCTGGACCGCGACCCGTGTGGTCCGAATATGATAGGAGCCTGACTATGCTGGATGCAACCATTGGCCAGTCCGTTGTTGAGATCGAAGCCCTATCCAAACGGTTCGGACGCGTGGAGGCGGTCCAAGACGTGAGTCTGGCCGTCCAACGCGGTGAGGTGATCGTGATCATCGGCCCGAGTGGGTCAGGGAAGTCCACACTGTTGCGCTGCGTGAATCGCCTGGAGGTCCCCGACAGCGGTACGATCCGCATCGACGGCGTCAAGGTCACCGGGCAAGAGCGCCAGATCAACGAGATCCGTGCCGAGGTAGGCATGGTCTTCCAGCAGTTCAACCTCTTTCCCCATAAGACCGCCCTGCAGAATATCATCCTCGGCCCACTGGTGGCCAAGGGCATGCCGGAGAAGGAAGCCGAGGCCCTGGCGCACACACTGCTCCAGAAGGTCGGCATTCCTGAAAAGGCTCAGGCCTACCCTGAACAGCTCTCCGGCGGACAGCAGCAGCGAGTGGCCATCGCCCGGGCTCTGGCAATGGCGCCCAAGGTGATGCTCTTCGACGAACCGACCTCAGCCCTGGATCCCGAGATGATCAAAGAAGTGCTCGATGTGATGCTGGGGCTGGCGGAGGAGGGTATGACGATGCTCGTCGTCTCCCATGAGATGGGATTTGCCCGAGCGGCGGCCGATCGGATTGTCTTTATGGATCAAGGGCGGATCGTCGAGATCACTACGCCGGAGCAGCTGTTCACGGCACCCAAGCACGAGCGCACTCAGCGGTTCTTGAGCCAGATCCTGCCCTAGCTGCCAAAAGGCAGCCACTCGGCGCCCGTGCTTCAGCACCAGCACCTATCTTGCGTTCTCGGCATTCGCAGGTAGAGTTAGCATTAACCGACGCAATGGAGGTGGCGCGATGAGTGCTGATACCATGACCGGTCGCGAGCGTGTGACCAGGACTTTAAGGTTTGAAGGGCCTGACCGCGTCCCTCGCGATCTTTGGACGCTGCCGGGGGTTCCGATGACCCGCGGAGCAGAACTCCAGGCCCTGCTCAAAAGTTACCCCACCGACTTCACTGCCCCAGAGCACCGTTACGGGCGCTCCGAGCGCGCCAAAGGCGTGCCTAACACGGTGGGTACCTACACTGACGAATGGGGCTCGGTGTGGGAGGTCGCTGAGCCCGGTGTCATCGGGGAGGTCAAGCGTGCACCGCTGGATGATTGGAGCGCGCTAGCACATTTTCAGCCGCCCTGGGAGCTCCTGGAAGGCGCCGATATCAGCCGGGTGAACGCCAGCTGCGCGGACACCGAGCGCTTCGTGTTGATCGGCCCAGTAGCGCGGCCCTTCGAACGTATGCAGTTCCTGCGCGGCACCGAGAAGCTGATGATCGACCTCGCCTACGGCACGCAGGAAGCGCTCCAGCTTCGCGATATGATCCACGAGTATTACATGCGCGAGGTGGCACTGTGGGTCAACACCGACGTCGATGGTATCTCCTTTATGGACGATTGGGGCGCGCAGAACCAGCTTTTGATCTCGCCGAAGATGTGGCGGGAGCTGTTTAAGCCGCTCTATGCCGACTACTGTGCCGCCATCCACGAAGCTGGGAAGTTCGTCTTCATGCATTCCGACGGTCACACAGCTGCCATCTATCCCGACCTGGTAGAGATCGGGGTCGACGCGCTGAACTCGCAGCTCTTCTGTATGGATATTGAGGCCCTCGCCGCTGCCTTCAAGGGCCGGATCACCTTCTGGGGCGAGATCGATCGCCAATACCTGCTCCCCTTCGGCAGCGTCGAGGAGGTCAAGACTGGCGTTCGTCGGGTGCGTCGCGCCCTCGACGACGGGCGCGGCGGCGTGATCGCCCAGTGCGAATGGGGCAACGACGTCCCGGCGGAGAACGTGGCGGCCGTCTTCGAGGCCTGGATGGCGCCCTTCGACCACGAGACCTGATCCCGAGGATCTATGTGCGTCATGCGACGGCTGGCTCTGGTCCTTCTGGCGTACGCTCTGGTGCTGGCGGCGTGTGCGGCGCAACCCTTGGAAATCCCCACGCCGTCACCGACCCCCACCGAGACCGCTGTGGCGCCCACCGCCGAGCCCAGTCCTACACCAACCGCGACCACCACACCGACGCCCTTGCCAACTCCGAGCCCGATCCCCACAGCCACAGCGACACCGACTCCTGAGCCCACGGAGCCGCCCACCCCAACACCTTCACCGGTGCCGCCGACCCCCACCCCGCGCGCCGCCGTTCCTCCGCCGCCGGATGTCGGAACGTTACCTCAGGAGCGGGTGATCTCTAGATCAGCGTTGACCATTCAGCCCAGCACCGATCCCGCACCGCCGCTCAGCATTCAGGTCAGCGCCAATCGAGAGCTCGAAGGCCATCGCTTCCGGGTCTCCGGGTGGTTACGGAATGACGCCCCCGACGCCTACACCGGCCTGGGGGTCATCGCCACCTTCTTCAGGGCAGACGGCTCGCGGTACGGCGCTGTGCGGGCGCAGATCCAGTGCCCCGTGCTGGCGCCGGGAGAGGTCTGCCCCTTTATCGTTCACGCCATCGACCGAGACCTCACCTCGGTAATGCTGCACCCCGAGGGACGCCCGACAACGCGTCAGCCGCTGCCCGTCGAGCTCCGTGTCACGCGACGCTACATCGATGCCCTCGGCTACGTCCAGATTGTCGGCAGCGTCCACAATCCCAATCCCGTGGCCGTCGGGGATACCACCATCACCGGCGTGTTACTGGAACAAGGCGAGATTGTCGCCATCGGGGCTGACTTGGTGATCGAGCCGCTGGCACCGGGCGCGAGCGCACCCTTCACCGTGCGCATCCGCTACGTACCCTACACCGACGCTCGTCTCTACGCTCAGGCAGCGCCCTAGCAGGGGGGTACGTGTTCCTGGTCGCCAGTCACAATGCGCACGTCGGACTGAATCAGGCTATGGACGTGCTACGGAGTGGTGGTTCCGCAGTTGACGCCGTCGAGACGGCCATTCGGGCCGTGGAGGCCAACGCCGATGACCATTCCGTCGGACTGGGCGGATACCCCAACCTGCTGGGGGAAGTGGAGCTGGATGCCGGGCTCATGCAGGGACACGATTTGACCAGCGGAGCCGTCGCCGCCCTAAGAGGCTATCTGCATCCTATCTCCATTGCTCGACAGGTGATGGAGCGGCTCCCTCACGTCTTTCTGGTAGGAGACGGCGCAGTACGGTTTGCAGCCGAGATCGGCGCAAAACCGGCGACGCTGCTCACACCTGAGGCTCAGGAGACCTGGGCGCGCGGGCTGCAACCGGAGCTCGCGTCGGACGATCTCGCGCGGATGAACAAGCGTCACGACCTCTCGCGATGGGTCGAGATCGCTACCGACCCTGAGCGCACCCGCGGGACGGTCAATGTGATTGCCTGTGACAGACAGGGGCATCTATGCGTCGGCGTCAGCACCAGCGGCTGGGCCTGGAAGTATCCCGGACGGGTTGGTGACTCACCGGTTGCCGGCGCCGGCTTCTATGCCGACGATCGCTACGGTGCTGCAGCCTGCACCGGCACCGGGGAGATGGCCATCCGAGCGGCGACCGCGCACAGTGTTATACTCTATATGAAGATAGGGCTCTCGCTAGGGGAGGCAGGTCGGCGCGCGATGCACGACCTCAACGACCTGGGCGGTCGCTATATCGCCGGGATGAACTTCATCGCCGTTGATCGCCAGGGGAATCACATCGGCTTCAGCAGTTACGAAGATGCCACTTATCTCCACTTCGCCGAAACGATGGAGGCACCGGAGGAGCTTCCGCGCATCCATATCCCGCTCAGACAACGCTGGGTGAAGGTCCAGGAAGACCCAGCCTAGGCAGAGTGCAATCACCGAGGTGGAAAGATGCCAACACCCCAAGCACACACGCCGATAGAGGTAGAGATTGATCTCGTCCGCGCCCAACGGTTCTACACAAGGCTGCGGAGGAGGCTCAGTAACTGGTTGGTGACGAGAGGTAGATTTGGCGGGCAGGTGGCGGACGTGCTGCTGGTGCTGCCCGACCTCTTCGCGCTGGTGCTACGCCTGATGCAGGATCCGCGCGTGGGCCGATCGACCAGGCTGGAGCTGGCGGCGGCGGCGATCTACGTCATCTCGCCTGTCGACCTGATTCCCGACTTCTTTTTTCCCTTCGGCTACATCGATGACGCAGTGGCGCTGGCATTGGTGCTGAGCCGCGCCGCCAAGCTCATGGGCGAGACTGGCGAGGAGATCCTCCAGGAGCATTGGGAGGGCAAAACCAACGTGCTGCATGCGATCACAACGGTGACCGCTGTCGCTGACCAGGTGCTGAACCGCCGCATCCTGAGGCAGCTGCGCCGCCGCTTCGGGGGAGGTGAGACAGGAGAAGCCGAGTGTCACGGCAGAAGCTCCACGACGGCCGGTTCCGATGGTTGATGCCCTCGGCGCTGATCTTCACAATGGGTGTCTTCGGCAGTCACTACGCCAAGTTCCTCTATGCTCTGGTGCTTCGCGCTTTTGATGCGGTCGCGTTATCCGAAGGGATCAACCAGCTGGTCAGCTGGCCTGCTCGCGGGATCCACGCCGGTTTCTACTTTCTGCACCGGCTTCTGTTCATCAGCCTACCACGCTACCTGCTCCCCGCCGTGGCCGGCACTGCATTGATGATCACCGCCCTTACACTGGCGCGTCCCACGAGGGCGGGGCGCGCTTTGCTACTTCTCAGCTTCCTGACCATTACGGCACTGCCAGCGCTCTACCGGTACAAACCGGCAGCACCCAGCGACTCGGCAACCCACAGGCAACTCTGCGTCGTCACGTATTCCGGGCCTCCCGCGGGCGTGACCAGGAGCATCCAGGTTGGGGCCGAACTGCGCTACTGTGACTATCGGCTTCTGGGGTGGAGTGAGCAGGATACAGTCTGCGGCGAGGAGAGGTGCGGCAACCGCCATCGCTACTGAGTCTACGCACCCATCTCGAACGACCGTCTGCACACCATCGACCCGATGCCCCCGGAGCTTCTCCGTCAGGAGATGACTCGCCTAGAGCTATACGCTGCGGGTGTCCGCTCCCGCTTACCTCAGGACGAAATGCTGCGCATCGTCGTTCGGGAACCGGGCCTAGCCTAGGCAAAGGGTCAGTGGGTCGCCTTTGTCGCCCGTCACCTCTACGGCCCTGAAGACGTGCTGATCGTCACGCGGTGGTGATATGGGCGCCGATCTTAGCAATCGCAGGAAACTCAGCAGATGACAGAGCGTGGTCAAATCCTACGAAGGATTGGGTTAGTGTTTCTGAGCATCGCCGTCGCCTACCTCGCGATCGGGGTCGCATTTCACGTCAGCTGGCGCCGCACACAAGCAGCCTGCAGCGCAGAGCGCGCCGAACGGGGAGAGCTTGTCGAACCCGAGGTCTTCAGCGGCGCCCTGCGCCTGGTCTTTGACGTCACCTTCTGGCCCGCCTACGTGTGGGCCAATGTCCGTCATTTCGGTGATCCCTTTTCAACTTCGTGCGTGCATGCCTTCTCATCCGAGACAAACCGCATCGTGGGAGCTCAGACTACGTGATCTATTGAATGTCGAGCCCAAACCTCAGGTTGCCGGTGATGTCTCTACAAAACCCACACGCTCAGCGGTCCGCTGCATTGCGACGTTGTCTGCAGCCATATGGCAAGTGGCCACCCGTCCTTGCTGCAGGATATAGCCCGTCACGAAGGCAACTACCGCCTGGCCATACCCGCGGCGACGATACTCCGGGCGGGTGCTGACCGCGGCCACCTCCCACGCGGTCTCCGAATAGCGCCAGACCGCCGCACAGGCGATCAGAGTCGTCCTCTCGACCACGCCGCAGTATCGGTAGGCTGCAAGACGCGCATCGCGCCATGCCTCCGGCGTGAGCGGGGATGTCGGAGGCCAAAGGGCCTGCGCCTTCTCAAAGTCAGCATGCCAGTCCAACCAGCGCACTGGATAGCGCTTGACGAGCCGGAAGGTCGTCGGAGTGCAGGTTAGGCCGATCATCTCAGATGCAGCCCTGTAGCCAGCACAACGACTCGAGCGGGATCATCGTTCCATCGACCAGCAGCTACATTGTCAGGGAAGAGTGTCATCATCACTGCCTCCGGATTGGTGCCTGCGTCTCTGACCTTGCCAGATCGGCTGGGTCTATGGCGTGCCACCCCAATTATTGGAGATCAGGGGCAACCAGACGCGGGCCTCGATAAAGGGCGGCTCTGCGTCCACAATAACGGACGCCTCTGGCAACAAGTCAAATCCTTCCTCGTTCCCCACGTTGTCCCGAGCCCGGGCCTCGAACTGGTAGAGACCGTCAGCAGTAGCGTTAAAGGCGGCGCTGGTCCCTTCTGTCTCGCTCAGCCAGAGGATCCACTCCCCAGCGCCAACCCGGTAGATTACATCGTAAGTATCGATGCCCGACACATCATCGTGGCCGGTCCAAGAGACGAGGAAGCTGCGGGTGTCGATGATGGTCGGCAGTGGATCGACGGTCGTTATTGGCGGTCGAGTGTCAGCTGTGGTGGAGGCCTCGGCCTCTCCCTCAAAGGGCTCGACGTTGCCGGCAGTGTCTACGCCACGCGCCTCAAACTCGTAGAAGCGTCCATGCTCTCCAACAAACTTGGCCTCGGTCCCCGTAACTGCACTCAACCAGCGTGTCCATTCCCCGCCGTCCACCCGAACCTGAACATCATAGTGGCGGATGTCGGCAGGCCCCGGATCTTCTCCAGTCCAACTTACCATGAACTCCCGCGGCACGTAAGTAGGCAAAGAATCGACGGTCACGATGGGCGGCTCGGTATCCTCGATGTCGGTATAGGTGACGACCAGCCGTGGATGGTGCGAGGTGCTAGTCTCCCGGGCGTGAAAGGCTCGCTCCCGCTGCTGGACGACCTCGTCACCGATGATCTGCATCCCGAAATTGTCAACAGTATCGCTGTACCAGGCCCGCACCAGATCGGTGACCTCCCAGGTGTACCATCCCGGAGCACTGTCAACATACTCCACGGTATAGGTGGGGCCCCACGTAGGTTCGGTGTTCCAGGTCACCGTGGTCTCTTCCCAAGGCGAGTCGATACGCTGTAGCCGAGTCGGCATCGGCTCGTCATCTTCGGGCTTGGAGAACCCCAAAGAGAGGAGCAGCTCAGCGTCGGTGATGTGCACGCCCTCGGGTAGGCTGCTCTCCAGGTCGAAGCGGATGAGAATCCGCTGAGCGCCGAAGTGATCGCCCTCGAGATTGTAGCCCAGAAATAGCCCGGTGCTCCTCCCGAAGTTCTGGTTGGGCCGTTCCGAGGCGATGTAAGCATCGGCGACCGGCGGAATCACGACCTGTGTTTGGTCACTCGTCAGGGCATTCGGTCCTGAGCGCACAATTACATCATGCTCAGGCGTCTCCCCTTCAGCGACCCGTGCCGGCAGCTCACCGTCCGACGCCGCACCTTCCTGAGCGGCCATGCCAACAGGAGAAGCCAGCATAAAAAGTGTCAACAATACCCCGATCAACGGTCTCCAACGGCCTCTATTCACGACGTTAGACTCCTTTCTCCCCAACCTGCAACCATTCTAAATACCTCTGTCCGTTGTGGGGACCACGTCACTCTGATACCTATACTGTAGCTCGGGCGCCATCAAACACCTTATGGCTTGAGTTAGGTTTGAGGATGACTTTCGTTGGGAACAACTCGCAGACAGAGGGCAGTCTCTATAGTGACGGATAGTCACACGATTCGTTCGCATTCTCGTCAACAACCGAACTCAGATCCACCCCTCTCAACGCCGTCTAAGGTTGGCCCCGCATAGTCTGCGGCAGAAACCAGAAGCGTGCAGCCACAGTTGAGATTGCGTGTCTGAGGTTTCACTATTGTAAAGATCCGACCGACCTTGGGATTGTGGGGCGCCCACCTTCTTCGTGAGTATCCTCTCAGCAGTGCAGAATTCACCGACCATCACGGGATGCGTAAGGCGAGTCAGACTGGCGCTGCGTTGCCCGCAGGCGGTCAGCGTCTGGTCAACGGCCGGTCGAATCAACGTGTTGCCGATAGCTATGCAGATCGGAGCTGAGATGGCAGACACGGCATAGTAGTCAGAGCATCCCCGAAAAATCAATATGGGATAGTTATTCATGTGCCGTAGCGTCCCCCAGTCGTGCAGCTCTTCAACACAATAGCGAAGGTTCAGGTAAAGCGCTCGCGCACATCCACACGAGGATCTCCGAGTCGTTACTGACGCCCGATCTTGTCTGAGCGGCACTCAACGAAGCACTTTTACGGTATGGCCGCGGGCAAAGACCACAAACTACAAGGCATAAACTCCTACCAGTTGCTGCTGACGCACGCCTCAACCACCCTACTTTGCCAGGCTACCGATAATACTGAAACCAGATACCCAGCCCA
>PWVB01000029.1 GCA_003562365.1 Anaerolineae bacterium
AACTTAGGGCCTGAAGCGGCGTACGGTGCTAGCCCGAGTCGGTGTGACTGACTTGTTGTGTGTCGGACGAGGGCGCGATCTTTCTTATAAGGCGCACATCAACATCGGTTTATGTTGCAGTCGAGGTACTCTGATTCCTATTGACTAGCGAAGCAAGGAGAGGTGCAAATGGCGGACGAGAAGGCACTTAGTTTCTTCGAAAGGTATTTGACGGTTTGGGTCTTTCTGTGCATCGGGTTAGGGATCCTGCTGGGGCGGTTAGCGCCACAGGTAGCGGTCACGCTGGACAGCATCTCTGTCTTCCAGGTATCGATCCCCATCGCGATCTGCATGTTCTTTATGCTCTATCCGATTATGGTAAAGATTGATTTCACCAACGTTGTAGAGATCACTAAGTCACCCAAACCGGTGGTCTTGTCGTTAGTGATCAACTGGCTGATAAAGCCCTTCACCAAATACGGTCTGGCGATGCTCCTGCTGGGCATTGTCTTCCGACCACTTCTGCCGGGGACCGAAGTCTTGAGCTCTGGTCAGGAAGTAGAGCTGTGGCGGAGCTACGCGTCCGGTGCCATTCTGTTAGGCATTGCTCCTTGCACCGCTATGGTGCTGATGTGGAGCTACCTGTCCAAGGCCAACAATGAGCTGACGTTAGTAATGTCCGCGGTCAACTCGCTGGTGATGCTGTTTCTCTTCGCACCGATGGCGTCGTGGATGCTGGGTGGTGCAGGAATGATCGTGCCATGGGGGACAATCCTCTTCTCTGTGCTGATCTACGTAGCGCTACCATTGGTAGCTGGGTATTTTACGCGCAGATGGATTCTGAAGAAGAAAGGGTTGGCGTGGTTCAACACGCGCTTCGTGCAGTGGCTCACACCGATCAGCACGACAGCGTTGCTGGCGACACTCACTCTGCTCTTCTCCTTCAAAGGCGATGTGATTCTGGACAATCCCTTGACCATCCTGTGGATTGGGCTCGTGCTCATCATCCAGATCGTGATCATCTTTGCGCTAAGCTACTTCGGCTTCGCCCGTTGGTTCAAGCTGCCATATGAGGATGCTGCGCCATTGGGCCTGATTGGCACGTCCAACCACTTTGAGGTAGCCTTTGCCACCGCCGCGACCCTCTTTGGCCTGGGATCCGGAGCTGCTCTGGCTGCGGTTGTGGGTGTGTTGATTGAGGTGCCAGTGATGCTGGGCTTGGTTGAGCTCTGTAAACGGACGCAGCATCTCTTCCCCAAGAAGGCCGAGGTCGCGGGCGAAGGCATGGTTCCGGCGCCAGCGCTTACTACGTCCGTAGCTAGTGCGAGGCCCCTCGGCGACGACTAACCCGGTTTGCGGACGGCGCGCCGGATCTGCTGCTGGCACCTCGGCACCGGTTTTGGTGTTTGATGGGTTGTGGGGGTGGCCTGGCCGAGAGGTCACCCCGCCGCAGAGCTTCAGAGTATGTTCATTCCCATCAGGATACCCATCAGCACAAAGGCTACCGCTGAGAGCCTGAATAGCATATGTTGTGGAATCCACTCACAGAGTTTCTGTCCGCCAAGCACTCCCAGTCCGGTGACGGCGGTGAGCGCTAGAACGCTGCCCGTGAAAGTGGTCCATGGGGTCGCCGACTTGCTCGCCAGGCCTACGACCGCCAGTTGGGTCTTGTCGCCCAGCTCCGCCAAAAAAAGCAAGCTGAAGGTGGCGCCGAAGGCGCGCCAATCCCACGACCGGAGCTTGACTCCACAATCGTTGTCTGCCAGCGAATCACACACCGGGTCTGCTGGCCCTTTCGCCGTCTCCCACCAGATCAAGACCCCCATAGTTACAAAGGCCGCGGAAGCCAGCAGACGAACGGTGGTCTGGGGAACGACAGCACCGAGGATCTGTCCTCCGGCAGCCCCAAGCGCCGTCACCACTGTCAGCGCCAGACTACCACCAAGGAAGACTGGCCAAGGTTTACCGAACTTACAGGCCTGAGAGACTACTGCAAGCTGGGTCTTGTCACCCAACTCTGAAATGAGGATGAGTCCGAAAGTCGATACCCACGTTTGCCAATCCACCTGCACCTCCTACAATATGGGGACGGGCACTTTCCCGCACTGTGCCCAGGAAGCATAGCATACTCAGCGAAGCATTCAACCTTTGTGCAGGACCGAACCACTCCGATCAGCTGGAGTCAGCACAACGTTCGCGCGATTGCTTGAATTCATCGGGTCTCACATTCGTGCCTTAGGTCTGCGAGGCCGGGAGAACTCTTGGGCCATTGCTTCAGACTGATGCGCGTGGTGGGGCGTTATTGCTTGACAGATCAGCAGGAGGTGGATTATGTCGTAGGCTAACGCGATACTCGGTATTCCCGCCCGTGCAGGCCTGATGTGGCTTCGTCGTCGACGACTGCCGCGGATTGAGGGCACGCAGCAGCTGGAGGAGCTTGACGCCGCGGTCGATATCATCCGTGATCGTTGGACTGTGCCACCCATCTATGCTCAAACTGAACACGATTTCTACTTCGCTCAGGGCTTTGTCCACGCCCAGGATCGTCTATGGCAGATGACGTTCAACCGGCGGCTTGTGGCGGGCCGGTTGGCAGAGGTGCTGGGCAGCCGAGCAGTACAGATTGATCGCTGGATCCGTGCGCTGGGATTGCGCTGGGTGGCAGAGCAGGAGACGGGGCAGCTCGCAGCGTCGCAGCGAGCGGTGTTGACTGCGTACGCTGCGGGCGTCAACGTCTTTTTGGTCTCATCCCGTCGGTATGGGCAGCTGCCGATCGAGTTCACCTTACTGCGCTACCGTCCGAAGCCCTGGAAGCCGTCGACACGCTCTCCTGGGCCAAGATGATGTCTTGGGGCCTGTCGGTGAACTGGGAAGCGGAGATCCTGCGTGCACAACTCATCGACCGCTTGGAGCTGGAGCTCGCAGAGGAGCTGGAGCCAGGTAATCTTGACCGTTGTCCCTTCATCCTAGCGAGCGGTGCAGTCGATCTTGGCGAACGTGCGCTAACGCGCGCGGATGCGGCCCGCGCCTTCAATGGGCCGAATCCAGCGGATGGGGTGGGCAGCAATAGCTGGGTCTTGGCAGGCTCTCGTGCTACCAGTGGGGCGCCGCTGTTAGCGAATGATATGCGTCTTCGTCTGGGCATTCCGGCCATCTGGTACGAAAATCACCTGGTTACCGACGGTCTTAACGTCACCGGCATTACATTCCCAGGGACCCCGGGTGTGATCAGTGGACACAACGGACGGGTTGCCTGGGGCTTCACCAATGGCTTCGCTGACGTTCAGGACCTCTCTACGTTGAGCGTCTCCGCCGAACCTGTCAGGGCGGCGTGACATATGAGTATCGGGGAGATTGGCTAGAGGCCGAGGTGATCCACGAGGAGATTAGCGTCAAGGGCGCTGAGCCTGTTGTTGAGGAGGTAGTTGTCACCCATCATGGACCGATCATCAGCGGTCTTGCACCGGATTTCATTGGTGACCGGGCCCTGGCTCTACGCTGGACATCGCTGGAACCGGACCAGATGTTCGCGGCTCTCTATCGTATGAACCGAGCGACCGACTGTGACAGCTTCCGCGAGGCATTGCGCGTGTGGGCGGCACGGGTGCAGAACGTCGTTTACGCCGATGTCCACGGTGAGATTGCCTACAGCCTGGCGGGAAAGATCCCGATGCGGGCCAACGGCGAGGGACGCGTGCCTGTGCCGGGTTGGACCGGCGAACACGAATGGCGTGGCTACATTCCCTTTGAGGCGCTACCCCATTGGCGCAATCCTGAGCAAGGGTACATCGTGACAGCTAACAACCGCGTTGTTGGCGATGACTATCCTTACTATCTTGGCTATGACTACTGTGCCGGCGACCGCGCGCAGCGCATCGTCGAGCTTATCGAGTGCCAGACGTTGTTGAGCCTTGAGGCTGTACAACGCATGCAATTCGACCAGGTCTCCCCCAGCGCCTGTTCAGTGGCAAAGGTTCTGGGAGCGGTGCCGGTTGAAGATCCGCAGTTGGTCACCATTGTAGCATTGATGCGTGAATGGGACGGCTCGTTGAGTCCTGAGAGCGCCGAGGCCAGCATCTACAAGGTATTTGTGCAGCAGATGCTTGCGCTTCTCCTGGGGGATAGGTTGGGGGATAATCTGGCGGTGCGCTATGCGGGCAAGGGGCCGGTCCCAGGCCTTCAGGGCGGGAGTTTGTTCGGCGAGCGCAGTCAGGAATGGCTAGAGACGGTGCTTGATCAACCTGAATCAAAGTGGTTTGATCTAGGCGGTGATGAGACTCGCAGCATCTGTGTCCGCAGGGCTCTGCGCGCGACTCTGCGTGTTCTAGAGGCTGAGCTAGGCCCTCATCGCGATAGCTGGGGCTGGGGCCAGCTTCACAGGCTGACCTTTGCGCACCGGCTGGGCAGCGCGGTGCCGCTGGACCGTGTCTTCAACCGGGGCCCCTTTCCGGTGGGAGGCGTCAGAACACGGTATGGGCTACTGGTGGACCGCGATACAACCTGCGCAGTGAGCATCTTACGGGACCGGTCTATCGGATGGTTGTCGATCTGGGCGATCTCCCAAACTCGGTGGGCTTGCTCACGCCGGGGCAGTCAGTCCGAGTAGGGAGTCCTCACTATGATGATCAGATCGAAGCCTGGTTCAACGGTGACTACCATCTGCTGCTCTACATCCGCGATGACGTGGAGCGAGCGGATTAGGCCCGCCTGTGCCTGATCCCCACGTCTGATCATGTCCGGAAAGACATTTGAGCTTGGCGAGACTATCGCCAGCCCAAGCCCCCGATCCTCTGCTGCAGCCAGTTGTACTCAAGGTTGCTGCATGACGGTGCTGATATCCTGTGCTGCCCAATATCCTTGAGCTCCGTCGGCGCTATGGTAGCCCTGACCCGGCAAGATGAAGGCGAGATCCTGGTTCTTTCCAATTTGAAACCAGAACCGCTGCTCGTAGATCTCGTACTTTGTGGATTCCGGCGTCTCGCTGAAGTAGACTCCAATGTTGAGCGGTTCGGCGTCGGATAGGGCTCCGATCGACGAGGTCTTCTGTAATGCCTCTCCTGTAAACTCCACCCCCTGAGCGCTGATGTGCCACACGGCGGTATGGATGCTGCCACGCCCTGAGGTGTCATCCAGCACGTAGGTCTCAGCAGCGCCGTTGTTCCAGACGTATGCGTAGACATAAGTGGCGTCAGTGGGATTGACGATTTGGTAGTGGCGGATGAAGGTTGGACCCTCGAAATAGGCATAGGCGTCGCGATAGTGATCATAAGCCCCGAGGTTGAAGCGCCATATTACCCGCAAGCGTTCGACGTCGAGCAGATCGCCACGGATGATCGTGTCCAGCTTCGCGTAGTACGCGGCGAGGTTGGAATCTGCAATGCGATTCTCCCCAGTTTTGAGGCTCTCGATATAGCCCTTTGGCGTAGGACGCTCCAGATGGCCAACATACCAGTTGCCCTTGTCGGGAGGCAGGCGGGCCAAGAGCGCGCTGCCGAGGCCTAACTGGTCGACAATGTAGACTTCCGGTCCAGTGAAGTAGCCCCAGAAACCCACGGAGCGAGTCTCAACGATCGGGATTCGCTGTTCTCGGGCATCAGCTCCGGCTATCGCCCATGGATGGTTGGGCTGGTTTTCGTTTCGTCGCAGCACGGGCCACAGTCCGGCATAGGGATAGTAAGATGCCCGTTCGTCGACGATAAGGTTTCCGCTTATCCACGCAGGGTCATCCTCCCGGCCTCCGATGGCTCCGCTGGCGTGGATCGGTGAATATGGTGCTGCAGCACCCAGCACTAGCACGCCGCCCAGAATAAGCCCGGGGCGGAGCGGGCTGTTAATATGGCTGTCCATCAGGCTGGCTACAGCGAGGACTAGCGGTGCGGTCAAAAACCGACCGCTCATAAAATCGCCGCCAATGTAGAAAACGTATGCAAGATAGAATCCTGAGCTTAAAGATAGGGGCAGCTTACGCCAGTCCCTGGTCCATAGAGGCAGGGACATAGCGAACCCAATGCTGATCAAAGTGAGCGGATCGGCGATTAGGGAATTAAGAAGGTAGTTGCCGCCGGCTCGGAACCAGTCTGCCCGCTGAATTAGTCCTGCGTTCAGCTTGGCGTAGGCTGTATTGGGAAAGGGAAACCCATAGTAGATCAGGGAAATAACCTGCCATAGGAGAAGCGGCACGAAGCCCAGCGCTATGGTGGCGATACTCCTGAGATCCCGTCGCTGGAGCCAGCCCCACGTCAGCAGCGGTGCATAGATCAGGACCGTGTCCAGGCGATTGACCACACCCAAACACGCGAGCAGGGATAGTGTTCCCAGCTTTCTGGGGGTCATCTCGCGCCGGAGATATATCAGCAAGAACAGCGCTAGTATGAGGTGGGTGAGCGGATTCTCCAGCCCTGAGGTGGCATAGTCCACGGAGGCTTTGGAGAGGCCGAAGATAAGAATGCCGATCCAACCCAGCTGCGGCGAACGGGCTAACCCCACGGTAACGAGGATTACACTGGCAACTGAAAGGATGATTGAAAGTGCGAGACTTGAGAAATAGATCTCGCGGGTGAGAAAATAGATCCCGCTCAGGAGCAGCATCCACAGAGGATGAGTATAGGTCTGTACCCGCTCCGCTACATTCCACGTAAGCCCATATCCGCTAACGAAGTTGTCGATTGTGCGGAAGGTAATATAAGCGTCATCGGATAGCCAAGCATTCCGGAGCACCATCGCCAAATAGCCTAACAGGAGCAGCGCAGTGCCTAGCCTGGCCCACTTGGGCATATCTCGTCTTATGGCAGTGCTGGACATCGCAGACAGCCTCCACCCGGCCATTCCGGCGGGGGCCCGATCCTCAGTCACCTATTCAACGTCTGGCGCATTGTACCATAACCTGCAAACCAGGACGCCTTGGATCAGATCACGAATGTCTGGCGTCGAGACCGAAGCTCTGGGCCACCTCGGTCAGGCGGGCCATCAGCTCCTTTGAAGGCGCTACCAGCTCGGCAGCTGGGTAGTCCATCTCCAAGCTGGCATACTTGCTCTGCGCCATGGCATGGAAACGTAGCAGTTCATAGTAGCGCAGGTTCGGCAGCTGGGCACAGAAGTCAGCAATCGCTGCGATCGAGGCCTCATCATCGTTTACCCCAGGCACGATGGGAGTACGGATCACGAGGTCGACAGGCTTTGCACCTAACCGTAGTGCGTTCTGCAAGATGCGTTGGTTGGGCACGCCCGTGACGGCCTTGTGTCTATCTGAATCTAATACCTTGATGTCCATCATTATTAGGTCGGTTACGGGCAAGATCCCCACGATCGTTTCCCAGGGTAGGTTGGCGGCAGTCTCGATTGCAGTATGTATGCCCGCCTTTTGGCATTGAGTTAAGATGGCCTGGGCGAAAGCTGGTTGTAGCAAAGGCTCACCGCCAGAGAGGGTCACGCCACCGCCCGATGTTTCGTAGAAGGCGCGGTCACGGAGAATGGTTTCGACCACCTGGTCGACGCTCTGGGTCTCGCCCATCAGCACTAGGGCTTGAGCATAGCAGGTGTCGACACAGGCCCCACAAGCAAGACAGGCCTCGCGGTTGAAGCGCCGCTCACCCTCAACGATCTGGTGAGCTCCCTCAGAGCAAGCCTCGAAGCAGGCGCCACACGCGATGCAGCGGTCGAGAAAAAGCTGCAGCTCGGGTCCTGATGCCAGCGTCTCGGGATTGTGACACCAGAAGCACCGCTGATTGCAGCCCTTGAAAAAGACCGTGGTCCGGATACCCGGGCCGTCGTGGATCGAGAAGCGCTGAATATCAGTGATTGTGCCGCTGACGGTCATCAATCATTTGCCAGAATGCGATCCACGATGGGCTGACGGTATTCGCGCGACAGGCACTTAAAGTAGGCGCTGTAGCCGGTGACGCGGATCATCAGGTCTGGGTGTGTCGAAGGATCTGCGTGAGCCTCCAGGACGTGCTCTTTCGACAACACGTTCATATTGATCAGCGTTCCTCCCTGTTGATTATGAGCCAAGATGTAGGCAGCTACGGCGTCGATACCCCCCATACTCTGCACCAGCTGATCATCCAGCTCCACCTGCAGCGGGGTGGTGTTGCCCCAGCCAGACTGGGTCGCTGCCACAGCGTTGGCCTTGGCAGTTAGGGCGACACTTCCGCCGGGTAGGAAGCCTGGATCAGGATCGGCGCTGTGGGAGACGGGAGCACCGGCGTGCCGACCGTTGGGCGTCGCCCCCACACGTTTGCCGTAGCGGTTTGTGCCGCCGTGTGAGAAAAGACCAGGCACACATATGAAGCGCCCTTTGGGTGTCGGTGTGTCGCGCACCAGATGAGTCCACAGATCCGCAATGCGCTCGGCCCACCAGTCGGCGCGGGTGCCGCCAACACCGTAGCGCGGAATGCTGTTGAGCATTAGCCGGACGGCCTCCGCGTCCTCAAAGTCATTCTCTAGATGATCGGCCAGCTCCTCCCATGTGAGGCGCCCTTCGTCAACGACTCGCTGTTCTATGGCAGCAAAGGAGTCGGCAACGGTCGCCAAGCCAATGCCGTCAAAGGCAAGATCGACGATATCGACCCCGCCGGCGGAGCAGTCGACGCCGCGCTCTATTGGGCCGTGGCAGAAAAGGTTGAGCACGATCTCTGGGTAGTTGTCGGCCTGACGGGCCATGTGGATGTCCTTGCCCTCCTTGACTGCCTCGACGACTACGCCGAGGTGATGCGCGTAGCGCTCCCACAGCCTGTCCATCGTCTTGGGCATCTTGGAGTCCGCCATTAAGTCATCCAGCCCTAGCAGCAAGGGGGTTACGATGCAGAGGCGTGTGCCATCCTGGATGGCATACTCGATGCCCGGAAGTGCGGTCCAGTTACAGCCGACCTTGGCTCGCATCCGGGCTAGGCCGAT
>PWVB01000467.1 GCA_003562365.1 Anaerolineae bacterium
CAGCACCCGATGAGTCTCTTTAACAGCCTGTGCTGTGTCGCCGGTCGCATGCAAAACACCGTTGGCCCAGACCGCATCAAAGGTGTTGTCTTCAAAAGGTAGCTCCAGCGCATTGGCTGTGCGCAGCAATTCGGCCTGGACGCCCTCGATTTCAAAGTGGCGGCGGGCCAGGTTCACGGCATTGGATGTCAGATCAGTGGCGGTCACGCGGACCCCACGCTTCAAGAACTCCAGACTGTCGTAACCCAGACCACAGCCTACCTCCAGCAGGTGCTTGCCTTTAAGCACGACGGCCTCTCGCTCAATGCGCTCCATAATCCACGGGAACTTGAAGGGATTCATCCATAGCCGAATATGGTTGAAGAACTCGGGGCTTCCCACTTCCAGGCTCTCATCGGTCACATACTGCAGGCCCAAGGGGTGGGAGTTCCAATAATCGCGCACCGCTTCCACGGTGTCCTGTCTTGTATTACCCATGTTTTATCCCTTCGGCTCCAGTATCTGTCTGACCATTCTTGCTCTCGCTCAGCCATTGCCACGTCCTGTCCAGGCCCGTGGGAAGATCAACTTGAGGCTGAAAGCCTAGTTCGCGCTGCGCCTTGCCAATGTCGTAGGCATTGTCCTTTAGGAAAAAATCCAGGCTACGTCGCGAAAAGGGTGGCTGGCGGCCCAGAGGTTTGAAAGCCAGCTGCAGTCCATACCCAGCCACCTTGCCCAGGGGAAGTGGCAAGTGCAGTGCTGGCGGACGAACCCCCAGCACCTCGCTGGTCGTGCTTACCAGCGTTTCGATTGTGACCGGCTTGTCTCCGGCGATGATGTAGATCTGACCGGCAGCCGCGCTGATTTCCGCACACAGTTCCAGTCCGCGTATGGCATCGGAAACGTAGATCGGGTGGCGCAGCGTTTGGCCATCCCCGAAGACGACAAAATGCCCCTTGCCAATGGTGCGAAATAGCTTCTCAGTACGTGGGCAGCGCGGCCCATACACCCAGGCGGGGCGTACGACGACGATGGGAAAACCTGTATCGAACGCATACTGCAGCGCAGCTTGCTCACCAGCCAGTTTTGTCTTCTCATAGACGTTGGTGGGATTGCAGGGAGAGCTCTCATCCGCAGGCGGATTCTTGACATCGCCAATCACGCCGACACTGCTGCAGTGCACAACCCGTGAAACCCCCGCTGCGTGGGCGGATTTGAGCAAGCCGATCGTGGCCTCAACATTGACTCGTTGGTAGTCATCATCGGTCAGATTGACGTCCAGGTGCGCGCTGGCTAAATGGTAGATCACATCAACCCCATCTACCAGCTGTTCAATCAGTTCTGGCCTCACGAGGTCACCGATGACAACCTCCAGCCTCGGATGATCAGCTGCGTGCGTCAGGCGATCCACATGAAGGTCCACAGTACGCACCAGGTGCCCTTGGGCTAGTTGGCTGTCAACAAGGTGGCTGCCGATAAACCCACCACCTCCGGTAATCAAGACTCTCGGCATTTCGTTGCCTCCACTCAGTCTCGTTTAGCGTACACGCCCACCAGCATCGCTGGCTTCGGGAGTGCGGTCACGAGCTCAAGAAGTGATCTGTACGCAGTGCTGAACATCATACTCTCCTGGCCTCAACGGTGACTGCGTAATATCGTTCCTTAGGAAGAAGCCCGTCGAGGGCGCTGATCGCCCGCGCGACTGGAAAGAAAGCCGAATACAATCGGTAGGCGCTGCTGTGGGTGCTGAGTTCGCCTGCTGAGGTTGGAGCGATGTGACCCGGTTCAGCTCTCCCTTTCTTGCGCGATAGGACAAACACATAGCCGAAGTTGATGATGAGTTCCATCATCTCGGTGAAGAAGCCGGAATAACCGCTGTGGCCGACGGGAGTAAATCCAGCTCGCTTTATGGTGCCGCGCAGCTCGGCCATGGTATAACCAGCCCGTGTATGACCGTATATCTCTGGCTTCATGCCGAGGCGCCATTTGATGCGGTTGGCCGGTAACGTCGGATCGCCGTTAGGCACGGTCACAACAGCCCGTCCTCCCGGTAGCAGTACCCGACGCACTTCAGCAAGAAAGGGTTGATCATCGTCCAGGTGTTCCAGAACATCGATGGCAACCACACAATCGAAGCTTTCATCATCGAATGGCAGCATCTCATGCGGAGTGTGCAGCACTGGATCCTTCAGTAGTTCACCCATCTCTGCCAAGTTCTCGCCAGCCAAATCTCCCCAGGTCCAGTCTCCACCGCGAGCCCGGAAGTGCCAGTTTAGGGCGCCGTTGTTATCGCCGCAGGTGATCAAGAGGCACCTTTGAGCGCTCACTTCCCCGACCACCGCCAGCAGATCCTTGAGCTTCTGCTGCTTTTTGAGCGAGCGCCGGAACATCTGCAGTTGCCAAGGCTGCGAGGTAGACGCGGTTGAAGCTTGCATTTAGTCCGCTCCTTCTCTATCGCTGGCCGGTATTGGGATTGGGGCATAGGCGGCCCGCAACTCATCGAGCTCGTCTTCGACGTGAGCCTGGTCCCAGCCCAGTTCGGCTGCCATGAGGTCCGCACACCTCCGCAAGCTCGCCTCATCGGGCGGGCCAGCCGCCCCCAGCTCGGTGCGCCTTTGGACAACATCGGTCAGCTTGTGAGCCATTTCCTCCCGTACTGCGTGGACAATCTCAGCCTCAAGGACAGGAGCATCAGGCGAGATTGGCCGCCCAAGTGCTGGCGCTTCAACAAGATATCTCAAGATATGTGGGTATTCTGAACCGTGACTGTAGACCAGGTGCCGGATAACCTCAGGGCTCATCCCGGACGGGCGCTCCTCCACGGCCTGCGTCAGAAAGCCATCAAACCCGTCGATTTGACTTCCGTGGATCGGTGTTGCCTGCGTCCTGCATTGGGCGGCTTCCCGGCCAAGTTTCGCGATAGCCAGATCGACTACCCCACGGGCCACATGCCGGGCGGTCGTGTACTTGACGCCCACCACCGTGACAAGTCCCCGCCTACCATCCACGCGCTCATGATCGTGGACCTGGGCTCGGCGAACGAGCTTGACTTCATCGGTCTGGAAGTCAGTGTTTGTCGTAGGCAGGAAACCCCAATAAACGTGATACACATCCTGAGGTGTGAGAGCCACCCCGGGATAGGCAGTGTTGATTTCGTCGACAAAGCCTTCGATGGTCTCTTCGGTTACTTGATAGTCCCCAGGCGGGCCGTCATAGGGAAAATGGCCTGTACCTATTATCGAATACGAGCGCCACGGCACGGCAAACAGGAGTCGTGAGCGCTGGGTGAGGTTACCGGCTTTATCGCGCACCGTGTAGCGGCTTGGCATTGCCACGGCGTGCGTCGGCAGGATCTGACGCGTGACCAGGTTTAAGGCCGTTGACAGCTGGAATGTGGGCTTCAAGTCGCCATCCAGTGAACCGAGTACAGAATCGACCCAGGGTCCGGCACTGTTGATTACCAGTGCTGCCCGAATCTCCAATTCCTGGCCTGTCAGTAGATCCTTCGCTGTCACGCCCTTGACGTCCATCGGCCCACCGAGGAAACCGGTTGCCTCGACATAGTTGGCTACATCGGCCCCGGCTTGAGACGCTGACAGTATAAAAGAAAGCAGCAACCGCTCTGAGTTATGCATCTGGGCATCGTGCCAGAGGGCACCGCCGGTAATGCCGCCGGCAGCCACGCCCGGCAGCAATCGGAGGCATTCTGTCCTGGATATCGTCTGGCCGTTGGGCAAGCGCTTCTGAGAATCCGTCAGTCGGTTCCGATCATAGCTGATCAAGTCGTTGATCAGGAGAGCTGCAGTCATAATGGCCTTGCTTCGGCCAAGTCTTTTGTACGTCGGCATCAAGCACGGCAGCGGATGTACCAGGTGAGGGGCAATCCGCATCCAGGTCGCCCGCTCCTTGATCATCAGCCGAACGAGCTTTAGGTCCATATCCTGCAGGTAACGCAGGCCGCCGTGGATGATCTTCAGGGTATTGGCGGAGGTGGCTTGTCCGAAATCCCCCTTTTCCACAAGGGCCACGGACAATCCGCGCAAGGCAGCATCCCAGGCAATACAGGCACCGTGGATGCCGCCGCCGATGACCAGCAGATCGTATCGGTTGTTCTCCAATCGCTCCGGGTTTCGTCTCACCTAACGCTCCTCGCTGGCATCGATCCATTCCTCTCGCTGATCTGAGATGCCGACAACATCCTGTAGCGATCGGTCATTTGCGGGCCAATGCCAAAATGTGCCAGCCGAATGGACGTATCATCGCTTTGGGCAGGCAGTTGAAGCCCGTGACAAACAAATCATTGTACAGCGTTGCCTTTATCCCGTGATGCAGGCGCGTCTTGACCGGGAAGCGTTCGGGAACGATCTTCGCCTCCGCGAAAGGTCTCAACAGGTTTTTGAACTCTTTGATGGAATACAGCCGCAGGACCGGAGCATCCTGGTGCTCCAAGTCGACCTTCATCAACCTCGAAAGCAGGTTGAGCCAGGAGTACTTGTTGTAGACCATCAGAATCGCTTCACCGCCGGGCCGTAGGACTCGGTGCACTTCGTTAATCATCTTTTGGGCATCCGCCGTGTATTGCAGGACGCCGTGGACATAGGCCACGTCAAAGCTGTTGGCTTCAAACTGTAGGGCCTCACCATTCATTACCTGCAGATTGGCCGCCAACCCCTCCTGCGCGAAATTCCTCCGCGCCAGGTCGATAGAGACCTCAGCCAGATCTATCCCTGTCACTAAAGCCCCCGCACGGGCAAACCGTACGAGATCGATCCCCACGCCACAGCCAATCTCCAATAGTTGCTTATCCCGGTAGGCTGAGAAGTCAACGACCCGAGGTAGATAATGCAGCTTGTCAAAGCGGTACTCTGCCAGTTCCTGGAAGAATCCGGCCGTTCCCACTGGCTGGGTAGCCAGCTCTAGATCATGAATGTGGTTGTTCCAGTACTCTCGAATCTCAGCCAACAACGCGTCATCATGAGTTGGTCTACCCTCCAGCGCAGATGAGCTCATCTGGTTTTTTTGCCTCCATCCAGCATATGACGGTGCCAAAGCTCAAAGACCATTAGGGCCCAAAGACGATGGCTGTGGTTAGCGCGGCCTTGCAGGTGTTCCGAAATCCAGCGGCTCACCGTTTGAGGTTCAAAGTACCCGCGGCGCCGTACACAGTCATTCGAAAGCAGATCTGTCATCAGTGGTTGCAGCGGCCCGCGAAGCCAGTGTTTTAGGGGAATGCTGAACCCTTGTTTCGGTCTGCTCAGCACCTCACCGGGCAGCTTTCCACGCATCGCCCGCTGCAGGATCTGCTTGGTTCGCCCGCGATGCAGCTTGTAGTGCGCGGGTAAACTCAACGCAAACTCCACAATACGATGATCCAGCAGAGGCACACGGGCTTCAATGGAAGCCGCCATACTCATCCGGTCAACTTTGGTCAGGATGTTATCAACCAAATAGGTCTTGATATCTACGTATTGCTGTTGCGCGAGCGGATCCAATCGGAACGCTCTCTGGAACTGGCTCTCAAGGAGCGCTGTCACTGTACAACCATTCAGGCTGGCCTGCAGATCGGGTTGATAGAGCTGGGCTTTGTCGGCATCCTTCATAAACATCATCCAACGGGTATGCTGCAGCGAGGCCGGTAGGGCGCCTCCCTCGACAAAGCGCTTGACTTTGTTGATGAGCCCTTTCTTGGCCGATTGCGGCGGTACCCAATCGGTGAGGGCAGGCAAGCCCTTCTGGCGAACCGAAGCCGGCAACAAGCGGTAGTATCGGTCAATGGACTGGGCGACGTAGGTCTCATAGCCGCAGAACACCTCGTCTCCTCCATCTCCAGATAGCACCACCTTGACGGACTGACTGGCAAGCTTGCACACAAGATATGTTGGGAAGATTGAGAAGTCCCCAAACGGTTCGTCCAGGTGTCGCACCAGATCCTCGGTCAAGGGAGCGATGTCGGGTCGCAAAACCTCTTCGCAGTGGTCTGTCCGGAAGTGAGCGGCCACGCTTCGAGCGTAGGGCAGCTCATTGTACGTCTGATCCTCGAAGCCGATGGAGTACGTTCGAATCGGGACTGAAGAAGCTTCGCTCATAAAAGCCACGACGGTACTTGAGTCGATGCCGCCGCTTAGGAGAGCACCCAAGGGCACGTCACTGACCAGTCGCGTGCGTACGGCATCGCGGATCAGATCGGTCAGCATCTCCGTACAGGCCCTCTCGTCTTTTGGGGTTTCGCGAAGCTGGACATCCCAATAGGACTCAACGGTGAGCTTCCC
This sequence comes from Anaerolineae bacterium, assembly GCA_003562365.1. Taxonomy (GTDB): domain Bacteria; phylum Chloroflexota; class Anaerolineae; order B4-G1; family SLSP01; genus PWVB01. Next base: position 6,249 of record PWVB01000467.1, read on the forward strand.
GTCATGGAAGATCAGGCAGTGCCCCGCTGGTAGTTTGTATATCCCCCGAAAGATGGTTCGGGGTGCTGGGATATATTCCAGCGTGAGGAATTGATCAAGAGCAGTGAAATCGATAGATCGCGGCACATCGGGATGCGTCATGACCGCCTTAAGCTCGGAGCCGAAGACAATCTGGTCGTCGCTGATCCAATAGTAGAGTGGCTTTATCCCCAGCCGATCACGAGCGATGAAAAGACGATGCTGAGGCCCGTCCCAGACAGCAAACGCAAACATGCCGTTCAAGTGCTCAACGCAGCCATCGCCATACTCTTCGAAGGCGTGGATGACAACCTCAGTGTCGCTGTTCGAGATAAATACGTGCCCCATCTTCTCAAGGAGGGCTCGCATCTCCCGATAGTTATAGATCTCTCCATTAAACACCAGCCACAGCGTCTCATCCTCATTCGTGACTGGTTGATGGCCCGTAGCTAGATCGATGATGCTGAGTCGACGCACGCCCAGCCCGGCCTGTTCGTCTACACGATAGCCTTCTTCATCCGGCCCGCGATGCTGCAAGACCTGTCCCATACGCCTAAGGAGGCTTCGGTCGACGGCTTTTCCAGAGTTGCGAAACACGACACCATAGATTCCGCACATATCGTCAGTGTTCCATAGTTATGGAAGCCGAAGCCATCGTTCTGATGAAGGCCGGTTCTGGTCTGCCGCTGGCACATCACTTGTTTGCTCCTCTGTGGATGTCGTGAGAGTGACCTGCTGGTACACTCCCTTCAGTCTCGTCAGGTAATCAGCGGGGTTGAACCTTTCTCGGGCGAACTGTCTTGCTCGATGGCCGAGTTCCCTTCGCAAATCCGGGCTTTGGGCTAGTTTTACGATCCCTTGAGCAAATGCTTCCTCTGTGGGCGTTACCAGAATCGCCATCTCACCATTCAGAACTTGTGAATGGGCATCCAAGTCGGTGGCGACAATGGCCTTCCCTGAGTGGAGATAACTGTAGATCTTAAGGGGCACGGACGTGCCTTCCGTGCGCGGCGAAACTAGGATCTCGGCCACATCTAGATATGCAAGCGCATCCGCAAGCGGAACAGTTCCGACGAAGAGCATAGAGTCCTCAAGACCACAGACGTTAGACCTATGCTGCCAGTCCTTGACCTGTTGCGGGTCACCCCCAACTAGTATGAATGAGACTTCAGGGCAGTGTTCTTTGACGATCTTGGCACTCTTCAGTAGGAGGTCCAAGCCCTGGTAGCGCTCGAATGTGCCTGTGTAGACCACCGCCAACCGGTTGTCAAGCCTCAGTCTCTCTTTTAGCTCGCGAGTTGATGTGTCATCTGATCTACCATCGTCGGCGAGGACGGCTAGGTTCTGGATCAGCACCGTCTTGGCCTCCGGGTTGATTGTCAGGACGTGTTCCTCAAGATCAACTCCAATCGTGATGATCGCATCACACGTATTGATCACCCATCTCTCAAGCTTCTCAAATGACTTGACAAATGGCCATAGGTTCCAGCGGGGATTGCCAGCCAGCTGGCGAGGTAAGCTTGAATGCATGTCGTAGATATGGTATGTGTGGAACATCTTGGAGAGAAGGACGGCAAAGAAAGCCGCTTCCTCATGTGAATGGATGACATCGTAATGATTTTTGCGCAACAAGACAATTGCTTGGAAAAAGAGTAGAAGGTCAAGACAAAATTTCTTCCAAGATGGGCCTATCTTCACTTTCTTGATGAACGGCACATTGGGGCCCCGATACAACGTTATACCAGGTATGCTTACATCCTCACCCACGTGATAGGTGAGTACATCCACCTGATATTGTAGGGCGGAGAGGCTCTCAAGTCGTTGATAGACGCTGATCGGAGTTCCTCTCGGTTCGAAGAATGGCTGAGGGGTAATCATAAGGATTCTCATAGCTCTAGCCTTGAGTCTCATTCCTTACGCGCCGCAGCCTTGTCAGATAGGCCGGAGTGCGAAACCGCAACCGAAGGCGCCACTGAGTCATATGGCGACCTTGCGGTGCCCGTGAGGTCTTCATTAGGTCCGTGTCGCAGTAGACCTGAGCCGGGTCAACCCTAAGTTAGGGCCACCAAAGGTCGGAGAAAGCAGGATATAGCTGATCCGCATTTGATGCCCTCCGGTGATCTGATCACCGTGAATTAGATGGTGGACTTGCTCCTCGATCTCTCTTATTTTAGATCACCAATGTCATACTAAGGTCAAGGAAGGTTTAGAATGCTGCTAATACGGGACTGGGTGGTGGAGATCATGTTTGCAGATGAGGCGAAACCATTCTCCACGGCAAAGAAAGGTGGTAGACAGAGCTGGGGAGTGCGAGATGATGACTGAAGAGAAGCGTGACGCAATAGAAGTGCCAGGTCCTGAAGTAGGAAGCCTATGGCGGAACCCGCAGTTACTTATCCTGACACAGCTAACCGGTTCTCTTATCAAATGAATGAGCTATAATGCGACCTCCTAAAGAAACGGAGGTAGCGATGCCGAAAAGAGTAGAATTGCGTTCTTTGACAGACGAAGAAGCGGCAGAGGTGCAGCGTCTCGCTACGTCGCGTACCGCCCCCGTGCGGAGCGTGCAACGGG
>PWVB01000037.1 GCA_003562365.1 Anaerolineae bacterium
TGTTGTAGATCAGGGCGTAGGTGTGTCCGGTACACAGTGGCGTGATCTGGAAGACCTCGAAGTAATAGGGCCCGAAGTTGTCTGGAACCAAGGTCACACTGCCGAAGTTATTGCTCGTGTCGGTGTCGGTGATGATGGGCGTTCGATCTCGATCATAGACGACGATGCCGAGGTTGTAGTTGGTGGTCCAGTCGGGCTTGGCCTGCAACGTGTACTGAGCGCCGATGATGGCATTGTCCAACCGGTAGAAGTCGCGCTGGGGTAATAGCTCATCGCCCGGATTGCCTGTCACCAGGGCCTGATCCGGGTAGTTCGCCACCGGTGCCGCTGTCGCAAAGTTATGGTTGCCGGTGGGGGGTCTATCCGTCGTGGTGATCTCCAGGATGCAGGTGAAGTCGTCGGCTGGGGTAAGCTGCAGGGGCACGCTCAACTGGCGATCTTCCGCCAACGTTGCCTCCAATGTACTCGTTACACCGCTGCGCCTGCCAGTGAGGTCGGATGCGCTGGCCCATTCCGAGGGCGACTTCATCGATACTGTCGCGGAATGGTCCGCTGCCACGAGTCCCAGCAGGGCGATGATGACCAACACACCCCCAAAAACGCTCACCATCGCCAGGGAACCTCTGCGTTTGTTCACGTACTCGTGTCCGACCTTACGCATTAGTGCACTCCCTTCCGCTGTCCGCGCGGTGAATCCCGCTAGCACAGCCGCGGGTCCGAAGTGTGGGGGCTTCAATGGTCCGCCAGGGGCTCCATAGGCGCCATACCACTCAAGAATTTCTTGACCCCGACGCCATTGCTAAAGAGCACGGTCACCATCTCATTGCGCCCTTCGAATTCACACTCAATAACCATGCCCTCTCCGTAGAAGGCGTGCTTGACGCGTTGGCCGCTGCGATACTGGGGCTCGGGTCGCGCACGGGTCTCAGGGCGGGACGATTCGGCACCCCAGGGCTTGGCAGCCCCGCTGGGGCGCGCCGCTCGGCGTTTCTGATCCTCGGGCTGCTTGAGCGCCTCATCGGGCAGATCCTCCAAGAAGCGAGAAGGGCTTGACGGTTCACTGTCGCGATAGCCGCGCCAGCTACGCCGAAATGCGTAGGTGAGATAGAGGCGCTGTTCAGCCCGGGTCATCCCGACGTAAAGCAGTCGGCGCTCCTCAGCGACCTCCATCGGTGAGTCCATCGAGCGGCTGTGTGGTAGAAGACCCTCTTCAAGGCCGGTAAGAAAGACGACGGGATACTCAAGCCCTTTGGCGCTGTGGAGCGTCAGCAGGGTTACGGCGTCGACCTCATCTGCAAGCTCATCCACATCGGCAACCAAAGCCACCTCGGTGAGGAAGTCGAGGAGCGCGATGCCGGGTGTTTCTGCGACGACGGCTCGCAGCGCCATCACATTCTCCCAACGCGATTCTCCCTGGTCGCTGCCGTCTCGCGTGTATGATTCGTAACCGGTGTCGGCCAGGATGCGGTCTATCAGGCGCGTGACACTATACGCCTCGCGCAGCTCCACCCATTGATGCAGCATCGTGGCGAAGGCGGTCAGCACTCGCTCTGCCCGACTGCGTAGCCCATCCGATTCGACCAGCGAAAGCAATCCTTGGTAGAGACTGCATTGGTGGTTTTGAGCCTGAGCCGAGACTTTGCCGAGGGTGGTGGAGCCAATGCCGCGAGGTGGCACGTTGACCACCCGCATAAAGCTCACGTCGTCGTCAGGATTCTGCGCCAGGCGCAGGAAAGCGAGAACGTCCTTGATCTCCTTACGCGAGTAGAAACGGGTGGCACCGATCAGGCGGTAAGGGAGGTTGTGCCGGATGAAGGTCTCCTCCAGTGCCCGTGACTGCGCATTGGTCCGATACATCACAGCGATGTCCCCATGCCGATAACCAGCGCGCAACAATCGGGTCGCTTCGCGCGCGACATAGTCGGCTTCCTCCTGCTCATCGTACGCCTCGTGCAAGACGATGGGGTGTCCACCCTGCTTATCAGTGAATAGGTGTTTCGGTGTGCGATCTGGGTTTCGGGCGATGATCGCCTGCGCGCCATCTAGAATGATCTGAGTAGAGCGGTAATTCTCCTCCAGAAGGTGCGTCTGCAGCTCCGGAAAGTCCTGCCGCAGGCGCACGATATTTCGATAGTCCGCGCCACGCCACGAGTAGATGGATTGGTCCTCGTCCGCCACAACATAGAGACTCCGATGCTTGTGCGTCAGCTGCTTCAGGATGGCATATTGAGCAACATTTGTGTCCTGAAACTCATCCACCAGGACGTGGCGGTAGCGGTCCCGGTAGCGGCTGAGAACCTCCGCGTCGGTCTCAAACAGCCGCGCAGTCTTCATCAGCAGATCGTCAAAGTCGAGGCCGTCGTTCTGGTGTAGCGTTTCCTGATAACGCGCATACGCCCGGGCCACAATCTCATCGTAGTAGGTACGTACTGGATAGTCCGTCGGCGACAACAACTCGTTCTTCGCACTGGAGACGGCGTTCAGCAGGGCGCGCGGACGATAGCGTTTGTCGTCCAATCCCAAGTCCGCCACAATCTGTTTCATTACTGTGAGCTGATCATCGCTGTCGAAGATCAGATAGCTGGGTGAGAGTCCCAGATTCTCCGCCTCCCGCCGAAGGATCCGCGCGCAGGTCGCGTGGAATGTCCCCAGTGCCATAGAGCCTGTGCGGGCATCACCCAGCATCACGTTTAGCCGTTGGCGCATCTCCCGGGCGGCCTTGTTTGTGAATGTGACAGCCAGCACGTGCCAAGGCGCGACGTCCATCTCTGACAGCATCCAGGCGATGCGATGAGTCAGAACCCGGGTCTTTCCAGAACCCGGGCCGGCGAGCACCAGGACCGGGCCAATTGGCGTTGTCACGGCGGCGCGCTGCTGGGTGTTGAGTATGCTGAGCAAGGGGTGGGTGTTTGTCTCCATAGCCGCCATTGTAACATAGTGATGAACCTGGACAACTGCACACAGTCAATGCCATTCTGTCCGGAAGCTTAATCGACCGAGATCACAACGCCGCTGGGAATATCAACCAGCCTGGCCCGCTGGATCTGAAGGTCGCTGACAGTCAGATGGAGGACCTAAACGCTCGTGGAGTGAAGGAGAGACCTGTAGAAGCGGATGCGTTGCTGTGAAACGGGATACTCCCCTGATCTGTGGAGCGCGTGTCAACGTCCTCTGATGATTGACAGGAGGATCCGGATCCCCACGATGATTGCCAGAAGAAAGCTGATGATGACAATGGCCTGCAGGAGCCAGCCTGCGCCTGCGACGGTTGGTACCACCCAGGCTAATCCCACAATCATGCCAGCGATGATCAGACTCAGAGCCAAGCGAGTGACCAGCGCATCGAGATACTTCAGGCTGCGTTCGTCCAAGGCCAGGACAAGTGGTTCTCGTCGCTCCACTCTGTCAAGCAGTAGTTTGCCGGCGTGGGGCAGCGCCTCCAGTAGGTCGCTCCAGGCCAGACTGCGACGAATTGCGTCTGAGACCCAACGCTGATTTGGAACCACGGTGCTGAGGATCAAGCGGTTGACATACGGTTTGGAGAAGGCGAAGATATCGAAATCAGGCGCCAGTTTCAGCCCGATGCCCTCCATCATCCCTAAGGTTTTGGCCAGTAGCCAAAAGTTGGCTGGCAACCTAAGGCGGTGCTCGAAGACCACGGGCATCACATCCTCCATGAAGTCATCAAAGCGGAGTTCCTTCAGGGCGAGGCCACTGTAATACTGCAGCAATCGACCGATATCCCGGGACAGCGAGCGACGGTCGACGTCAAACGGCGCAGCTCCGATGTGCACGAGCTCGTCGACAACGCCCTTGGCGTTCATCTGGACGGCGACGTTGTAGAGGCGGATGAGGCTCACGCGATCGGCTTGACTGAGGTAGTCAACCATCCCAAAGTCCATCGCACCGATAGTGTTGCCCTCCAGCACCACGAAGTTGCCGGGATGAGGATCGGCGTGGAAGAAGCCATCCTGAAAGACCTCCTGGATGATCATGCGCGCTGCGTTGTTCGCGATCTGCTGACGATCGTAGCCGGCAGCGTCGATGGCCTCGATCCGGTCGATCTTGATGCCCTCGATGTACTCCAGCACCAAGACACGCTTGGTGGTGTAGTCCCAATAGACGGCCGGAATATAGACGCCAGGTTCATTTCTGAAATTTTCTCGAAAGCGATCGGCGTTTCGTCCCTCAGCTTCGTAGTCCAGCTCCCGTTTGAGAGTGTCGGCGAAGTCCTCGGCGATCTCCACTATCTCATAGATTTCTCCGAGGGGAGTATGCGCCTGCAAATAGCGGGCAATATCATGGATGATCTCCAGATCGGTGCGCACGGTGGGAAGGATGTTTGGGCGCTGAACTTTGAGTACGACGCGTTCGCGCGTCGCGAGCTTGGCCATATGGACTTGCGCCAAGGAGGCTGAGGCCAGCGGCAACGTGTTGATCTCATCAAAGATCTCCTCCAGAGGGCGGTTGAGCTCCTGCCGGAGGACTGTCTCAATCTCTTCCCAGGCGACCGGCTGAACCTGATCCTGCAGTAGCGACAGCTCTGTGATGTAATCCGGGGGTAGGAGGTCCGGGCGGGTGCTCAGGACCTGGCCGAGTTTGACGAAGGCAGGTCCCAGCTCTTCCAGAGCCTTGCGAAAATGTACCGGAAGCGAAGCAGGTTCGCGTTTCGGGAAAGGGTACAGATCACGGAGCCAAAATGGCTCGGTCGGCAGGGTAGAGATGGCAAAGCCGAATCCATGACGCGTGAAGACGGTGAGGATCTGCCGATACCGCTGCAGATGCCGGATCGGGCGCGTAATGGTAGGGAAGTTAAACCGCGTCATCCCATAGGAGATTCAGGAGCTAACAGACTGCGCCGGCGAAAAATCAACGTCCTCGATGGGGAACTCCTTGGCGATGAAAGGTAGGATTTCGCGGAGTAAGGTGGCTCGCTCTCCTCGGCTCATACCACGCAATAGCGTTGACAGGTGGCGTTGGAACAGCCGCTTGACAAAGGCCTGGAGTTGCGACTTGGAAAGCACATCGACGACGACCGGCAGCATAGCCTCGACGATGTTCATAACCTCCTCCGGATCCTCTTTCCTGATCATATTCTGCGCCATCCGAATCTTCCAGCTACCTTTCATCGTTCCCCTTTGTCCTTTCGCAAGTGTGGCCTGCAGTGAGTTGCAGGCTAGCCTTGACATTGTGCTGAAGATTGCGCAAGCATTGTGGCACGCCCCTCAGCTTTCGTCAAGTCGCGTGTTGGACTGCGCCGGTGTGGCGCTTCGGCCGATTCAATCGGTAGCCTGGATAGGTGGGTGATATCCGTGAACGCGATACCGAATAAGAGTCCAGAGTACGGTAAATCCGTCGCGCCACGAGATCTTCTTCCCTTCCGTGAACTCGCGACCGCTGTAGGAGATCGGTACCTCATAGATGCGGTAGTCGTTCAGGAGAATCTGCGCGGTGATCTCTGGATCAAATCCCCATCCGGAAGCTGTGAGGTGGAGCTTGTCGGCGACCGCGCGCGTGAAGACCTTGTAGCAGGTCTCCATATCGGTGAGGATCGTGTTGTAGAGCACGTTGGTAGTGAAGGTCAGGAAGCGGTTCCCCACCATATGCCAGAAGAACATTGCCTTCGTCGGTCCGCCCCGAAAACGTGAGCCGTAGACGACCTCGGATCGCCCCTCCAGAATTGGCTGAACCAGCTTGACATAGTCTCGAGGGTCATATTCTAGGTCAGCATCCTGGATCAAACAGATATCGCCTGTGGTTGCCTGCAAGCCGTTCCAGACAGCTCCGCCCTTTCCCTGATTCTGCTGATGAAAGATGAGCTTGACCTCGGGCGCTTCACGCAGCGTGTTCAAATAGTCGCGGGTGCCGTCGGTCGATCCGTCATCAACAATCACAACCTCACGATCCAGCTGCACCGTGTCCTCATTGGCGCGATTCGCCCAGACCTGTACGTTAAGATGGACGTTGCGAACCCTTCCGACGATCTCGGCGATTGTGTCGATTTCGTTGTACACTGGGATGATGATCGAGAGCTTCATCTCGTCTCCTGGCTCAGATGTGACGCCGGCGTCCTCGGGGCCAGGTATCAGCGAGTAGCACTATCCGCTCCGCAGCATCCAGCTCCCGCCACTGGCCCGGCTCCAGATCCGGCGGCAGCGACAGCCGACCCATTGCCACGCGCACCAAGCGCACGGTGGGATGTCCTACCGCGGCGGTCATGCGTTTGATCTGTCGGTTCATGCCCTCATGCAGGACCATTCTCAGCCACACCGTCTTCTCTGGTGCCGGTAGGGGGTGTGTTGCTTCGGGCAGCGGCGGAGCCCTGACCAATCGCTCTACGTCGGCCGGTCGAGTCATACCTGGCTTGATCTCGACTCCCGTCCGGAGCTGATTCAGTGCCTCGACATTGGGCTCGTCCAAGACGAGGACGAAGTAGATCTTGGCATGACTGTGAGCGGGGTGAGTCAGCCGATGAAGGGTTTGACCGTCGTTGGTCAGAACCAACAGTCCTTCACTGTCAAGGTCGAGCCGGCCGGCCGGATGTAGATCGGTTGGGATGCCCATTGTCGTTAGCGTCTTGCGCCCCAACGGATCCTCGTGGTGTATACTGAGGACCCCAAAGGGCTTATACGCTATAGCATAACGGAACATTCGAAGGCTTCACCATCGCTTGCATAGCCGGACCTGAAGGCGAACTGACGCAACGCGGGCATTATACTCACCGGCTGGCCATTGACAAGTTGCCTGCCGTTAGCTGATATCCTGACAGATCCTAACCCGAAAGTTATTCAAGGTTGCTTTTAAGTAAGAATAATGGCGATTTAGATGATATAGACAGTATAATTTGCTATGTTTCAAGGATAACTGTATAATAACTATGACTAGATGTTCAAACGCTGCCCACGAGGAGGCTCTTATGGATCTGGTCAAGGTAGCAGCGAACTCGCGTTCCACCTCGGTAGCTGGCGCCATCGCTGGCATCGTGCGGGAAAAGGGGCGGGTTGATGTCCAAGCCATCGGCGCCGGCGCAGTCAACCAGGCGGTAAAGGCCATTGCTATCGCGCGCGGTTACCTGGAACTCGATCATATCGCCATTGCCTGCATCCCTTCTTTCTCGGAGGTACTCATCGACGGCAAGGAACGGACGGCACTCCGCTTTGCCGTTGAATCCGGTTTTGTTCTCCAGGAGGCGCAGTAGCGGTCTCGTCGCCAGGGCCAGCGAGCGCTAGGTGGCGTGAAGGGTTGGCAGATCAAGCAGCAGATTTTCCACCAGCAGCTGTGGATTCGCGTTGTTCCCAAGGGCTTGTTGAGCTTGATCCAGCCTCTCCAAGATGTGGACCGTTTCCTGGATAGCCAGTGTTTCTGCCAGGATCCTAAGCATCTGGTGCTGGTCAGTGTAGGTCAGTGCCTCCGCAGAGTCGGCTTGCACCAGCAGTACGTCACGCCAGAAGGTAAGCCAATGCTCCAGAGTCTCCATCAAATTCGCGGCGTCCCGGGATAGCTGCTGGGCCATCTCGAAGCGTGCCGGCAGGTCTTGCTGCAGCACGGTAGTCAGGGAGGTCAAGGCCGCCTTCATCCGTTCGTAGTGATCGGGGTTTGTCGCCGCCTGCACGGCCCAGCCCATACGTCCGCCGGAGATGCGCGCTAGCCGTTCTGCCCTTGCTGGATCCACCTGCCACCGCTCCATAAGCGCCGCGGCAATGTCCCCACTGGGTAGTGGACGTAGCACGATCTGCTGCGCTCGCGAGACTATGGTTGGCAGGAGCAGATCGGCGTCGGTTGCCAGAAGAAACAGATGGGCATAGCTTGGTGGTTCTTCCAACGTCTTCAATAGCGCGTTGGCAGCCCCGACGGTAGCCCGTTCGAAGTCCTGGATCAGCACGACCTTGCGCAGGCTTTCCTTAGGTGTCAGAGTCAGAAAGCGTTCGATCTCTCGAATCTGCTCAATCTTGAGCGCTGTTGTGCGATCCTCGGGCGCCACCAGCCTGAAGTCAGGATGGTTGCCGGAGCGCAGTTTGCGACAACTCAGGCAGTGACCGCAAGGACGTTCATCTTCCGCGCACAGAATTGCTGCGACGACCTGCTCGGCTAGGGTGTGCTTTCCTACGCTCTCCGGTCCTGTGATGAGCAAAGCATGGGGAATCTCGTCGTTTGCGACCCCGTGGCGCAACAGTCGCACAGCCCACTGATGTCCGACGATCGGCCAAGCTTTCATTCTCCTGACTTCCCGGGAGATGTCGTTGGATACACTGCCCCCAGGTTCGGAGATCGCACGCTCGGATGGCATCTCACCCAATCTGCCAAGCGGCTCGGCAGCCTATCGCGGCCTGCCCGTGTGACGTTGATCACTGTAAAGTATGGCCCGGGCAGCTCGCCAATAGCTTCGCCGAGAAGCTCAGGGCGGACAACGACGATGGCAACGCCGTAGTGTTTTCGTTTTAGCAGCTCGAAAGCCACGACCCATCCACGTCGGGCGCGTAACTCCAAGGGGCCTAGTTCGTCGAGCACGAAGACCTGCGTAGGAAACGCCGATTCTAGCGAACGACGGCTGCGGGTTAAGGCTGTCTCGCTCATCACGAAATTCCGGGTTGGAGAGGAGGCTGCCAGCTTGAAAGCGTCCGTTAACGTATAGGTCGCACCGGTGTGAAGTTCGGTAACGGCGAGATCGTGGGGGCCTGTCCGTCTTGTCAGTAAGCCAGTGATCTGCACGTCTGCAACACGCAAGGTCGAGATGGCTTTGTCAAGAACTGTGCTCTTGCCGACCTGGCGCGCTCCGGTCATGATCAGGATCTGTGGCATCATAACAACATTGTGGCACAAAACGGGTCGGGGGGCAACTAGCCCCCCGACCTATTCCTAGTGGAGATGGCGGGAATCGAACCCGCGTCCGAAGAATTCGATGATGAGCATCTACAAGCTTAGTCGGCGATTTTGGTGTCACGCGGAGGGTCGTAGCCGACCACGCCGCATCCGCGCTAGCCGATTGGTCTTGAGCCAGCCTATCGGCGTCTGCCAGCCTGCGCGCATACTTTATGTCACCGGCCCCTACCACGCATGCGAGACGCTAGGGCGGCGTGACCGGATTCCCGATCAGGTTTTGGGACTAGTCACCTGCTGCTTACGCAGCGACGGCGACCGGTGCCCAGTTGTTCGCCATATTGTTGGCATTTTTGGTTTGCTTCTGGGTTTACGGAGACGAAGCCTCCCCGGCTTGCAGCTCACAATCAGCCTTCCCCGTCGAAACCGATCATCCCCACAAATGAGTATAGCAGACTAGCCGATAAGATCAAGAGCCACGACGCTTTGAGACTCCTCAGCTTCAGACTGTCGAGACGAGGTCGGGTTGTCCGGTGGTGCGATTTCAGCTACACTTGAGGGGTGGTTCCGCGTTCGCAGTGGCAGCCTGCCGGCGTATTCAAGAGTGGAGCACTTGGAAGCGGCAGGATGACGGATCATCGGGTGGAGGAATGACGATGCGATTTATGCATATCGCCGACGTGCATCTGGGCTATCAGCAATACGGCCTCAAGGAGCGTTTCGATGATTTCAGCAAGGTCTTCCTGCATCTGATCGACGAGGCAGTGGATCAGGAGGTCGACTTTGTCCTGCTGGCGGGCGATCTGTTTGAGAAACGCGCTGTGGAGCCGCTGGCGATGCGAGTGGCCATCGCTGGCCTACAGACACTAAAGAAGGCGGGTATTCCTGTTCTGGCGGTAGAGGGCAACCATGAGAAGGCCTATTATCGCGAACAGACTTCCTGGATGGATTTTCTGGATGCCTTGGGGTACCTGCGATTGCTCAACCCGCGTTTTGAGGGCGGGCGGGCGGTACTCGAGCCTCACGGTGCGGACGGCGGGGCATACGTGGATCTGGCCGGTGGCGTGCGCGTCTATGGCCTAAGGTACTATGGTGCCTCGATGGCCAAGGCGCTCCAAAGTGTGACGGAGGCGTTGGCCAACCATGACGATGCTGTTGTCCACTATACTATTCTGATGCTGCATGCTGGCCTGGAAGGACAGCTGGCACATATCGGACGCCTCAAGTATCGAGACATTGCGCCCCTGCGTGACCGGGTCGACTATGTCGCATTAGGGCACATTCACAAGCCCTATAGGGTGGAGGATTGGATCTACAACCCTGGTTCGCCCGAGACCTGCGGGATCGATGAGACCGCCTGGCCCCAGCGAGGCTGTTACCTGGTGGACATCACGCCGGATCATAATCCGCGGCATCGAGCCAAGCTTGTGGTCCCACCACGGCGCCCCTTTCATCGCCTGCGTTTGGAGGTGGATGCAGCGACAGAACCGTCAGCGGTCTATGATACCGTTCGAGCTTTGATCCGTCGCGAGCGGGCTCACATCGACGACACTTCCAAGCCTGTGGTCGAGCTGACTCTGAGTGGCACACTGCCCTTCAACCGTTACGATCTGGACGTGGCGCATATCCAGGATTTGCTGGAGACTGCCTGGCAACCGTTGACAGCCCGGGTCCGGAACCTCACGATGCCAACGGAATTTGAGGTGCGCTTCGATGAGGAAAGCAGCCGTCCAGAGTTGGAGCGTGCTATTCTTCGTGACCTACTGGAGCGGGATGTTCGCTATCGGGATGATGCGGAGGCTTGGACCGAGGGGGCCCTAGCGCTGAAGCAGTTGGTGCTGGAGCGAGGTGCGCCGGAAGCTGTCGTTGACCATCTGCGCCAACTGTCCTCTGAGCTGCCCTCCGGTCCCGGAAGTAGCGAGGACGCAGGCCTAGCAGAGGGAGAATCGATTTGAGCCGTCGGTTGAACAAAGCGCGGATTCGAGAGGGGCGGAGGGCTTGCGATGCGCATCGTCCAGGTTGATCTGGAAAACGTGAAAAGCTACACCTACGCACAGATCGGCTTCAGCTTCGGCACCAACGCCATCTGCGGTCCGAACGGCGCGGGAAAGAGCACGCTGCTGGAGGCTATCGGGTTCGCACTCTTTGACTATTTGGGTGTTTCCCAGGCGGACTTCGTACGCGAGGGTGAAAAGGTGGCCAATGTTACGGTCCACGTGGAGGATGCCGACGGTCGCTGTTATCAGGTTGTGCGTAAGTGTGGTAGTTATGGTCAGTATTATGTCTACGATCCCGAGATTCAGCAGAGGCTGACCGACGGTAAACAAGAAACCGTTCTGTGGCTTAATGAGTTCTTGGGGACTGACGGCGCCGTAGATCTGGCGGTCCTGTTCCGCGATGCGGTGGGAGTGCCTCAAGGTCTTCTGACCGCTGCTTTTTTGGAGACACCCAGCCGGCGCAAGGAGACCTTCAATCCTCTGCTTAGAGTGGACGAGTACGAGCAGGTCTGGGAGGGACTGCGGGAACCGAGCCGTCAGCTGGATCAGCTGACACAGGAGCAGGAACGAGCCATTGCAGGATTTGAGGCTCAAGTAGAGGGGCTACCTGGCTTGCAGGAGCGGGTCGCCGTGCTGCAGTCTGAGATCTCCAGCGATCGTGCGGATCAGGTTAAGCAGAAGGAGGATCTGGCGGAGGTTGTTGCTCACCTTGCTGTCCTGCGCTAGCGTCAGGAGCGGATTGAAGAACTTGGGAAAGCCGTTGCTCACGCCGAAACGAGCTTGCAGGCAACGGCTGCACGTCTGGAAGATGCTGAACGGGCCTACGCGGCCTCTCAGGCTGCTCAGCAGGTGGTGGATGGAACCCAGGCGAGTCATGAGGCCTATGTCGCAGCCCAGGTCGCTGTGACGGAGTTGGATGCGGCGCGCGAGGAGCGTGAGGAGCTCCGAGCGGCTCAGCAGGCGCTGAGCAAGCGTCTGGCCGTCGCCAACGAACGCAACGCACAGCTATGCGCTGAGCTAGCGGAGATTGAGGAGGCCAAGGTGGCAATGGCGACTCTGGCGCCGGAAGTGGAGAGACAGACTGAACTGGAAGCCGCTCTCGCGGACGCTCGCCGTGGCGTTGAGCGATTGGCAACTGCCGAGCGCGACCTAGATCGCGAGCAACAGCGACTGGTCGGACTTCAGCATCGATTTGCAGAGCTGCGCTCAGGGGTTGAAGCGCGTGCCGAGAAGGAGATCGCACTCTCCGAACTGAGGCGCGAGTGGGATGATCTGATTGACAGCCACGAGCAGCTAACGGCAAGGGCGGCCGCGATCAAGGCCGAATACGCGCATACCCAGACGCAGCGTGAAGAGATCGATGAACGGCTCATGGCCGCAGAGCGGCTGTTGGGTCACGAAGAGACTCGGCTGAATCAGCTTACTGAAGAGCACGAGATCCTTCAAGAGAAGTCGGCTCAGTTGCATCGGTTGGAGGCTGAGGCCGATCAGCTTAGAGAGGAACTGGCTCAAGTAGAGAAGCGGCAGCACGCATTGACCGCGGAACTGGCCACTCACGAAGCTGAGTTGACGCAGGTACAGCGCCAAGTTGAGCTGCTGTCGGCCTCGGACGCCCCTACCTGTCCCGTCTGTGGCGAACCGCTGACCCCTCAGCAGCGGGTAGAGCTGCTTGCACGCGATGCACAGCAGGCCGATGCATTGAAGCAGCTGCAGCAGGAGATCCAGGCTGAGCTGGATGACCTGGTCGCAGAGCGACAGCGCGAAGCGCAGGCGCTGGATGAGATAGTGCGACGGATCGCGGCAGTTCCACGTGCCGGTGAGGTCAATGCACTACAAGAACAGATTGAGGCTCAGAAGGAGATGCTGGCCACGCGGCGTGCATCCGTTGCTGCCGAGCATGATCGCCGTGACGCTGTCGCGCAGCGCCTTGAGGATCTGGATTCAGAGCTGACGGAGGTGCGGCCTCAGCTTGAGGGACTGGCGGCCTTGCGATCTGAGAGACAGGCGGCCATAGAGGCGTTGGATCTGACTCTTCAGGCCTTGCCGCGACCGGCTGATATGACGGCGCTGGGGCAGCAGCTGGAAGATCAAATGGATGCTGTCGAGGAGGCCGAGAGGAGGCAGCGGGCGCATCAGGGTATGCCAGACGAGGTCGCCCGCCTGACTGCCCGCCTGGAGGATTTGGGTAACCCGCGGCGTCTTCTTGAGCGAGCCGCAGACGTTGTAGCTCGGGAAGAGAGAGTTGCCGCGGATCATCTGAAGGTGGTCGCAGAGATCGCGGCTACAGAGCGGGGGCTCAGAGACCTTGAGTCTGACTTGGTGGCCTATGCGGACTTGGATCAGCGTTTGGCGGTCGAAAGACGGACGTTGGTCGATCACGAGCCCGCCCACCGCCGTTATCTTCAGCACATCCGTGAGGCCGAGGCGCTCGAGGACCGTCACGCCACGGTCACCGAGTTGCAGGAAACTCAAGCAACCGCTCAAACGGCATACGCGGAGGTGATCAAGGCCCAAGAGGACATAGCGCAAGCCTATGATGCGACATTGCACGCTGAGCTTAACGCGGAGCTCAGTGAGGTTCGAGCGGCCTTGGCGCGGCTTGAGGAACGTATCTCCCAACGGGACGCGCAGCTTCTGGAAGCCCAGGATAAGATTGTCTTGCTCAGGGCGGTACAGAAGCGTCTTGATGCCGCCCGTGTGGAGCGGCGCGCGCTGCAGCGGGCCCACCGGGTGCTCGATCATCTGCGACAGGTGCTGCGAGAAGCAGGACCACAGATGACGCGGGTGATGGTGGAGCTGATCTCGGCCCACGCGGACCGGCTCTACGCCGACATTATGGAGGCCTACCGATCGCGCTTGCAGTGGAATGAGGACTACGAGGTAGTGTTGACCACTGCCGGTCGTGATCGCGTCTTCCAGCAGCTATCTGGGGGCGAGCAGATGGCCGCCGCGTTGGCAGTGCGACTAGCGCTGTTGCGGCAGACCTCGGCAATTGATGTTGCCTTCTTTGACGAGCCGACGGCAAACCTGGATGTTGAAAGGCGGGCAAACCTTGCCCGGCAGATTCTTAACATCAGGGGGTTCTCGCAGCTCTTTGTTATCAGCCACGATGATACTTTTGAGCAGGACACCGACCACATCATTCGGATCTTCAAAGAGAACGGTGTCAGTAGGGTCAGGGCCTAGATGTTCCATCGGGAGAAGGTGATCGCAGCGTTGGAGGCTAAGGCCGAGCGCTTTGCTGGTTATGAGACCGTGCGTTCTAATGCGCTGACGGCCTATGAGTCGGCGTTAGCGGAGCTGATGCAGTTGAGCAGCGAGGCCGTGCTCGCTCGTCTTGCTGCAATTCCCTGGCCCGGCGCGCGCCCTACCGCGGAACACGATGCTTATCCGGAGTTAGTTGTGCCGTTTGCTCGGCGCTGGGCGCACCACGCTGAAGCACGGTCCTGGGCACTGGGGGTGCTTGCCGGAGTGCCCACCATCGCCGTGGATGGTTCGCAGATCACCCCAACGACTGAGATCTCCTTTCCTGTTGGTGTCGTGCAAATCGGATGGTTCGTGAACCCTCACACGGTGGACGCCGACTACGTGAAGGACATCGATATTGAGGTCTTGCCGCCTGATGAACTGGGAGGTGAAGAGGCCGCGCAGGGATACCCGGATTGGCGCGTAAATCTGCGTCGCTTTGTTGCCGAGTGTGAGTGCCTCGCCAGCTGGATGCAAACCTACGCTGCTGCAGATCCCAAACCCGTTTGTTTCTTCGACGGGTCATTGGTCCTGTCGTTCATCCAGCAGATGCGGCCTGACCGACAGCTTCAGTACGTTCAGGCGATCACGGAGCTCTTAGCAATATCGGAAACCACACGGGTCCCGTTGGTTGGTTATGTCGACACCAGCTTGGCCAGTGATCTGCTCACGCTGCTCAATGCATTAACCGGCAGTCGTGGTGACCGGAGTCTGAGTGATGGAGCGCTGATCGGCCCTCGGCTTGGCTGGGGCGATCGAACCACAGCGTGGACTTGTGCCCGGGATGATCAAGTGGAACCCTACGGTGCCGGCGAGGGCGGCAAATACTATGAGGAGGTCGTCTTCGTTTATCTCAAGACCACGGCCGATGGTCTCCCTGCACGACTGGACCTGCCTCGTTGGATCTTTGAGGCAGGCGAACTCGACCGTGTGGTGGACGTCGTGCGCGCTGAATGTGTGGTCGGAAACGGCTACCCTTATGCTGTGGAGACTGCCGATGCCTTGGCGGTCATCACTCAACAAGACCGTGAGCGCTTCTTCCGGGCACTGCAGCTGTTCGTGGCACGGCGAAACCTTCCGCTGCGCTTTCGGAGGAAGGCTGTTAGTAAGCGGGGGCGACGATGATCACACCGCTGGATTCAGGCGGATATTCTCCGGATCCCTGTCGCACCGGTCTAAGTGTCAGGGCATACGCAGGAGGCTTGGAGCGTCGATGATTGGAAAACTGGTGAAGTCAAACTCGCACACTGACTACATCTGCCAGATTTACGGTACGGGAGAGGTCGAGTCGCCGCCCAAGGCTGACGCCTATGCCTTCGGCAGTTTCGTTCGCATCCCCTTGGGTGAGGACGCTGGCGCTCTCATCGGCATCGTCTACGATACGATGCTGCTGAACCCAGAGTTCGGGACGCTGGGACCGCGATTGTCGCCCGAGCCGGACCTGGCGGTCTTCTCTCCGGATTACCTGGCTGAGAAGGTGACGCTGGTTGGGATCAAGGCTGTAGGTATGGTCGATGGTGCTGGGTCGGTTACCCAGGGTGTTCCTCCGCTGGCGGCCCACATTGACGCCCCGATTGTGGCGCTGGACGACGCGGGCGTCCGTGCTTTCCATCAGATGCCTGATGGTCGGGTACAGATCGGCTATGCGCCGGTCCTGCTGGGGCAGGCTCATCCCTTGGCGCGCCATTTGCTGATGTGCGTTCTTGATCGGCTTAGGATGCTTTTTCCGGAGGCCGCTGCCCATCTCGACGTGGTGCGACATGAGCTAACGTGGCAGGCCTATCTTGGTCCGCTTGGCGGGAACGCTCGAGGTGCTCGATGAATGCCAACCCGTTGGGCATAACCCAAGGACCGGGGGAGGGCCCCCACGAGTTTATCTTTGTGACACCCGATTATGATGAACTCGCCAAGATAGGCGAGTTTGTCTACTATCAAGCTGCTGTGGATGGCGAGCTTCGGAGGGTGCTAGGGCGAATCACCGGTCGGACGCCGGTGCGGCTGCTGCCCAATGGTCTCTTGGCCGATCCTGGCGTACCTCCAGACCAGGTCGCTTCTATGGTCGGCTACACCGGTGCCGGCTCGGAGCTCTTCGAGATCAGCGTCAATGTGCTGGGCTACTATCATGAGCTGCTTGGGGATTTTGTCAATCCTCGGCTGCCGCCGCGACTGGGCACGCCGATCCATATCGCCGATAGTGCGATGTTGACGCATGTCCTGAGCAAAAGAGCCATCGGTGAGGTGGGCGGTGCGCACATCGGCTCGCTGCTGAGCCGTCCAAAGGATGAGGTGCCTGTGGTCTTGGATTTGACGGCGATCACCAGCACGCATCTGGCGATCATCGCCAGTACGGGCTCCGGCAAGAGTTATCTGGCGGGGGTGCTGCTGGAGGAGCTGATGCAGCCCCTCAATCGTGCTGCGGTGCTGATCGTGGATCCTCACGGTGAATTCGATACGCTGATGGAGATGGAAGGCGCCAGAGCCTTTGCCGATCCCCAGGATGGCTATCAGCCGCGAGTGGAGGTGATACGACCTGAAAATGTCAAAGTGCGCATCAACTCCCTTTCATTGGGCGATCTCCGTTACCTGCTGCCCGATCTCTCAGAACGGATGCACTACGTGCTCAGCAAGGCCTATGGGCTTGTCCAGCGTAAATTCGGGGAGAAGTGGACGCTGGCGCAGTTCCGTCTCGCCGTCCGGGAGGCCGACGAGCAGCTGAGCGGCGGACCTAAGAGCCCTGAGGAGCAGGCTAAGTCGCTGTCGGAGGGGGATGACTACGGCACAGCGGGCGCTGTCATCTGGCGGCTGAATTCTCGGCTGGAGTCTTCCTCGATCTTTGATGATATGCGAAGCATGTCGCTGGATGAGCTTTTCCGTCCGGGGCAGTGCACCGTGTTGCAGCTGAACGAGGTGGATCAACGGGAGCAACAGGTCGTCGTCGCGACGCTGTTGCGCCGCCTATGGTTGGCGCGAATGCAGACGGAGAAGAAGGAGGCGGTGCGTGGTGATGAAACCTATCTCCCCTATCCGGCCTTTGTGCTGGTTGAGGAGGCGCACAACTTCGCGCCGGCTTCGGCAGATCTGGTTAGCTCGCAGATTCTGAAACAGGTGCTCTCCGAGGGACGTAAGTTTGGCGTAGCCGTCGGTCTGATCAGTCAGCGGCCCGGCAAGCTGGATTCTGATGTGCTTTCCCAGTGTATGACCCAGTTCATTTTGCGGATTGTCAATCCCATCGATCAGGCCCGTGTGGCTGAGAGCGTGGAGAGTGTGGGACGGGATCTGTTGGGCGAGCTGCCCGCCCTTTCTAGAGGCCAGGCGATCATCGCCGGCGCTGCTGTCAACACGCCACTGCTATGTCGGGTACGGCAGCGCATCACGGCCCACGGCGCCGAGGACGTCGATGCGCCATCCCGCTGGCGGGCCTGGTTTGATCGCGACGAGGCAGCATGGGAGGATCGCGATCAGGCACTACCGGTGGAATCGGACCGCGGGCGCAACAAGCTCTTCAAGACCTAGGCGCGCCGACACTTCGACGAAGAGGTGATTGCGGCAGACAAGGGGTGTAGCAGTAGCGACAAACCCCGGGAACTTGGTTGATCTTCTGCTATAATGGGGATCCTGTCGGTGAGGTGTTGCGGAATAGCTGTGGCAACACCGAAATGTGATGCCCGTGGGTACTGCGGGCGTGGTGTGATTAAGGTAAGAACGACGATGGCACGATTCCGCCGTAGTTTCGATCTGAGCATCTGGACCAGAAACCTGGTTCTTTTTGCGGCTGCCCTTTTTCTGCTTCAGTTTGGGCAAGGTTTGCTGGGGGGTGCGCGGATGAACTTTTTCATCGAGACCCTCGGTCTGACAGAGGGCGAGGTGCTTTGGTTAGAGGGCATTCGCGAGCTGCCAGGACTGGGTTTGATCTTTGTGGCGGCGCTGACGATGCGTCTGCGTCTACCGCGCCAGGGCACGCTGGCGCTGATGCTGATAGGGATTGGCTTCGCGCTCTATGCCTTTGTTGGATCCTATTCGGCGCTATTGCTGGCCTCGCTAGTCGCCAGCTTCGGCTTTCATCTGTGGATCCCGCTGCAGAATGCCATCGGGCTCTCCTTGGGCAACAAGCAGAACGCGGGCCGTCTGCTCGGTACCCTCGCCTCGGTGAGCTCTCTAGCGGGTATTGCCGGTATGGGAACGCTCTCACTGATCTCTGGTCTGTTTGAATCGATGCCTCTGGGAAATTACTACCTGATAGGTGGTGCGTTCGTCTGTGTGTCCGGGCTGGTGCTGTTTTTGCTTCCCAAGGACATTGGCGCAACGGAGGCGGAGCCGCCACGGATTCTCGTAAAGAAGCGTTATTGGCATTATTATCTGCTCATCTTCCTCGCCGGGGCCCGTAAGCTGGTTCTGGGCAGTTTCATAACATTGATGCTGGTTCAGCATTTCCAGCTGCGTGTTTGGCAGATCAGCACGCTAACGCTAGTCGGCAGCGTGCTAGGTCTGCTCCTTACACCTTATCTGGGGACGCTGATCGATCATATGGGTGAAAGCGTGACTACCTCCGCTGCCTATGCAGTGCTAGCGTTGTGCTGCCTAGGCTACGGATTGATCAGCAATCTCTGGGTCCTACTGGGCCTCTGGATTGTCATCCGGCTGACCATGCCCTTAGGAATGGGGCTTTCGACCTATGTCTACCGTACGGCGCCGCCTGAGGAACTCACACCCACCCTTACGGCCGGTGTGACCTTTGACCATATCAGCTCGGTGGGTATGCCGTTTTTGGCCGGCGCACTGCTTCCGGTTATCCAGTATCAAGGAATATTCCTGGCGACGGCCGCGTTAATCTTTATCTCAATCCCCTTCGCGCGTATGCTGCAGGTGCGAGTAACCTCTACACCGCAGACGGCGCCTAGTGGGGCCGAGTAAGGCCTATGGACCAGCGCGTTTTTGAGGAACTCGTCGCAGCGGCCGTCGACGCACTGCCCGCGATGTTTGTTGAGAAGCTGGAAAACGTCGAGATCGTCATCGAACCCTGGGCTGACAGGGAGACACTGCGCCGTATGGGAATTCAGAATCCGGCGCAGCTGCTAGGCTTCTACCACGGGGTGCCTCGTACGCAGCGAACGCGTTCCTACACGTTGGTGCTACCTGACAAGATTAGTCTTTATCGCTGGCCTATCGAGATGCGCTGCCGAACACTGGAGGAAATCCAGGCACTGATTGAGCGGGTGCTGCGCCACGAGATCGCTCATCACTTTGGTATTGACGATGAGCGTTTACAGGAACTCGATGCCTACTAGTTGGAGCGCCCCCTACGCAGGAATATGTGCCAGGGGGCGCAGCTTACTTCGGTGTTGCGGCGATTGTCGCGTGCTCAGTTTCCAGCTGGGGCTTCGACCGCCTCCATAGCAGGCCTGGCTTTGGACTTCAGGGCCATGGATGCCTTCAGGGCCGGCACGTAGTATCTTTCAGTGTACTCCTTAACCATACGACGGGTTGAGAAGCTCGGTCCCACCGTCCGAATGGATTCCCGCATCATCGCAACCCAGCCGCGCGGCACATAATCCCGATCACGCTGGTAGTAGAGGGGTACTACTTGCTCTTCCAGAACATTGTAGAGTGCTCCAGCATCGGCCTGATCCTGGTCAAGCATACCATCAGTCTCTGTTTCCGGATGTATGGCCCAGCCGTTGCGCCCGTTGTAGGCCTCTGCCCACCAACCGTCGAGGATGCTTAGGTTCAGCACGCCGTTGAAAGCAGCTTTCATACCACTGGTGCCGCTGGCCTCATTAGGTCGGCGCGGCGTGTTGAGCCAGACGTCTACGCCCTGCACCAGGTAGCGAGCGATGTGCATATCATAGTCCTCGACGAGGGCGATTCGGCCGCCGAAGCGCGGATCGCGAGTGTAATTGTAGATCTGTTGCAGCGTCAGTTTGCCAGGATCGTCTGCCGGGTGCGCCTTACCGGCAAAGATGAACTGGATCGGTCGATAGGGATCGTGAACGAGCCGTAAAAGGCGTTCCACATCCTGAAAGATCAAGTTGGCGCGCTTGTACGTCGCAAACCGACGGGCGAATCCGACTACGAGAGCATCAGGATCAAGGAAGATACCTGAGGCCAGCAACTGCTCCGGCGGCGTCGCACGGTTAATCCAATCCTGCCGCGCACGCTCCCTGATGGTTGAGAACATCTTGCGTTTCAGATAGACATGAGCCTCCCAGAGCTCAGAGTCGGGTATCTCATCGATGCGTGACCAGAGCATCGGATCGTCCTGGCGCTGAACCCAATCTGGGCTTACGTAGCGCCGATACAGTCGGTGCATCGCCGCACCAGTCCATGAGGAGAGGTGCACGCCGTTGGTGACGCTGCCGATGGGCACATCCTTAACAGGCCGATCCGGCCACAGAGTTCGCCACATTCTACGGCTTATCTGCCCGTGAAGCTCACTTACCCCATTGGTGTGATCGGACATCATCAGCGCAAGCTTGGTCATATTGAAGGCTGGATAATGTCCCGCATCGTAGCTGCCCAAGGCCAGAAACTCATCCCGGTCTAGGCCTAGCTGGGGCCAGAAATCGCGGAAATATTTGTCGATCAGGCCAAAATCGAAGGCATCATGGCCTGCTGGTACCGGGGTATGGGTGGTGAATACCGTGCTGGCGCGGACCCGACGTTGCGCTTCATCAAAGCCCATACCTTGCGCAGCATACTCTCTCATACGCTCCAAGACCATGAACGCTGAGTGGCCCTCATTGATATGCCAGACCTGTGGCTCTATACCCAGTGCGCGTAGCACCCGCACCCCGCCGATGCCCAACAGGATCTCCTGCTGGATTCGCATCTCGTGATCGCCACCATAGAGCCTGGCGGTGAGTTGCCTGTCCCAAGGAGCGTTTTCCTCGACCCCCGCATCGATCAAGTAGAGGCGTGCTCGACCTACAAGAGCCTCCCAGAGCTGTAGGCAGATTGTGCGGTCGCCGACGTCAACCAGAATAGCTCCGCAGGCATCGTCTTCGGCTGTGATCTGTCGAAGCGCAACCTCCTTGGGGTTCAGCGGTGGATAGATCGCCTCCTGCCAGCCACTGTGGTCGAGACGCTGGCGGAAATAGCCCTGCTCATACAGAAAGCCAACGGCGACAAAGGGCAGACCTAGATCGCTGGCTTCCTTGGTGTGATCGCCCGAGAGCACCCCCAGTCCACCTGAGTAGATAGGTAAGGATGTATGAAGGCCGAACTCTGCAGAGAAGTACGCGATCGGCGAATGGTATAGTTCCGGATAGGTCTGCTTGTACCAGGCGTCACCATTTTGGATCTCCTGCCTTAACTCACGTATCACCGCGTCGTAGTCACGCAGAAACGACGGGTCGTGTGTCAGGCGTTCTAGGTTCTGCTGGGGTGTCTCTAGCAGGATTCGTACTGGATTGTGACGGGTTGTGGCCCAAAGCGTTCGGTCAAGTTGTTTAAAGAGGTCGCGGGCAGATCGATGCCAGGACCACCAGAAATTGTATGCGAGCTCCTCCAGACAAGCCAAACGGGGCGGTAACTTGTCCTTGATGATGGGGCTTTCTTTTCTCTCCAAAGTCCACACTCCTTCTGGTAGTTGGGGTCACAAGAGGGCCAAGGCCTCTGTGTATGATCTGTCAGGGTCGTACCCAGAATACGAGAATAAACATAAGCAAACCAATCGTTGCAAACTCAGCGATGACCTGAGCCGTCAAGCGTCCCAGCAGGTGCTGGTATCCTATTCCACTCCAAATATAGAGTCCCAGGGTCAGTAACGTTGCGGCAGTCCACATCGAGATGGGCCAGTAACCCAGGACCCAGGCTAATTGTCCCTCAAGCAAGGCGATGGTACCCCCGTAAAGTAGGACCTGCTCTGTGGAAGCACCGGTAGCGCTGAGAAGCTCCACGGCTAGGAGGCCACTCAACACCAGGATGGCTGGTGCGGTGATCAGGGCGCGCCCTTGGAGTCCAAGACTGAAGCTAAAGAGGACAAAGCCCATAAGATAATCGATCACATTCAGTAAGGTCCTGGCTCCTGGATATCTGGGATTCAGTGGTGAAAGCGCTTGATAGCTTAGATGAATGAGCAGACCGATACTGATGCCACCCACGAGCAGCGCTGCCAGCCATAGGGGCCACGTCGCGGCCTGGATGATAAAGATGGAGACCAGCAGCGCTCCTATAGATGGGGTGATCAGGGAAAATGCCAGCGAACGCTCGCGGCTGTCAAGCTGAGGATGGTTCTGAAAGACTGATAGTGTTCCGGTGGCAACCAGGCCTACCACCAACAGCGTGAGTAGTGTCTCTCCGCCGAGGTCAAAGCCCAGGGGGGAGCCCAAGATCTGGAATGTTCCCCAGTTTAGGGTCGGGAGCTCCACGACGCGGAAAAGCGCGATACTTAAGAGGGTGACAGCCAACAGGACACTGAGCCGATCCCATTCAGGCCGCGGTCGCTCTCGACTTCGATTTGACATGAAATCATTTTACCGGTTCAGATGCAGTTGTCAACCGATAGCCCAGATGCCCGCAAATTACTTTGCGGGCATCTGGGCCGTAGCTTATTGAGGCCGGCTGGCGGACGGTTGGCTTCTGGTGATCCGGAGTCTGTGCTCCACGCACCCTTCCTCAGCTCAAATCACGCGTCAAGACGTCAAGGAACTCTCGGTTGGTTCGCGTTTTACGCATCTGCGACAGTAAGGCCTCGTGAGCAGCGGTGATGTCATAGCCTTGGGTAGTGGCCGTGCCGGACATCATCTGCGAGATCATACGGCGCATCAGCCAGACCTTCCGCAGAGTGTCCTTGTCGAGTAGAAGCTCCTCGCGGCGTGTACCGGAGCGGATGATGTCAAAAGCCGGGAAGATCCGGCGTTCTTCAAGTTTGCGATTTAGGTGCAACTCCATATTGCCGGTTCCCTTGAACTCTTCGTAGATCATATCATCCATACGGCTGCCGGTATCGATCAGGCAGGTTGCCAGCATAGTGAGGCTGCCGCCCTCTTCGATATTGCGGGCGGCGCCAAAGAAGCTCTTGGGGGGATAGAGAGCCGCCGGATCCAGACCACCGGAGAGCGTACGGCCACTGGGCTGGACCACTAGGTTATAGGCTCGCGTGAGTCGGGTAAGGCTGTCCATCAGAACCGCGACATCGCGTCCCATCTCCACCAAGCGTTTGGCACGATGGAGCGCCATCTCTGCTACGTGAGTCTGATGCTCTACCGTTTCGTCGAAGGTCGAGCCGATCACCTCGGCGTCCACGGAGCGATCCATATCGGTTACCTCCTCAGGACGTTCGCCGATCAGCAGGACCATCAGATGCACATCGGGATGGTTCGCGGAAATGCCGTTGGCCACCTTCTTTAGCACAGTGGTCTTGCCTGCCTTGGGCGGCGAGACGATCAGGCCGCGCTGCCCGAATCCAATGGGGGCCACCAGTTCGATCAGGCGCTGTGTTAGCATCCGCGGTCCGGTATTCAGGTTGAAGCGTTGATTGGGAAAGATTGGCGTCAACCGGTCGAAGCGAGGACGCTGTTTTCCAAGTTCCGGATCCATGCCGTTTACTGCCTCAATGCGCAGTAAGCTACGGTATTTCTCGGTGTCCTTAGGAGGCCGCACCTGTCCAACGACCATATCTCCGGTGCGAAGGCCAAAGCGTCTGATCTGGCTCTGCGAGACGTAAACGTCGTTGGGTCCGGGCACGTAGCGCGACGACCGTAGGAACCCGATACCTTCTCCCGTGACCTCAAGAATGCCGCCACCGAAACTGAACCCCTGGCGTTCAGCTTTGACTTTGAGCAGCAGCAAAATGAGGTCATCTTTCTTCAGGCCGCTGTATCCAGATACTTGATAATCTCGAGCCAGTTCTCGCAGTTCCTGCAACCGCATATGTTCCAGGTCGGCCATATCCAGCTTGCGCAGGACGTCCGCAGACGAGCTATCTCCTCCATCCCGGCGACGGGAGGAGCCACTCTCACCCTTGCCGCCATCGTGTCCAGCTTCCAATTCCTCTGGAGATTCCGATCTCGTGACCTCCTTCTCTTCCGTCATTTCATCTTCCAGCTGGATTTGCTCTTCTGAATGCACTTTGTGCCTCCTCAATGGTCGTGTCAACCACTTTATTTCGTTTGTACTGATTGTTTGTTTAGTTTACCAATGCCTAATTTATGATGACAAGAGGATCAGATGGATAATGAGGTGTCCTAGAATCGCGGCCCACAATATGCTATCGATGCGATCGAGCACACCACCGTGTCCCGGTATTAGATCGCTAGCATCCTTAACATCTACCTCGCGCTTGATCATCGAGACGAAAAAGTCTCCGGCGGGACAGAGCGCGCTGATGATACCACCGAGAAGCAATCCACGCCCCGGCGTCAATGTAAAGTCCTGGATCGGTATTGTAGAAAATAGGGACCACACCCAGACTAAGAGTGGTCCGGCTATCAGTCCACTGATTATCTGGGCTGAGTACCCTTCCCAGCTCTTTCCTGGGCTGATGCTGGGAGCCATCTTGTGTCGACCCCACTGTTTGCCACAGAGATAGGCGGCTGTCTCACTGATCCACACAACCCCACAAACGGTGAGTGTCCACCACAAGCCATCAGGCAGCGTACGCAACTGCAACAGCCTTGCCCCTCCAATACCAAGATAAGATCCTCCAGCCAGCGTCAGAGCCCATTGCTCGACCGGGTTGGACCGACTGCCATCCCTTTGAGTCTGGAGTAGCTCCCACAGCGTGAGCATCAGGATCAGCACGGTCACGATGGGAAGAAAATAGACGCTGGTGTCACAGCCCTGAAACGGCGGAACTCCGGTTACTTTCCAGGCCAGGACGATCAAGACCACGAAAGGGAGACTGAGCTGATAGTCTTTGCGCCGGAATAGCTGGACAAACTCACAGCTGGCGAGCAGCATCACGATGAAGATCAGACCTCGATAAGCCCATCCTCCAACTGCAAATAAGGCAATGACGATTGGCAGCAGTACAGCAGCACTGAGCAGGCGTTTGTTGAACAAATGCTCCTTCTCCACTTCAGATGCCTGAGACAAGCCTGTGCGGGAGAGCGTTACGTCTGTGGTCTTCTGTCGGCGCTCACAGAAGTGCAGGAACGAGCGCTTGGTTGTCCAGAAAGAGATAACGGCTTAACGTGAACTGGGGAAAGTCTCGCTCCCGAGGGATAGCTTTCCTAGGAAGACGAGAACCGATAGAGAAATCCCGCTATGCGTCCTTCAGTCCGCCGTAGCGGCGGTCTCGTTGGGCAAAACACTGGAGCGCTCGATAGAATTCGTCCTTATCAAAGTCTGGCCAGTAAAGTGGAGAGATATAGTACTCGGCATAAGCGCTTTGCCACAGCATAAAGTTGCTTATGCGATACTCTCCGCTGGTCCTGATAACCAGATCCAAGTCGGGCATATCAGCTGTGTAGAGATGCTCTGCCACAACGTCCTCCGTGACTTCAGCTGCCGGAATACCCGCACGGATGATGCTGCGGATCGCCGTGGTGATCTCCTGGCGCCCCCCATAGTTGAAGGCGATGTTCGCAATTAAGCGACTATTATGGCGTGTTAGCGCGACGGCTGCCTGGATCTTTTCTTTGAGGATATCGGAAAGTGGTGATAATTCTCCCACGTGCCTCAATTGTACACCATTTCTATGCAGTTCGTCAACCTCTTTCTCGAGCGCCTCCGACAGAAGCCGCATCAGGCCCCGAATTTCAGCCTCGGGTCGGGACCAATTCTCGGTGGAAAATGCATAGAGTGTCAGTATTGGCACACCTAGCTCAACCGCCGCACTGAGCACGTGTCGTAGATTTTCCACTCCGGCACGGTGCCCTGCTAGGCGTCGCCGGCCCCTCTGCAAGGCCCACCGACCATTGCCGTCCATAATGATGCCAACGTGCTTGGGCATCACCGGCAACGGTGGGTAATGACGCTGGCGTTCTTGGTCCATAGGATGCCGGTCCGCGCCTCAGATTTCCATAATATCTTGCTCTTTGAGCTTGCCGATTTCTTCGACTTTCTCTACATAGGTATCCGTTAGCGTCTGCAGCTGCTCCTGTCCCCGTGTCAGCTCATCCTCGGAAATCAAGCCTTCGCTCTCGTATTCTCGAATCTCTGAGAGTACGTCGCGGCGGATGTTGCGGAGAGCGACTTTCGCCTCCTCCATTCGCCGATTCACGCGTTTCATCATCTCACGTCGCCGTTCCTCGGTGAGTCTCGGAATGGGTATGCGGATAATACGCCCATCGTTGTTCGGATTAAACCCTAGGTCAGCCTGAAGAATCGCTTTCTCGATGTCGCCTAGTGAGGACGGATCATAGGGCCGTACCACCAGTAGGTTGGGCTCTGGAGCGGAGATGACGGCCAGTTGGTTAAGGGGGGTTGGGGTACCATAGTAGTCGACCATCACCCGCTCTACCAACGCCGGAGAGGCGCGACCGGTGCGCACACTTTTCAAATCCATCTCCAAGGCGTCCACCGCTTTGTTCATCCGGGCTTCTGTCTCTTGTAGTAGCTCCTTGATCATGTTCGCCTCCTTGAGAATCGATGGATGCGGTTAACTCATCGTTTGGGGAGCCCTTGGTGCATTGCTGGTATCTCGGCACCTTCCCAGACGCGTGGAGATAACGCCATTGTCCACATATTGGGGGTCAAGTCAAGCCAGTGCTCGTACACCTTCAAACGGTCGAAGATGATCAGCCGCCGATCAACGTCCCTACCGGCTCACCCCGCACGACGCGCTCCAGGCTGTTTTCCTCCCAGAGGTCCAGCACGACAATGGGAACATGGTTGTCCATGCACAGGGTGATTGCCGTGGAGTCCATTACTCGAACCTGCAAGTTGAGAGCCTCCAAGTAGGTCAAGCGCTCAAAGCGTTGGGCATCGGGGAACTGGTTGGGATCCTGATCGTAGACCCCGTCCACCTTAGTGGCCTTGATCAGCAAATCGGCTCCGACCTCTGCTGCGCGGAGCGCCGCTGCTGTGTCAGTGGTGAAGTAGGGGTTGCCAGTGCCCGCGCCAAATACGACGACCCGCTCCTTTTCGAGGTGCCGGACGGCACGCAGGCGGATATAGGGCTCTGCGATGGCTCGCATCTCGATGGCTGTCTGCACGCGGGTGATCACCCCTTCGCGCTCCAACGCGTCGGCCAACGCCAGCGCGTTCATCACGGTTGCCAGCATGCCGATTTGATCAGCTCGCGTTCGATCCATACCGTGCGCAATGCCGTCCATGCCCCGCCACAGGTTTCCTGCACCGATGACGAGTCCGACTTCGATCTCCTGCGCATGAATCGCTGCGATGCGGGCTGCCACCTCCTCAGCCCGCGCGGGATTGATGCCGCTGCCGCCCGGATTGGAGAGCGACTCCCCCCCGATCTTTATGATGAGCCGTCTGTAGAGCAGTTGAGTCACGATGCCTCTCCCGCCTGAGAAAA
>PWVB01000527.1 GCA_003562365.1 Anaerolineae bacterium
CGATGGGATTCGGCCATAACCGGGTCCTCAGCCTCCCCGACGGCGTGGCCAACATCCTCGAGACCTACCTCCGCGAAGCCTCTGACGACGATGGCGGGCCAGCGATGCCCGTGGATCCTGCGGAACTGTCACAGCCCGGCCTGGCGCTCTTTCAGGTCGGCGACCTCTGCCCCGCCTGCGGGCAGGCCGCGCTGGTCAATACCGAGGGCTGCCGCCGCTGTTACGCCTGTGGGCACAGCGAGTGCTGAGCCCAGTCCACTACAGCCAATACGAAGACGGGCCGCGGAGTCTGCGGCCCGTCTTCGTATTCGTGTTAACGATGATCGGCGCTAAGCGACCTGCACAATCTCGAAGACAATCTCCCCGGCCGGCGCCTTGACTGCGATCTGGTCGCCCACTTGGCGGCCCAATAGTGCCTTACCCAACGGCGAAACGTGAGAGATACGGCCCTTGGCCGGATCGGCCTCGGCCGGGCCCACCAGATAATAGGTCTCCTGATCAGCCGTGCCCCATTCCTTGACGGTAACCTCACTGCCCAATCGTACCTGTCCTCCATCGCTGCCGCCCATCTCGATCAGCTTTGCGTTGCGCAGCAGTGACTGCAGCTCCAGGATCCGCCCCTCAAGGAAGCCCTGTTCCTCCTTGGCAGAGATGTAGTCGGCGTTCTCGGACAGATCGCCCTGTTTGATGGCGAAGTGCAAGCGCTCGGCCAGGGCAGGTCGCTTAACGGTTAGCAGATGCTCGAGCTCCTTTTCCAGCTCGGCTTTGCCCTCAGGTGTCAGATAGGTTGGATCTTGTGCCATTTTTTTGCTACTCCTTTAGCCGGTAGCTCCACAGTTAACCGTGGTGAGTCAAAGCTCTCCCAATGCGGATGGTTTTGATCCAAATGTGGGTATAGACTCGCCACTTTCGCGTCTAAGAACGCCTTCGAAAGGGTGTAGCCAACCACTTTTGGGGCGACCACGGTTCCCTGTGGCCCTACCAGTTAGCTACCAGCCCATTTTACCACGGGCACACGTCGCGACAACCCGCTAACGTCCGGTGCCTAAGGAACGCGCACGAGGAAGGGCGCTCGAGAGAGCGTCGTCAGCGTCGTCACACCAGTCTCGGTCACCACCACGTCATCCTCGATCCGCACGCCGCCCCGGCCCTCAAGGTAGACGCCGGGCTCTACCGTAAACACCATTCCCGGTGCCAGCGGTTGCGCGTTTCCGGCGACCAGATAGGGCGGCTCGTGTGGCTCGAGCCCCAATCCGTGACCCGTCCGGTGCACGAAAGCAGGGCCGTAGCCGCCCGCCGCGATAACGTCTCGGGCGGCTGCGTCCACCGCCTGGGCAGCGACGCCCGGCACGACAGCGTGGCGCCCTGCCTGGTTCGCGCGCACCACGAGCCTATGGACCTCAAGCAGCTCCCCCTGCGGGTCACCGACCACCACCGCCCGGGTGAGATCAGAGACGTAGCCGTCGACGCGGGCGCCCCAATCGACGACGATCCAGTCGCCCCGGCGGAAGGGACGGGCGCCGGGCACCGCGTGGGGCAGCGCCCCATTTGGGCCGCTGGCGATGATGGGATCGAAGGCTAAGCCGTCCGCACCGCCGCCCAAAAGGGCGGCCACCAACTTTGCAGCGGCCTCGCGCTCGGTCATCCCCGGGCGCAGCAGAGGCAGCCAGTTCCGGAAAGCCTGCTCGGCAACTTCCACAGCGCGGCGTAGCATGTTCAGCTCAGCCACAGATTTCACCATCCGCAGATCCGCCAAGAGGTCGTCGACCGGCAACAGCTCGACGTGCGGCGCAAACCGCTCCAGAATCCGGGCCTCCAGCAGACGCATCCGCAAGCCCGGCACGCCAATCCGCGCGTCGGCGAGCGCGAGCGAAGCGCAGGCCTCATGAAACGCCAGCGCGTAGCCCTCTTCATCGCTGTAGGAAAAACTGACAAACTCACCCTCAGTCGCCTTCCCGGCCTCAAAGTCGGGAACGACCAGCGTCACCGGCCCCTCGATCGGCAGAAGCGCGACGATGGGCCGTTCGCTCAGGATGAAGGAGAGCTCGGTCAGGTAGAAGAGCGTAGGTCCCGGCACCAGCGCCAGCGCGTCCAATCCCTGGGCCTCCGCCATCTGCAGGGCCTTCTCAAGCCGGTCTTTCAAACCACACCTCCTCACGCAAGAGTTGCCGGTCGCATCGATTGTGCTACACTGGAACCTAAAGAGCGATGATCATCCAACTACCTATAGGCCTGCTTGGATCCAACTGCTATATCGTCCACAACGCCGGTGAGAGTGCGGTGGTGGATCCGGGGTTCGATGATCCGGAGCCACTGTTGGAAGCGCTGAACACCCACGGCCTGCGCGTGCGTTACATTCTCAACACCCACGGGCACTTCGACCACACGATCGGCAACGCCCGCCTCCAGCTTCCGGAAGCCCAGCTGGCCATTCATCCGGCGGATCGACAGCTGCTTCTGAGCGGCGGCGGCCTCGCGCAGTTCGGGCTCCCTGAGATCGCCTCACCTGAGCCCGCGCTCGACCTCGTTGAGGAAACTCCCCTGACCCTTGGCACGCTGCATATCAAGGTGCTGCACACGCCAGGCCACACACCCGGAAGCGTCTGCCTTTACATCCCGGAGACCGGCGATGTTTTGACCGGGGATACGCTCTTCGCTGGTGCTGTCGGACGTACCGACCTGCCGGGCGGAGATGCAAGGCAGTTAACCCAAAGCCTCAGGAAGCTACTCCAACTGCCCGCCGAGACCCGCGTGCACCCCGGCCACGGTGACCCGACTACACTGGGAGTCGAGCGCCAGCACAACCCCTGGCTACAGAGGCTGTCGTAATCCCCAGCTCGCCAGGCGATCGCACACAAAAAAAGAAGGCGGGGGACAGGCCAACGCCGCCCTCCCGCCCTTTTGGCCTGAAGACTAGTCTGCGATCAGCCGCAAGAATCCCAGGATACTGAGACCCAGCTTCAGGGCTGTGCCGGGGGTCGGGGCAGCCAACTGCTCGCCGCCCTCATCACCCGGCTTGACATTGGTGTTGTAGTAGATCCAGCCCCCTGCGATACCGACCAGGGCACCGATCAATCCACCAACCACCAACGCTTGCATTCGAGGGTTATCCATGCTTGCGAATCCTCCTTATAAGGTAAGTCAAGACCGCGGTCCCCGCGCACCAGGCGGCATGCGCGCGAATCAACGGCTCAGCGACGGCGCGCGACGCCCGCCCTACCGCGTCATTGGCCTGCTGGGCATAGACCTGGGCCAGCTGCAAATAGGTCCGCGTCAGCCGATGTAGCCTGTAGATCCCGTAGGCCAACCCAGACACGAGCACTAGCGGTATCAGCGCTATCACCAGCGCCTCAAGGCTCAGGAAGATCAGTGCTATATCGCGTGCACCGCCCATGTGGACCCCTTTCTCTCAAATCTCTGTCCCAAGTATACTAGCAATTTACCAGACACACAACGTCGCTGAAACGCGCAACCGCCTCAGTTTTGGTGACACACGCCAGTCTGGACCCGTGCAAGCCGGATATCTGCTGTTCTGCCTAAGCGAGACCTCACCCAGGCGAAGATGGCCCGGGGTTCAGAGGCCCACAGCCAATGCTTGCAGCCAAGACAGCTGAGTTGAAGGAGACTCCGGAGCGCCTCAGCTGAAGCACCAGGACTTCCCATTTCCGCCAACTTGCGGTAAGATGGCGCCCGTGAAGACCAAATATGGGACCCACGGCTGGTGGATGGCACTGACCCTGCTGCTGTTGGTCGCTTTTGGGCTGCGTGTCTGGGGTCTGACCGCCGTACCTCCGGGGCTTACCCATGATGAGGCCAGTAACGGTCACGACAGCGCCCAGATCCTCAATGGAGTCCACCGGCTCTATTTCGCC
The DNA here is from genome assembly GCA_003562365.1 of Anaerolineae bacterium. Classification (GTDB taxonomy): domain Bacteria; phylum Chloroflexota; class Anaerolineae; order B4-G1; family SLSP01; genus PWVB01. The sequence goes on from PWVB01000527.1 coordinate 3,873, forward strand.
TCCGGCTACGGCCGCGAGCCACTCTACAACTACAGCGTGGCTCTAACCACCGCCGTATTGGGGCAGTCTGTCTTCACCCTCCGGATCACCACGGTCTTCTGGGGGATGGCGCAATTGACGTTGGCCGTCGCCCTAGGTCGCCGTTGGTGGGGTCGGTTAGGTGCGCTGGCGGTCGCGGCGTCCTACGCTGCCAGCTTCTGGTCGCTGATGCTGGCCCGAGTCGGCTTGCGTGCCCCTATACTGCCAGCGCTGCTCGTCGGTTCGGTGCTCGCCTACGATCGGGCCGCCACGGCACCTGAGGGAGGGCGACGCCGGTTAAGCTACCTGCTCGCCGGCCTGCTCTTGGGAGGCGCCCTGTACACTTATATGGCTAGCCGCGGCATGCCGCTCCTCTACCCTGTCCTGCTGCTTGTGCTGGCGCTCGTCAACCGCCCGCAGGCCCGACGTCTCTGGTCCGGGACGCTACTGACGACGGCGACCGCCCTCCTGGTGGGCGCACCGCTCTTCCTCTACCTGCGGGCCCACCCAGGTCTGGAGCAGCGCATTGGTCAGCTAGGCCATGCTCTGGTGGCGCTTCGCGGCGGCGATCTGGCGCCGCTGTGGCACAACATCACCGCAAGCCTTCCATTGCTGCTCTGGCGCGGTGATCCCCAGTGGCTTTATAACATCGCCGGGCGTCCCGGCCTGGAGCCCCTGCTGGCGGCGTTTTTTCTCATCGGCGTTGCTGCCGCCCTGCAATGCTGGCGCGACCGCCGCAGCCTGCTTCTCCTGCTCTGGCTCGTTGGCGGCCTTGCCCCGGCGCTGCTGGCCCCCGTCGACTACAATCTGCTCCGTGCCAGCGGTGCGATGCCGGCGGCCTTCCTGCTCATCGGTTTGGGCGCCGCCGCGATGCGGCGAGGCGCTCTGCCGCGCCTTGAACGCTATCCAGGCGTCGTCACTGGGCTCGCACTCACCGTGGCGCTGGCCTGGGGCCTGACCACGGCACAGACGGCGCACGCCTACTTCGTGACCTGGGCCGGACACCGTGATGTGCGCGTGGCCTATCATCATCACGTCGTCACGTTAGCCCAACACCTGGCGCATGCGCCCGAGGAGGACCCGGCGGTGATCACCACCCTCTATCCCGGCGAGACTCACGATCCCTATACTGTGGAGGTCGCCCTCCGCCACGCGAGCCCCGTTTTACGCTGGGCCGATGGGCGTCAGGCGCTCTTCGTCCCACAGCAGTCTGCACGGCTCTTCGTCGAAGCTCAGACGCAACCCCCACCCGAGCTCTGGCGCTACGTGGCCCCAGACCTGCAACTGACAATGGCGCTGACCTTCCGCGATGACGACCTCCCGGCCTGGCTGCGGGGCTACGCCTGGAACGCTCCCAACACCTGGGAGCGTGTAACCGCCGCGCTGGACACGGAGGGCTGGGTTCAGGCTGGCGATCCACCGCCCGCCGCCCAACACTACAGCGTCGCGACACCGATTGCGTTCGGGCAGCCCCTCAGACTGGTCGGCTTCTATGTCCAGGTCACCGGCGCCGCGGCGACTGATCGATCACTTCAGCTGCTTACAGCGTGGACCGTCGAGTCGGCGACGTCGGAGGAGCTGGTGATCTTTGCCCACCTGCTCGACCAAAACGGCGAGCTCCTCGAGCAACAGGATCGGTTGAGCGTCCCAACCTGGCAATGGCAGCCTGGCGATCGCTTTGTCCACCTCCACACCGTGCGCCTACCAACGGACTTCAGACCAGAGTCCAATTATCTCGCCCTTGGACTCTACACCCGGGACACTCTGAACCGCCTGCCTGTGCGCTCATCGGGACTGTCCTTGGCATCCCCCGCTACCCGGGTCCTGATCCCATTGGAGGCCCTCATCCCATGAAACGCCTGCATTCCGTCGAGCGGGCTACCCTTGTCGCCCTGCTGCTGCTCACCTGGGCACTCCGCTGGGTGGTCCTGCTGGGAGCGCCGCCCGGTTGGCGCGATGACGATCTGATCGAGGTCTACACCTTCTCCGCACGCATCTTGGAGGAGGGACCGGCGCTCTATTTCCCCGGCGCCTCCGGCCACGAGCCGCTCTTCCACACCTTACGCGCGGCGGTGGTGGCGCTGGCCGGTATCAACCAGGCCTCCGCGCGCTGGCTCTCAGCCGTGGCAGGTCTGCTGGCGGCGCTCCTGACGTGGGCTGTTGGCCGCCGTATCTGGGGGCGGTCCACCGGTCTGCTCGCCGGCGGACTGGTTGCCGTCTCCTTCTGGGCACTGATGTACAGCCGTGTCGCGGTTCGACATATGGGCGCGCTGCCCTGGATGCTGCTGGCCATCTACTGGGCATGGCGGATGCTGCGCGAGCCGCAGCTCTGCCGTCGACGGCAGAGCGTCGCCGTGCTTGGGATGGCGGCGGGCGTCGCCGGCGGACTGCTCACCTACTACGCCGGACGCGTGATGCCCGCGCTTCTTCTTACCGCCTACCCCCTGGTGCGCCCGCGTCGCCGGCGATGGCGACCTTACCTGCTCGCGCTGGTCCTCGGAGGACTGATGGCGGCGCCAATGTTCTGGGCTGCGGCAGGCACCGCTGGCGCCGACGCCCGCGTCAGCGAGCTCGCCGTCCCCATCCACTCGCTGCGTTCCGGGGATCCCAGACCGCTGCTGCACACCACCTGGACGACGTTGGGGATGGCGCACGCCCGTGGGGATCCCGAGTGGCTCTACAACCTGAGCGAGCGGCCGGTTTTTGGGGCGCTGGGTGCCGCAGCTTTTTATATCGCCCTGCTCACCGCACTGTACCACTGGCGCCAACCCGCCGAGCGGCTGCTGCTCCTCTGGCTGGCCGCAGGCATCGGTCCGGCCTTCATCAGCCTGCCGCCCTCCAGCTACGGCCACACCATCCTGGCGCTGCCGGCCGTCTACCTGCTGCTGGCGACTCTGCCGTCGACAGTAACCCAGCTACCCTGGGGGCTGAGCCGTCGAGGGCGGCGGATCGCCGGCATCGGAGTAGCGCTTCTGCTGTGGAGTCTGGTCGCTGCCCGCGACCTGCCCGATTACTTTGTCCACTGGCCGAACCATCCGATGGTCCGTTTCCTCTATCGGGCCAACTATCGCGACCTGGCGCACCATCTCGAAATCCACGATGAGATCCAGGATCTGGCAGTGGGCTCTATGCTCTTCGGACCGTGGGATAAGGTTGCCCTGCAAACCGATGCGCCCAACATCACCGCGCGCATCCGCTGGGTCAACCCTGAACGGGCGCTCGTCTTTGTTGGCGGTGGGCCAACCCACCTTTATCTGCAGCGCGAAGGCGCCAGAGCACAACCGATCCAGGCATTACTAAACCGCGCCGCGCCAAGTCCGCCCCCACCGGGGATGCAGGGCTACTGGGTTGAGCCCGCGGCACCGTCGGAGAAGGCCGTTCGCCACACCGGCGCCGGGACGCCTACGGGAGCCGTTCTCTTCGCAGATGCGCTGGCGCTAGACGCGGTGCAGTGGGTACCACTGGAGGATCTCGATGGCCCTTTCTGGCTGGCCACCTGGTGGTCAGTGCACGCGCCCCTACCGCTGCCGCCGGAGCGACTGATCCCGCACCCGCCACCGCCCGACGTCTACAGTGGACCGCGGCTGGCGGTCTTTGCTCACTTTGAGATGAGCAGCGAAGGGGAAGATGCCGAGGGGCACGCCTCCGAGGTCGTCCATATCGACGACGGCCTGTGGCTCGATCCGTACAGTCTTAGACCCGGCGATCGGTTCATCCAGTTCCACCGGTTCGAGGCTGCGCCCTCCGCGACGGTACCGGTGCGGTGCCGCCTGGGACTCTACGATCCACTCACCGGGGAGCGCTGGCGCACCCCATCCGGAGATGATCACCTGCTGCTGCACCTGGACGCCCCGCGCCTGCCATGACGGGACGGCGCGTCACCTATCCCAGACCCAGCCGCGCCAGCAGTGACGGACCCAGGATCAGGACACCGACGATGATCGAGATCAGCGCCGCCACCAGCACGGCGCCCGCCATAAGGTCCTTGATCGCTTTGGCAAGCGGATGGTAATCTGGAGTTACCAGATCTACGAGCATCTCCGCCGCGGAGTTCAACAACTCCACCACCAGCACCACGCCGATGGTGAGGGCCAGCAGCGCCCACGACTGGGCACAAATCCGCAGCCACCAGCTGACGCCGATCGCCGCCAGGCCTATGGCCAGATGAACGCGGAAGTTGCGCTGCGAGACAAAGGCGTGGCAGAGACCGGCTAGGGCATAGCGAAAACTGTCCACAAATCCACTCCGGTACCGGCTTACTCCGGCAACGCGATGCTGACGTCCAACAAACGTAGGATGTCGCTCTGAATAGCCCACATCTGCTCCTTTTCTCGCGCGTCGTGATGATCGTAGCCTAGAAGATGCAGCACCCCGTGCACCGTCAGGACCTGGAGCTCTTCTGAAAGCGTTCCGCCTGCCGCCGCCGCCTGCGCGCGGGCACGTTCAATGGATATCACAATGTCGCCGAGATAGTTTGGAAACGCCTCTGTGCCCCCGGAGAACGGGCCCCGGGTATCGTTGGGGAAGGCCAGAACGTCGGTAGCATGCGACACCCCCCGAAAACGGCGGTTCAGATCCTCCGTCGACGCATCATCGGTGATCACCACCACCACCTCGCAGGACTCGCTAAGATTATGCCGGAGCAACGTCAGCAGCGCTGCCTGCTCGAGCGGCTCCGTCTCAATGCCGCCGACCTGCTCCTCAACCTGAACATCGATCCGGTGTCGTTGTTTCATTCATCTGTCCTTCGGTCTTGTCGGTGCATCGCAGCAGCCTCTTCAGTGGAGGCATCCTCTGAAGCAGACGCAGCCTGGTTTACCAAACTGTGCCAACTTGACACGGTTTGGAAGGCTGCCTTTCTGCAGCCATATTTTCACGTTTCGACGCAGATTGCTCCGA
>PWVB01000064.1 GCA_003562365.1 Anaerolineae bacterium
AATGCTGACAGCGTCGCTCACGGCGATTATGATGACCAGAGAGAACAAGGGCGTGACCGCCGCGACAGTGCCAAGCTGGCGCGATTACATACCACAGCTATGGCGGGTCCTAAGATACGATCACAGCTTCCGTCGCTATCTTATCACCCGGCAGGTCTTCGGACTCAGTGGCCTAGCTGTCCCATTCTACATGACCTATGCGCTCGATGAGTTACACCTTCCCGCACAGGTCGCGGGACGTTACACATCGATTGGCGTCGTCGGGGGAATCATCGCCGCCGCGTTTTTTGGCTGGGCTAATGAGCGCTACGGAACCCGCCGGGCCTCCCAGGTGAGTATATGGCTAACCGCCGCAATACCTGTCCTGGCGCTCTCTATTCCCCGAATCATGCCAGAACCTGGCCAGCTTGCCTGGGGATACAGTCTCGTCTTCCTAGCTATGCAAGCATCGAACAGCTGCTTTCTGCCTGCCTGGGTATCCTATGTGCTTGAGTGGGCTCCGGAGGCGGAGCTTCCACTCTACATAGGACTCACCAACAGCATCAACGGGATCACAGCCCTCTTTTCGACACTGGGGGGCCTGCTTCTCCAGTGGAGCAACGGAAATTACCCGCTTCTCTTTGCCGTTACAGCCATCGGGACACTGCTCGCTCTGCCTTTTTCCATCGGCTTGCCGGAACCCCGCGAGGTCGTGAAAGCCAGCGTCCTGACATAGAACGCCTAAACTGAGAAGGTATTCCCCATGAAAAGAAGTTTCTTGTCACCGGTGCCCTCGGCTGCATTGGCGCTTGGGTAGTCCGCAACCTCGTCAATAATGAGATCGAAGTCACGGCCTACGATTTGGCCACTGACACCCACCGGCTGCAGCTGATCATGAACCCCGATGAGCTGGCAGCGGTTCACTTTTCCCAGGGCGACATCACGAATCTTGACCATCTGGTGACCACGATGAGCCAAGCCCACATTACCGATGTCATTCATCTTGCCTCGCTTCAGGCCCCAGCCTGCAAGGCGAACCCACCGTTGGGAGCCCGAGTTAATGTAGTCGGCACTATAAATGCCTTTGAGGCCGCACGACGGCTGGGCCTCAAACGCGTCGTCTACGCCAGCAGCGTCGCTACCTACGGACCGCGAGAGGCCCATGCCACACCGCTAACCCAGGCTAACGCCCCTTTTTACCACATGCCCTCTATGGCGTCTCCAAGCAGGCTGACGAAGCGCTGGCACGCGTCTATTGGCTGGATTACAATATCACAAGCATCGGATTGCACCCCTATGTCATCTATGGACCGGGGCGTGATCAGGATATGAAGTCCGCGCCTACCAAGGCAATACTTGCTGCGTCGGCCGGCCTTCCGTACCATATTTCCCACGGAGGAAGATGCGGGATGCAGTATGCTGACGGTGTTGCCAAGCTCTTCCTTCGGGTTGCCGATGTTGGCTTTCAGGGGGCTGCGGTCTATAATATTAAGAGCACCATCGTCGATATGGCCGAGGTCGTGAGTGCCATTGAGTCTGCCGTCCCGGCAGCAAGGGCCACAATCACCTATGATCCGCCCCCTCCCCTTCCCCGATGGACAGGACGACAGCAGACTTCAGGCTCTACTCGGCGGAGTTGCCTATACACCGCTACGGTGTAACAGCAACCGTGGCGCTGTTTAAAGGAACCTTAGCTGCAGGAAAGCTGACTACCAAGGGTGGGTGAGTGAGGGACACACGTCGAGTGCTTGGGATTTGGGGCAGGGGCAGCGCCAATGACATTGAACGTAAGCATAGAACAGTGAGGTGAACGATGAGGCTTTTGACATTCAGCTCCTTTAGAGGACCGTCCTTAGGCATCAAGACCGAGATGGGTATAATCGACCTGGGCGGGGCGGCAGCGGCGCTTGGTCGAGATGATATTCCCACCACACCAGCTGCCTTCTTTGGTCGTGGTCTGGAACATCTTCCGGTGCTGCAGAGCTTTTTGGCGGAAGCACTCACCAAGGCTGATGGCCCCGCGTGGCTGTTGGAGGAGAGCTCACTTGAGCTCGGTCCCTGTGTCCACAATCCTGAGAAACTCCTCTGTGTAGGCCTTAACTACCGTCAACACGCAGCGGAGTCCGGAGCGCAGGTCCCCGACGTGCCCGTCCTATTCTCCAAGTTCAACAACGCCCTTGTCGGACACGGTGAAAGGATTCCCTTGCCCACGCACGTTAAGGAATACGACTACGAGGTCGAGCTAGCCGTTGTGATCGGCAAGCCGGGGAAATACATCGCTGAAGACAAAGCCCTGGACTACGTCCTGGGCTACTGCAACGCTAATGACGTTAGTGCTCGGGATCTCCAGCGGCGCACAAGCCAGTGGCTACTGGGCAAGACACTGGACAAGTTCTGCCCGCTTGGACCCTATCTGGTCACTGCTGACGAGGTTGGCAATCCTCAAAACCTGACAGCCCGCAGCTGGCTCAACGGCGAACTGCGACAGGATTCCAACACGTCAGATATGATCTTCACTGTTGCCGAGATCATCAGTTATGTCAGTCACTCAATGCACCTTAGGTCAGGCGATGTCATTCTCACCGGCACGCCGGAAGGCGTCATCCTGGGAATGGCAGAGAAGGTGTGGATGAAGCCTGGCGACGTTGTGAGCATCGAGGTCGGCGACCTAGGCAGGCTCACTAATACCCTAATTGCTGAGCCGACTGGACACGTATAGATAAGAAAGGTGAAGTATGATGACACAACAGGTAGAAAAGTGGGGTACCGCTGAGCTAACCTTAGAGGGACCCGCCGAAGGGAATCCCTTCATCGACATCGAGTGGGGCGCCAGCTTCAAACACCGGCATCGCGTCGTGAACGTGGACGGCTTCTACGATGGTGATGGCGAATATAAGGTCCGTTTTATGCCTGATGCAGAGGGCGAATGGACGTACACTACCCACAGCAACGTCTCAGCGCTCAACGCACAGAGTGGATCCTTCGAGTGCACAGCTGCCCAGGGAGATAACCACGGTCCAGTTCGAGTCTTCCAGACCTATCATTTTGTCTATGAGGATGACACCTCTTACTTTCCCATCGGTACCACCTGTTATGTCTGGAACCATCAGGGCGAAGCTCTGGAGACGCAGACGCTGGAGACCCTGAAAAGCGCGCCATTTAACAAAATGCGTATGTGCGTCTTTCCCAAGCACTACACGTTCAACAAGAACGAACCGGAGCACCATGCTTTCGAAACACTTGAGGATGGCAGCTTTGACTTTGAGCGTTTCAATCCCGCCTTCTTCCAACACCTCGAACACCGCATCGGCGACCTACGGGACCTGGGGATAGAAGCCGACCTGATACTCTTCCACCCCTACGATCGTTGGGGATACAGCACAATGCCTCCCGAGGTCGACGACCGGTACCTTCGCTACCTGGTCGCGCGCCTTGCAGCCTACCGCAACGTGTGGTGGTCGATGGCCAACGAGTATGACCTAATGCGCGCTAAAACTATGCAGGACTGGGATCGCTTCTTCAGGATCGTTCAAACCTACGATCCGCATCAACACCTGCGCTCCGTGCACAATTGCAGAGAGTTCTATGATCACAATAAACCCTGGGTGACCCACTGCAGCATCCAGCACGGAGACCTCGCCCAGGTGAATGCTTGGCGGGAGCAATATCGGAAGCCCGTCGTTGTCGATGAATGCGCATATGAGGGCAACATCCAGCACGACTGGGGCAATATCACCGCCCAAGAGCTGACCCGCCGCTTCTGGGAGGGCTTCTCCCTCGGCGGATACGTCGGTCACGGAGAAACCTACCTGGACCCCGACGATATCCTTTGGTGGTCCAAGGGTGGCGTCCTCCACGGCCAGAGCCCAGACCGCATTGCGTTTCTGCGCAAGATAATCGAGGCCGGAGCGCTCGTCGATCCAATCGAAGCGACCTGGGACCTGAAGCAATCCGGCGGCGACGGCTATCGCCTGATCTATTTCGGAATCCATCGGCCTGGTTTCAAGGAGATCCCGCTGCCGGAGGAACACGACTACACTATCGAGATTATCGACACCTGGGAGATGACGATCAAACAGCTGGAGGGTACATTTTCTGGGCGAGCTCGCGTCGAGCTACCAGGAACACCCTACATTGCCCTGCGCATCCACCAGGTAGACTAGCTCGGAGACGCATCTTAGCCAGCAGCCAGCAGGGAGAGATCATCTGCGTCTTCCCTGCTGGCTTGGCAGCCGCGACGGCCCGGTTTCGCGTCTGGAGACATAGACTAGAAGTTCAGCCAGTTGGCAGGGGGCCACAACTGAATCGGCGGACCCAAGACCAGTCGAACCGTCAGCAAGAGATGCAGTATTGTGCTCGCCGCGAGAATCGTCACAATCTCCGGATGACGTTTCACATTCAGCTTGTGATTGAACATCGATCGCGCGACCCAAGCACCGGGAAAGCCACCAAGGAGCGCCATCAGATGCAGAGTCAGTTCGGGGACACGCCAGTTTCCCAGTAGCACTCGCAGCTCTGCACAGCGCTTATCCCAGGCATAGAGCACCCACGTCATCATACTGGCACCGGCCATCCAGGTTGCATAGGGATGAACCGTCAGGCGCGTCTGAAATGAGGAAGCCAGTGAATACGCAACCCCAACACCAATAAACGTGTAGATCCAGAAGCTCTTCTTCATAGCATTTTCGCTCTATCGAGACTGAGGGAGAAGCTGGAGATAACTCTCATCCTCTTCCTTAGGCACGGTTGGTCGGTAGTCTGGAGACTGATGCCGGAAATAGGTGTCGTAGAGCTCCGCATAGTGCCCATCCGCTGCCATCAACGTAGCGTGGTCTCCCTCCTCGATGATCTTCCCGTCCCGAAGAACGATGATCCGATCAACAGCCCGAATGGTCGAAAGACGGTGGGCGATCAAAATCGACGTGCTCTGCGCAAGAACCAGCTCCGTTGCCTCCTGAATCTGCGCCTCAGTAAAAGGATCGATGCTTGCCGTCGCCTCGTCAAGGATGAAGATTGCCGGTCGTTGGACCAGCACCCGCATCAGGGCAACCAACTGTCTTTGCCCCATTGAAAGCCGCGAGCCCCGCTCGCCCACATCCGTCTGCAGCCCATCTGCAAGCGTCGCCAGCCAGTCGCCATCTCCAATCTGGTTCGCAGTGTCGCAGATCTCCTCAAAGGTCACCTGTGATCGTCCGTAACGAATGTTTTCCTCCACCGTGCCAGAGAAGAGAAAGGGAGCCTGGGAGACGATGCCCAACTGCTTCCGATAGTCGCCCAAATCAAAGGTTCGAATATCACGTCTATCAATGAGGATCTCGCCATTCTGGAACTCATAAAAACGCGCGATTAGATTGGCAATGCTGCTCTTACCCGCACCGGTATGCCCGACCAGGGCAATACTCTCACCAGGCTCGACTTGAAGTGTAAAGTCCTTGAGCACCTGCTCTTGCTCAGTATAGCGAAAATCCACGTGGGAAAAGGTCACCTCACCCCGCAAGGCACTCACAGGCTGTTGTGCCGTTTGTCTGACTTGCGATTCGGCGTCGATCAGCGCGAAGACGCGCTCGGCTGCCGACAATCCTCCCTGAAACTGAGTCCAGAAGGCGGAGATGCTCAGAACCGGAAACCAGAAGCGATCCATGCTAGTAATGAAGAGATACCACCCCCCTAGGCTAATAACCTGTGCCGCCACCGTCGTTCCCCCAAGGTAGACAATCAGCGCTGTTCCGATAGCGGAGAGCGCGTTAAGCGCCGGGAAGCTTAACGCCAAGATGTAACCGCGTCTCAGGTTGACTCCGTAGGACTTAGTGTTGATCGCTGAGAACTCATCGTAGATCGTCTCCTCCTGACGGTAGTTCTTAGCCACACCAATCCCCGTCACCGCCTCCTGAATTGCCGTGTTGACCTCTGCGATCACCTGGAAACCCTGCCGGGTCACTTTCCGGGCAATCCGGCGAAGACTCAGCGCTACCGCCAGCACCACCGGCACAAACGCAAGCACCATCAGCGTCAGCCGCCAGGATATGCTGAAGAGATAACCTACCAGGAAAAGCACCTGAAGCAGTTGCCCCAATAGATCCGTGACCAACTCCACAACGCCGGCAAACTCCTCTGTGTCCGACGTAATCCGGCTGATGATCCGCCCAGAGCGAAACTGATCGAAAAAAGATAGATCGTGGCGCATAGAGGCAGAAAACGCTTCGCCGCGCAACGTCTCAATAATCGAGCCGGTCACGCGAGCCAACAGGTAGCGGCGCAGCCAGGTCCCCCCCCAATCAATAACGCCTCCCAGTAGGACGGCGCCGATCACGCCGCCAATCACAACGAGATTGTCACGATCGGCCACCAGCAAATCCAAACCCTCCGCCGTAACTATCCGCGGCACGACGGCGAATAAGGAGGAGAACACCGTGATAACCGCTACTACCAGGACCCGCTTCCAGTAAGGACGGAAGTAACGGTAGATGCGCCGCACTAGCTCCCGATCACTGTACTCTCTGTCATACTCTTCTTGTCGTAAACCGTAGAAAAAACCCATAGCGCTCCTGATTCGTAGGCAATGCGGCCTGATCCTCTAGAGTCCAGGTTCTATCGCCTCAATCATACCGTGCAAAAATATCGCGATATGCTTCCGAAGCCGCCATCAACGCTTCATGGCTGCCAATAGCGTCAACTCGACCCTGTTTCATCACCACGATCAGATCAGCCCAGCGAATTTGCGAAAGTCGATGCGTGATCAGAAGGGTGGTCCGCCCTGCAGCAATACGATCTATCGCGTGCTGTATTCGATCCTCTGTCTCGCTGTCGACAGCGCTGGTTGCATCGTCCAATATCAGAATCGCCGGATCCGTAAGGAAAGCACGCGCCAAGGCGATGCGCTGGCGTTGACCACCGGATAGGGTTGCACCACGTTCGCCAACTACCGTCTCGTAGCCATCAGCAAAGGCCACAATGAACTCGTGCGCCTGCGCCGCCTTAGCAGCTGCCACAATCTGCTCGCGGGTCGCGTCCTGTTTACCGAAAGCGATGTTCTCCGCAACTGTGCGAGAGAAGAGAAAGATATCTTGTTCGATGATCGAGATCTGTCTTCGCAGAGCAGCGAGATCCCACGCCCTGACGTCCACACCGTCAATCAAAATCCTGCCCTCGTCGACATCATAGATGCGGTTTATCAACTTGCAGAGAGTGGACTTCCCCGATCCGGTCTGCCCAACAATGGCAACCCGCTGGCCAGGAACAACATCGAACGTTATCTCCTCCAGCGCGGTAGCATCATCTCCAATATCACATGCCTCGATCTCGGCATCCGTATAGCAGAACCAGACATTGTCAAAGATGATACTCCCCTCAATCGGGGCGGCATAGCCTTCCGGATTCTCGTCGAGCGCCGTGCGAGCAGTGACCAACTCCAGCAGTCGGCGCGCACCAGCCAGCCCAGCTGCCACGCGCGGATAGGCAAATTGGCCGGTCCAGGTAGGGAAGCCAAAGAGCATCAGAATCCCACTGTAAGCCACTACATCCCCGACGCCCACGGCTCCAGCACGGAAGAGCATCAGCGCATGCAACAATCCTCCAGCAATCAACAGAGCCAGCAGCAGGCGAGGCAGGAATTTGGCCTGAATGTCCTGTTCCCAGACAAACGCCTGACGCCAATCAGCCACAGAGTTCTGGAAACGCTCGATCTCGTGCGCCTCCTGCGCAGATCCCTTTACCGTTTCTACGCCCTCAATCGCCTCTGCCAAGGTCGTGTTCATTTCTCCGAAGTTGCGGCGAACCGCCTCACTGGCGGGACGCAGCTCGCGGAGATAGCTGACCACCACGAAGCCATACGAGAATAGATAGATGAGCGGGGCGACAAGGAGCTGGGGGTGAATGCCCGGCGCAACAAACAGGGGCATCAGGACAAAGTTGGCGGAGCCGATCACCATGTTCAGACCTGGATTGAACATAAAGTTGATCTGCCGCACATCGTTTGTGGCTCGAGCCATCAGATCCCCTGTAGGGTGCAAATCGTGGAATGCCATACTCTTACCCAACAGGCTAACATAAAGCTCATCCCGAATGTCACGTTCGATACGCTGACCCAGCGTCTCGGCGGCGAAATTACGCACCAGCTGCAACACTAGCCCACGCACTACCTGAGTTGCTGCAACCAAGAGAGCTGCGGTCCCCAGAATCCTCAGATCCGGCTCGATCTGCGCAATCGCATCAAACGCGCGTCCGATCAGGATCGGTTGTGCTGAAGCCAGCAACGCATTGCCGACGGCTCCGACCAACATCGCCAAGATCACCAGCTTGTGCCGCATCACGTGGGAGAAGACCCAACGCGGAGCGCTGCGCCGATCGGACTCCCAGTCTCGCTCCAACGCGAACTCACTCTTTCCCATTCCCGCTCCTCTATCAACCAGCCTACCATCAAGCTCGGGCGGCCAGTCAGCTGGCCTGCCGACAACTACAACCTCCTAATTGTAGAACGGACGGCTATCTCGTCAAGCCAGGCCCCCTTTGAGCCAGACATTCTGAAAGGCCCCTTATTACCACCTGTCAGCCCGCTGCGCCGGTATGCTGGGCACAATGCATCATCAAAACGGGTACTCGGGACTTCAGTCGGAGCTTACGAGTGCCTTTGTAGAGCTCAGATATATGCTCGGTAGGACCACACTAAACCGTGGTCGACAGGCAATTTGACAAGAGAGGATCCATGAGCACAATCCGATTTGGCAATCAAGCGAAACGGAGCGTGAACCCATGGATCCTCAAGCCACATTTTGCCCTAACCCTGAGTGTTTGGCAAGCG
>PWVB01000280.1 GCA_003562365.1 Anaerolineae bacterium
GATAGACATTCTGACCCAAATAGAGCCCCACGATCATCCATACACTCGTGCGCAAACGGGTGACCCGCTTGTGGGGCCGCAGTTGTCGCATAGCATCCATTACGGTATGATACAGTTGAGTGGTCGACATCTCGATCTTCCTGTGGCTGGTTTTTTTCCAAACCTCAGCTTACCAGAAGATCGGATGTCGGCCCTCTTTCTCTCAAACTGTCAGGTAGCTAGACATAAGAACAAGGAATGATTATGGCTCTAAATCGCATCGTAGGCATTGATCTGGGTACGACCAATTCCGGTGTTGCCATTGTTGAGGATGGTGTGCCGCGCATTCTGCCCCACGGCGCCGAGCGCATTATCCCTTCGGTCGTAGCGTATACTCGCGGTCGGGAGTGGTTGGTGGGGACACCGGCTCGCAATCAGTACATTGTCAATCCCGATAACACAGTGCGGTCGATAAAGCGTCATATGGGCACATCGCACCGGGTCAACCTAGCGGGCCGTACCTTTACACCTCCAGAGATCTCGGCTTTTATCCTAAGGGAGCTTAAGCGGATCGCCGAGTACAATCTCGGTGAGGAGATAACCGACGCTGTGATCACTGTACCGGCGTATTTCTCCGACGCGGCGCGGCAAGCCACTTTCGATGCCGGAGAGATCGCGGGCTTAAATGTGCGGCGGATCATCAATGAGCCGACTGCCGCTGCCTTGGCATATGGCCTCGATAAGGTAGAGGATCAGCTGGCGATGGTCTACGATTTGGGCGGCGGGACCTTCGACGTCTCCCTGGTGGAGATGATGGATGGGATCGTCGAAGTGCGCGCCACTCACGGCAATACTCAGCTGGGCGGTGATGACTTCGACGAGCGTCTGGCAGGCCTCCTCGCTGATGTCTTTGAGGAGCAGCACGGTATCGATCTGCGTCACAATCGACGGGCGTGGGCCAGATTGCTGCAGGCTGCTGAAGGTGCTAAGATCGAGCTCTCGTCCAATCCCTTTGCCTGGGTTGCAGAGGAGTACCTTGTCGAGCAGCACGGTGGCGCCCTGCATCTGGAACATGAGGTCAGCCGCCGGGATTTTGAGAACGCCATCGCTGATCTACTAGATCAGACTGTGGAATCGTTGGACCGCGTGCTAGAGGATGGCGAGGTCAATGCTTCTGAGCTGGATCAGGTCTTGATGGTAGGTGGGTCAAGCCGCATTCCTGCGGTCTGGGAGTTGGTAGCCAATCATCTGGACGTAGAACCGCAGATGACGCTCAATCCTGAAGAGGTTGTGGCCTTGGGCGCCGGCGTCCAGGCCGCCATTATCGCAGGGCAGCCCGTGGATGCGATCCTGGTCGATGTAACGCCTCATTCGCTTGGCATCGCCATAGCCGAAAGACGGTTCGGTCGCTACATCGACGATCGCTACAGTGTGTTGATTCGCCGCAACAGCACGATCCCGGTCTCCAAAGCTGACGTCTTCGCTACGCTCTACCCTGATCAGGACACCATCAAGATCGAGGTGTACCAAGGTGAACACCCGACGGCTTCAGAGAATACACTATTGGGAGAGTTCTTGATCAGCGACCTTGAACCGGAAGTGCCAGGCCAGCCTGCAACCGTCACCGTGAAGTTCGATATGGACGTGAATGGGATGTTGCAGGTGAGCGCGCAGGACCGCGTGACGGGGCATAGCGAAAAGGTGACCCTGAAAGCTTCAGCGCGGCGTATGAGCGAAGCTGATATCCTGGAAGCCAAGCATTGGGTCCATACCTTATCAGAGCTTTCCGGACAGCAGATGGCCTTACTGCAGCAGGCTGAGGACCTCCTCGCGAACTCGTCGGAACTGGATGTGGATACTCGTGCGGACTTAGAGGCCTTATTGAAGGATATCCAGTTTGCACGAGCAGAGGGTGATGGCGAGGAGCTCGAACCACTGTTTGATGAACTGGTTGAGTATTTGCTTGATCTCGACGTTTGATCCCTGATCAGGAGCTGGTCGCCGCCGGGCCGGTCCGAGCGTGCCAAAATCGATGGCTGGCTCATCGGCTTTCGCTTGAGACTTCAGCTTGCTTGAGAGCAACGCCTGCGACGAGCAGTGCGCTGGGTATGGAATGCGTGTTTTGTTGACCGCCGGCGTGTCTATGAAGAGACCGGTGTCAGGTGCAAGGATCGCTTGGTGCGCACAAATGGGCGTTTGGCCAGCTGAAACGTGAACCGGCGACGGTTTGGCCGACGGCAATCTTTGCAGCCGCGCCAGGACCTGATCGTAGATCTGCAGCGGACGGTCGAGCGTTTCTTCGCGGAACGGAGCGGATACCGGCGTTCCGCTCATCTGGCGGAGTTTGCGTCTTGTCTCGTGGTGCAAGACCTCTAGAGCTTCCCTGCAGACGACCCTCGCGTGCCAATGTGCTATCGGCTATGATCTGCTCATGTGCCGGTCATGTCGGATCGCTGGGCTGGAGAGTTCGGAGAACGGCGCCGGTCCTGGACACAGTACTGTCTCTCAACACAGGAGAGCTTCCGATGCTGTCCCGTTGCTGGGGATCTTTTCCCCAAAAACCCGGTAGTGGTGAGCTTTTGGTTGGTGATAGGAGCAGGTTTGATGCCTTTGAGTGCCGTCGCCCTCAAGGTTAGCCGCGAGCCAGCTCACGTACCACCCTGGTGCCTGATTATCTACGGTATTTCCTCAGCTCCAGGCATCAGTGTTGCGTCGGTGCGTGCCCCCAAAGAGGCGCCATAAGCTCGCTGCTGGAGTCAAACCGCACCGCAACAGTGCAGCGGCGCTGGTACAGTCGGCGTGCTGTAGCCTGGGAAGGCACGACGGATCCGGCGGCGTATGATCCGCGCCTCCCTGCGGCCAGAATGGAGAGGATGAGGCTGGCTCCAGGCATTTGAGTATGTGCCGCGGCCGGTGTTGCCGCGAGCCGGCGGGTGACGCGGTCCGGACGAAGGTCTTGCTTGCTCGGATCGGATGTCGCCTCTCTTTAGTCAGGACGCCAGATCGTCGCCCCAATGAAGCGATCGCCGCCCGGATCGGTATTGTAATAGTAGACGGAGATGAGTTTGCCATCAGGACGCTGCACGGTCCTGGTGTAGCCCAGATCGCCGTCACCGCCGTCGGTCCGCAACACGATCTCCTCTCCCCACGTTTGGCCCTCATCGGCACTAAGCTTGGCGCGGATGCCGTAGGGTGCGGCGCGATAGCCGTAGGTCAGGCACAGTCGCCCATCCTGCAGCTGCACCATTGAGGGTGGGTTGCCGCCCCGACCGGTCTCGGCGGCCTCGCCCAGCAGGGTCCACGAACTGCCGTTGTCCTCCGAGCGATACAGCTCAATCCAGCAGCGCGCCGAGGGGGCCGTGCTGCCGGCGCGGCGCCGGACAGCCGTGACGATGGTGGTCGGGGAGAGTTGCGCCGAGGACGGCATAATGCTGTACCCGGCGGGCTCTGGCCCGATCCAGGCCTCGAAGCTGAAGGTCTGCCCACCATCGATGGTGCGGGCGCAGAATACCCGTCCCTCTCGGCCGTCGGATTTCGCGGCCGTGAGAAAGAGCAGTGCCGACTGCGGGCCGGAGACCAGATAGTCGGTGCGCGCTGCGATCCCCGGCTGACCGAAACTGGGCAGATGGTAGGGGCCTTGCCAGCTGCGACAGCGGTTTGTCGAGACGTAGAACCAGGAAATGGCGCCGGCCCCCAGTCCTGTGCGGGCGCACAGCAGCGCGAAGTTGGGATGGGTGAAGTCGAGGGGCGCGTCCGGTGGGGGGAAGGGCTTGCGCCGCAACGCCGCTTCATCAACCTGCAGCAGTGGGTCCTGATGCTCGTTGGCCGAGAGTGCTTTGCCCTCCGGCGTGCGGCACGGTATCGGTGTCACCTCCCAGGTCTCGCCGCCGTCGAGGGTGCGGGCCTGCAGGGTCTCGAACGGATGGGCCCTGGAGCGCTTATGTCCCGATACGCTGGTATCGGTGGACCCTTGGATGAATCCCACCACCACCTCGGTACCCCACGACCAGATCCCGTAATTCGCTGGCCATCCGGCGTAGCGACCGGGAGTGTGGGAGACCATCCGGTGGTCAGCGGCTGTGCTTCGTGCTGGTGTCATCGTGACTCCTAGAAGGGTTTCGTATTGCCTAGCTGAGATATGATGCTTGTGCACAGCGCCCTATCCGCCCCGTACCGTCACCTGTTCCTGGGGGCGCTTCTTCCAGATCTAGGGACGCCGATGAGTATTCCAGTAGTCCAACGCGCCAATCAAAGCCTCACACAAGTTATCCGTATCCTCAAAGCGGCGGCCCTTGAGCGCCAAGCTCCGCAATTGCTTCCACGACGGCTCAACCAGCACGGATATCTTGGAATGAACTGCGTGCGAATTTCCGGCCACGCTGCCAACGCCAGGTGTGTTTCGTGGCTGTGATGGGTGCTCAGGTTGTCGGTACTGATGAGCCACTGGTCCAAAGGGAACGCAGTGACCATCTTCTCCAACAGCTGAATGTAACTGGCACGATCCCGTCGGGGACTCAGCTCCATCGTGGCCTGCTCCGTCGCCGGTTCAAACGCGCCCAAGACCCACACCGTACCCCGTCGCCCATAGCCTGGTTCGAAGGTGGCCCGGTAAGGACCGGTTTTCCACTCTGCCCCCGGATAGGTCTTAGCAAGAGCCTCACTTCGTCGACACAGATCACGCGCGTGTGCGGTGGGGACGCCACATACGCCGCAATTAGGCTCCCCTTTTTTCCACGAACTCATCATCGTGGTTTTCAGCGTCACGTAACCAACTTTCCTGGTGTTTCCACGTGAACCCCGCCGCTTCCATCCAGGTCCAAATCGTGACGTCGCATAAGCGGATGCCCTCGCGCTCCTCAAAGGCCGTCTGTAACCGCTCAAGCGTCCAGAGTTGGAAGGGATATCCGAGACCCCGGGGCTTCTGAAGCGCCAAGTCGATGACCTTATTACGCACCTCCTCGGAATATGTCGGCGGTCGTCCGGATCGCGGACGATCCTCCAGACCCGCGAGCCCCTCTTCATTGAAGCGCCTCACCCAGTGCGGACCGATTTGTCGGCTCGTATACCCTGCCTGGAGTCCCGCTTCTGAGGCAGTCAGTGTGGGATCCGCCACCAATGCCGCGATGATCTGGGCCCGCTGCACGCTCCGCCTCGGAGCGGTGCACGAGGCTGCTAAACGCTGCACCTCCACCGTCTCTTCGTCTGTCAAAGCTCTTAGTACTACTCGTTTTGGCATGATGGCCTCCGTTTCTATGAACGGTAGTATAGCTTATTTACTTATTTAGAAAACCACTTAGGGTCTGTTAATCAATACCTTGCCCGTCGCGCGACCAATGTCGCGAGGCTAAGCCGCTAAACGTGCTTAAAGCTCGCAGACCTCAAACACGAAAGCAGCGTGCGGGATAGGCCAAGCTGCAAACGCGCGGGACGTCATAGGTTTACGAGCCCTTAGGTCTGCAGGATCTGGCAAGGTCGGACCTGGCTGTCCGCCGTCCGCCAGCGGTCCTAGAGTCCGTGGATCTCCTTGACCGCCGCCACAACTTCCTCAGCCCGCTCTCGTGTTCGCTTGCGCACGAGCTCGCTGAGGTCCGGGCCCTGGTGATCGTGGAGCCAGCGTCCTCCGTATTCTTCCCGGTAGGCGTCGGGCAGCGCATCCTCGAAGGTCTGTTCGGACATCACTTCGAAGGCTAGCGTCCAGGAGCGGGGCACCACGTCCAGGGCATAGCCGCCGCCGCCGCAGGCCAGCCAGCGCCCCGGCGTCAGAGCCGCCAGCTCTTCGAAGAGCGCGATGTGGCCTTCGGTTGTCAGCATCAGGTGGGTGAGCGGGTCCTGGTAATGGGTGTCCACCCCGAGCTGGGTCACCAGGACATCGGGCCTGAAGCGGCGCACCAGCGGCGGGACGATCTCGCGGAAGGCCCAGAGGTAGGTCTCGTCGTCCGTTCGGGGGCGCAGGGGGACGTTGACGCTGTAGCCCTCCCCGGCGCCCCGCCCGATCTCGTCGACAAAACCGGAACCGGGAAAGAGGGTGTGGCCGTCCTGATGAAGGGAAATCGTCAGTACGCGGTCAGTTTCCTCAAAGGCGGCCTGGACGCCGTCGCCGTGGTGGGCATCAATGTCGATGTAGACCACCCTCTGATCGCGTTCCACCAACCAAGCGATGGCGACGGCGGCGTCGTTGAAGATGCAGAATCCCGAGGCCCGGGCGGGCAGCGCGTGGTGGAGCCCGCCACTGTAGTTGAAGGCTACGTCGCATGCGCCGTCCAGCAGCAGCTCTGCGCCCTGGATGCCTCCCCCGGTCTTCAGTCGTGAGGTCTTGTCCATACCCTCGAAGATGGGGTTGTCACCGGGGCCGAAACCGTAGGCGTGAGCCGGGACCGATCGGTCGCCTGTGCTGAGCCGGCGTACGGCATCGATATACGCAGGGGTGTGGAAGAGAGCCAGCGTCTCGTCCGACGCCGGGCGAGGCTCGACGAGTTCGACGTGGGGCACGTCGAAGGCGTGGTAGGCCTCCAGCAAGGCCTGCGTGCGTCTCAGCCGCTCCGGCTTAAGCGGGTGGTTCCTGCCAAAGCCCCTTTGCCACAGGTCGGGTGAAGAGAGAAAGACGGCGCGACGCATCCGGCACCTCCGATGTCCTTGGTGACTGGCTCTCATTGATGATACCCTCAAGAAGGCCGGATGGCAATGGTCAAGTGTCATCGCCGCACCACTGCCCAGGATTCCCTCTGCAAGCCTGGTCGAGCGGGTGAGCATCGTGGTGCCGCTGTTCAGCGCCACAGCCTGCGCGAGCGATGAAACTCGCAATAGACGGCAGTTCTGTCGATCTGCCAGCGCCAGGTGGTGGGCATTGTAGGCCGTTGGCTGAGTGAGGTGATCGATGGGAGTCAAGGCGTTGTAATGAGCGGCAGCGCCGTACCTACGGACGAGCTCGCCGGATCACGACATCAGATTGCAGTGTCAGGGTCTGACGGTACGGCCCGGTTGTTGTTCCGACTCACCGCGGCGGCTGCCGTGGTTCCGGAGCTCTCTGGCTTCAGGCGCAGGATCAACACCAGGCATCCCAACGCGATTATGCCCAGCCCCACCTCGGTCCAGACCATACCGAAGGTGGGCATTGCCCATACCGCCCAGAAATCCATCGCGGTATGAACTCCAAAAGCGGCGGCGGCATAGCCGATCTGGCGCCGCATCACCGCTCGCATCACCAGGGCCGACATTGAGATATGGAAGGCGATGACGAAGACTCTCTCCAATCCAGCCAGGATGAAGGCATACCAGGGCGTCTGCCAATATAGGACGACTTCCGGCAGACTCTGGCCCGCCAGTGTCATCGTCAACACACTGACCATACTCACCCCGGCCAACAGGCCGAAGATGATCGCTTCGATGCCGCCGTGCCCTGCGCCCAACTGCAGTGCCTCGGCCCAGCTGCGGGTTCGCCGCAACCAAAAGCGTAGCGCGATCCAGCGCGCCAGCGTCTCGCAGAGGCCGGCGCTCAGGCCGGCAACCAGAGCCATCCACGGCAGGGGCCACAGGGCGACGCCGCGCCCCCCACCGATCAGGCCCAATGCCCAGTTAAGCGGCAGATGGACGACCTGCGAGGCAATGAACGTGAGCGCTCCCGCACAGAAAAGGCTCCAGCCTATGCCGAGACGGCGTCTGAGCTGCCAACCCAGCAACAACGGAAAGAGCAGCATCAGCGGATACTGGATCAGAACGGCCACCGCTACCAGCGTCCATTGCGGTTTGGGATCGATAGCCGTCGCCGGGACGATGTGGTCGCCTTCCTGGGGGGTCGGTCGCTGCAACTCCCCTGCGCTTGGTTGCCAGTGTCGCAACTGCATCTTTGATCCTGTGTCGCGATGCTGGTACTGGATCAGCAAGTGGGGCGCCTCCTGAGCATACCAGGCAGCGCGCCGGCTCTGTCCGCTGACCATCTCAACGTGCCAGGTCTCAAAGGTCCCGGCGGCGACGGTGAGCGTCTCCGCGCCGACGACGCGCACCTGTGTCCTCACCACCTGGTGAGTGCTGGGGATGACGTTGGCATATGTGGTGCGGTAACCTGCGGCAAGCGGCAAAGCCCGCTGCGTCTGCAGGCTCTGGCTGTTGTCAATGGGATGAGTGGGGCGGGGCAGCAGATCAACGGTGTGGGGGCCATCGTCGGCCGTAGTGATGATGGTGATGCTATCGGCGCTGTAGATGGTCTCGTGGTGTGCACCCGAACGCGTCAGCCGTGATCTTACCGGGAATAGGTCTGGACCCACAATGACCTCAGCACCCTGCTCGCCGGTATCGAGGGTGACGTCGTAGCTCAGCGCCCAACCTTCCGGATCGCTGTGCCAGGTCCACGAAGCAGCTCCGACGCTGGCCCCGCCAGCGTTAAGGACGTCGTACACGCTGACCTCTCCATCCTGCCAGGGTGCAGCTTCCAGGGTCAATGGCTGGGCTGCGGTGCAGCTGCTCAGCAGGGCAGTTGCCAGAAGCAACAGGCGGATCACGATTGTCCTGGACACAGGACCTCCACGCTGGCCGTCGAGTCTCTCAGCCGCTGCTTGTCAGTGTGCTCGCCGCTAGCTCGGTGGCCGGCGCCGGTTACAACAGATGAAGGATCGTCAGGTTCCAGTAGAGTACCTGCCAGAGAAACGCCAGAGTCCCCAGGACAATCAGGCTATCGTGCACCCGGGATATGCACGATCCTTCACCCGTTTTCCACGCCCGGACCGTGCCTGCCAGCGCCAATATCGTCAGCACCGCGACCAGCACGGGGAGTCCCAGCAGCCCCTGCGCCCATAGTGGCAGCCCGTAGATCGCATCGAAGGCCAGGGCTTGCAGCATCACGGCCACCCCGATGATGAAGAGCAGGCCGAGGGCGGCGGTCGCTGGTAGAAGCTGCTGGTGCCACCCCAGCGTTGCCCGATGCCGGCGCCAGAACCAGGTGGCCAGGGCCGAGACGAAGAGCAGCGTGCATATGCCCAGCAGCGCCAAGTGGAAGGTCGGCCCATCCACCCAGGTGCGGCGCACGAAGGCCGCCGCCGGGTATAGGCTCGTCGCCCAAGCGTTATGGGCAAAGAAGATCAGAAGGTCGTCCCGGTCGAGGCGCTGAAAGACCTCAGGCTCGACCTCCACCCAGCGAGTGGGTTCGTCGCCTGCCAGCTGCGGCGGCTCGTGCAACGTCAGGACACCTTCGGGATCCGCGGTGATGCGGAACTGCGCAAAGAGCGTCAGCAGCTTCTCCAGGCTCGTCTCGCGGGTCATAAAGGTGGGGGCATAGCGCCCGGTGAAGCGTCCTGCCCGATCGGCGTGATCCGCCACAGGCTGGAGCGGCGTGAACGGGGTTGGGTCCGGGAAGTAGCGATCCATAAACGCCCGGACCAGTGCATCGCGGAAGGCATATTCGGCCGTGTTGTGGGCGACGAAGAACCCCACCTGCTCCTCGGGAAGCAGTACCAACAGGCTGGAGAAGATCGGGTTGGTGTCGCCACCATGCACCAGCGCCCGGCGGCCGTTGATCTCATCCTCAAAGAAGCCGTAGGTGAAACCGGTGAGGCGCGGGTGGTGCGTGAACTGCTGCCGGTGCATACGCTGCGCCGTCTCCGGATCGAGAATGCGGGCGTCGGCGAGGACGCCTGCCTGCAGGTGGGCGATCATAAAGCGGGTGATGTCGGTGGCCGTGGTCTTCAGCTCCCCGGCGGGGCCGAAGTGGCGGTAGTAGCGGTCCATCGGGTGCAGCATTCCGTTGTCCAGCCGATAGCCCACTGCCATATCCGCCATCAGATCCGCAGGCCACAGAAACGTGCTGCGCGTCATCTCCAGGGGCGTGAAGATCTGGGTGTCGACAGCGTCGGCAAAGGGGCTGCCCGTGATCTCCTCCACCAGACAGCCGGCAAGGGCAGTGCCGTGGTTGGAATAGGCGATGAGCTGGCCGGGGGGACGGACCCGGGGTGGAAGCCGCTGCGCCAGATACTCGCAGACGGGCAGCACCGCCTCGGGGGTGCGGGCGGCGGCCCCGAGGTCCCATTCGTCGAAGCCGCCGGTGTGGGTGAGCAGGTGGGCTGCCGTGACCGGTTCGGGAAAGGTGGCCGGTATCTGGAAGTGCGTCAGGTAGCGGTTGACGTCGGCATGGAGGTCCAGCCGCCCCTGCTCGACCAACTGCATCACTGCGGTAAAGGTGAAGAGCTTCGCGATGGATCCCACATCGAAGAGCGTCGTTTCTGGATCAACTGGTATTCTCCGTTCAAGGTCGGCGTGGCCGTAGCCTTTGGCGAAGATCGGCTCGCCGTCCTTGACGACCGCCAACGTCACGCCCGGCAGCGAATGAGCCTCGATTGTCCCAGGCACGATAGCGTCGAAGAACGCCGCCAGGCTTTCTGGATTGTCGAGCGCTATGTCCCTCGCCGGCCGGTTCCTGGTCGCCGATACCGTCCCGATGTTCGCCGACGCCGGCGGTGCGAACATCACCAGAGCTATCAGGACGGCCCCTAGGACCGCGTGGAGCACGTGGCGTGCGGTGTTCGCCGGCTTGGTCTCATAAAAAGCCATCTAGTTCTGATCCCGTCTCTGGCAGGGTTGTCAGCAGCGGAAGATATGCCGCTCGCAGCTCGGCTCGTATCTGTGTGAGCGACTCCGGCTCAGGCTGGTCGCGTAGCGCCCACAGCCGTTGGAAGAGCGGAAGAATCTGCTCCTCCTGCGCCAGCCCCAACGTCACCAATGTCTCCAGGACATAGATCAGGTCGGCAAACAGCTGCTCGGGGACGCTCTCGGCTTTGAGAATGGCCTCCAATTCCATCATCTGCCCGCGCTGGAGCCGCCCGTCCTCGGCAGTCAGGAAGCGTGTCAGATCGGCCAACTCACCAGGGGGGATCTTCCATCCCGAACCGCCCACGTTTTCCTCCAGGTGGGCCGTGTTTGATGGGCCCGTGAGGGCGCAGATGACGCCCGGCTGCGCCAGAACCCAGGCGATGGCAACCTGTACTGCTGTCTTGTCCAGTCTCCGCCCCAGCTGCCTGAACCGCTCGGCGACGCGCAACCCGGAGGCGAGCCGTTCGCGTTGAAACAGTGGATCGATGCGTCGGATATCGCCGGGCTCGAAGCGGGGATGGGGCCCGATCTTGCCTGTGAGTAGGCCACGGGCGGTGATGCTGAAGGCGATGGCCCCTACGTTGTGTTGGTGGCAGAGTGGGAGGCTGGTGGTGAGGGTCTCACGGGTGGTGGCGTTGAGCTCGACCAGCATCGAGAAGATATCACCGGCTGCCAGATACTCGACCAAGCGAGACGGAGGTAGGTGTCCCACGCCGTAGTGGCGGATCTTGCCCCTTGCTTTCAGGGTTTCGAGGGCTGCCACCGTCTCAGCCACAGGCGTATGGGGATCATTGACGTGCACCTGATAGAGATCAATCCAATCGGTCTTCAATCGCTGCAGGCTGCGGTCGCACGACGCCAGGACGTGAGGTTGGGAGCAGTTAGGCTTGCCATCCGGGCCGGCGCCGACCTTGGTGGCGATGCAGACTTGATCGCGGAAGGGCGCCACAGCCCGGCCCAGGACCTCCTCCCCCGGGCCGTAGACGTCGGCCGTATCGAAAAGGGTGACGCCCAGGTCATAGGCGCGGCGCAGCACCCCGGTAAACCGCTCAAGATCTGGCTTGCCGTAAGCGCCGCTGACCCCATAGCAGCCGATGCCCAGACGTGAGAGCCGTGTGCCTCTGTAGGTGATGGTCTCCATTTTTTTCTAGGTCCTTGAGCTCAACGGTGATTATAGCCGTGCCAGGATGGTGTCGCGCTGAAAGGTGCGACCGCCTAGCCAAATGAGCACCAGATCGATCATCCACAACACCAGGCCCAGCAGCACCACCAGCCCCAGGCTGAAATACATCACACCGGTGGCCTGCCCGATGACCAGCAGAAGCATCGGCAGGACCACCACGCCGCCGATCTGATAGGCATCCTGGAAGCCCTGCGCTCGTGAGGAGACCAGGACCATGGTGCTGAGTCCCAACCCCGCGACGGCCGGCGAGACCCAGACCACCAGCACCACCCACATCGCGTTGGGGAAGAAGAGCTGTCCCATGGTAGGCCAGGCCGCGAGATTGGCCGTCACGCTGTAGAGGACGAACCCCACCAGGGCAACGGCCATCGCCGGCAGCCAGGCCGAGAGTAACTTGGCCAAGAAAAGCTCCTGGTCGGTGGTTGGCGTGTAAACGAGAGCCTCCAACGTGCCCCGCTCCTTCTCACCGGCAAAGCTGTCGGCGGCAATGACGCTGGCCACCATCAGCGGCACCATCAGGTACATCGGTGCCAGCATGTAGACGATGGTCAGGACGACGATGCGCTGCAGCTCGGTGTAGCCGACCAGCTCGGCCTGAAGCGCCGGGGGCATCTGGTCCAGAAGATCGGTCAGATCCTGTATCTCCCGATCGAATCCGGGGACATTCTGAAGAGGAGGCAGCAGGGCCACCAGCCCCGGGAGTAAGATCAACATGACCACCGGCACGATGATCAGGGGGATCATCACGCCCTTGTTCTGTGAGACGACCTTGAGATCCTTGCGTACGATAGCGCCAATGGCGCGGAAGTTCACCGTTCGGTCTCCTTTTCGTGGAGGGCAAAGTAGACGTCTTCCAGGCTCGGCTCCTGGGGCATCACCCGGTAGACGCGCACCCCGGCTGTCACTAGAGCTTTGAGGGCGTCGGGAATGTCCTCGCGGCCGAGGTGTGCTGTAAACAGGCCATCCCCTTGGTGCTCGAGTCCGCTGCCATCTGGTCCGGTTGCCGCGGCCGTCGCCTTGGTGACGTCCTGCGGATTGACCTCAATGGCAACTGGCACGCGGGGGGCCGCCTGTTGAATCAGTTCTCGCGGCGTGCCCAGTGCTACGAGCCGTCCGTGCTCTAGGACTGCTACCTGGTCGCACAGCTGCTGAGCCTCCACGAGATTGTGAGTGCACAGGAAGACGGTGCGCCCCTCTCTCCGGCTTAGTCGCAGGATCAGGTCGTTCACCTGACGCGCTGCGACGGGGTCCAGGCCCGATGTCGGCTCGTCGAGGAAGAGCAGTTCTGGGCGGTGGATCAGGGCCCGGGCGAGGGCCAGTCGTTGTTTCATCCCTCTGCTGTAACCGCCGACCTTCTCGGCAGCGCGGTCGCCGAGCTCGAACATCTCCAGCAGCTCAGTGACGCGTTGATCTACCTCTGCTTTAGGTAACCCATAGAGATCGGCGTAGATCTCCAGGTTTTCCCGGGCTGTTAACCGCTCCTCCAGTGAAGGCGTCTCGGTCAGCACACCGGTGCGGTGCCGAAGAACCGAGCCTGCCGTTGTCGGGTCCAGTCCCAGCACCTGCGCTGAGCCCCCAGTGGGGGCCAGTACCCCGTTGAGCAGCCGCACGGTGGTTGTCTTGCCTGCACCGTTGTGGCCCAGGCAGCCGAAGATCGTACCGACGGGGACCTCCAGGCTCAGTTCATCCACTGCTCGCGTGGTGCCGAAGTGGCGGCTGAGCCTGGTGGCGAGAATAGCAGCATTATGGGTGTTCATCCGTCGGGTTCACTCATGCGGGATGAACACCAGCTGATCGCCGGCGCCGTGGAAGATATAGGACAGATCCTCATAGCTGAGTTCGATGACGTAGCCGGGCGTGATCACCTGCGCATAGAGCTGATCCGGTTCGGGCACGCCGAGGCTGGTATCGGCGAACTCCCGCGGGCTCACCCGCTGTACCGCGATGGCGTCGGTCTCCACATCCAAAGTGTCGCTGAGCTGGGCGATAGCCCGGTCAACCAGGGGCTGTGCCTCTCCGAACGTGGGGAGATCCGGCATAGGCAGATTGGGATATGCCATAATGCGTTGCTCGCCCAAGATTGGGCGTCCATTCTGCTCGAAGATGACAAACTCCACCACAGAGTAGCTCAGGCCCGATGCGCCCCATAAGACGCGGTAGGTGCCCGGATCTAGGCGGCCGCGCCACTCGGCAGTGTCGAGAGTGGCCTCCGGATCGATGGCACTGAGGCTCGAAATGTGGCTGCTGGCTTGCAGGATATCGTGCTCATCGCGCAGTTCCATCACGGCGTTGGCACCGGGCTGGGCCGCTGTTTTGCGCAGGCCGGTATTGGCAACCTTCAGGTTGATGACAAAATCTTCGGTTGCGTCCTGACCCACATCAGCCCGGAAGACCAGCTGCCCTGTCTGCAGCTGTTCATCCTCTGGCGGGACTGAAGGGGAGCAGGCGAGGGCGATGAACGTAAGGACGGTGAGCGTCAGGCAAGCTGTGATCAGTTTCATATGCAATCCCCTTTGTAGATTCATTGTCGACATTCGGCTATGAGTGCCCCGAATCGATGCTTTTATCCACACCAGCGCCAAGGATGATGCCGATAGCGGTACCGGCGCCGGTGATAGCGATATAAACGGCATTCCCTGTGATGGCGAATAAAACGACGCCAATCCCCCCACCGATCACGGTGCCGACCAGCATCCCCAACTGAGTGTAGGTGTACGTTCGTTCTTCCACGCTTGCTCTCCTTCTCCTCTATAGGAACTGGATACTATGCTAACATCATACTTCGTCCCCGTTGAGGTGGTAACGGTAATCTGTACAGGATGCGCCTGGACCAATGACCAGGTTCACGCCCCGTGGGGGCTTACGCGCCTCTCATCGGTGCCTGCACGCAACCTTGCGTATGGTCAGTCAATCCTTGGATAGAAGCGTCTCTGCGGCTGCCAGATCAGGGTCGCGGCCCTCGCGGAACGCCTCCACCGTCCAGGTTACCGGGATATCCGGGGCGATCCCGACACCTTCAATGGGCGTGCCATCGAGTCGGCGGAAGTCGCCGGTGGAAAAGCGCACCCGTCCGCTGCCCGTCAGGTTGAAGCTCACGGGGTTGCCGCTACCGCCCCCCGTCTGGCGTCCTACGGTCATTGCGCGGCCCGAGTCCACCAAGGCCACGATGAAGTTCTCGGCCGTGCTGAAGTTGTCCACATCGATGAGCAGGATCAAGGAGCCGGTGTAGGTTGTCCCCCGGGGCCTGATGTGATAGTCAAGCCGGGGACGCCAGCCGCGCTGTGGCAGACGGGCGCGGAAGTACTCCCGACCGTAGGTGAAGCGCTCACTCAGAAATCGCCCGGCGATGCGGTCGGAGATGAAAGTGGTGCCGCCGCCGTTGCCGCGCAGGTCGAGGACCAGGGCCGGTGCCTCCAGCAGTCCGTCCAGTGCTGCGTCAAACTCGGCTACCAGATCGTGCCCCGGAGTCTTCTGGAAGGTGGGGACGCGGATCAACCCCACGCCGGAGGGCAGGCGTCTGCCGGTGACCAGCGGTTGCCAGACCTCGGCCTCTTCTGGCTCTGGGGTGGGGGGGGCGTCCGGCCAGACCAGGGTGACAGTGCGCTCGCCGGCAGGCCCGGTGACGGTGACCTTGAGGGTGTCCTGGGTGGTGCTGAGCACGTTAGAGGCAGCTTGAGCCCGCCGCTGCTGCGGCGTCGAGCCGTCACGCAGTACCGGCGGTAGTGCTGTCAGCGCCTCCTCTACCGCCAGGTCATCCACCGCAAGCACGATATCGCCTCGTTGAAGGCCGGCGGCACGGGCTGTCGCCCCGACCTCATCCAGCACAATCAGGCGGTTCACGTCGCGACAGATCGCAAAGTAGCGCCGGCCTGCCCGGGGCGACGGCGAGGTGAGTCCGGTGTGTCCGTCGTTCAACTCCGTCAGCATAGTGCCGATCACGCGCCAGTAAGCCTCGTCGCTGTCGGCGCGCGCTACGCGTGGACGGTAGCGCGCGTATACCTCATCCCATGCTACGTCTTTTGCTTCAAAGTAGGGGTAGGCGTAGGCCATCGCCTGCCAGAGCCGCTCGAAGTTGCCGAGGCGGGTCTCACCCGGCATCGGAAAGCTGCCGATGCGGTACAGGGGTATCAGGGCCGCCAGGGCGACGCCCAAGAGGATGAGGCCGTGGCCCCAGAGCACCCACCGGTGGCTATTCTCGCGCTCTGACCAGCAGCCGATGCTGCCGCCAAGCAGGGCGCCCACCACCCCTAAGACCGCAATGAGCGGCGTGGATCCGGCTAGCGGTCCCCAGCCGAGCGTGACGCCGCCGGCAATCCCCAGAGCCAGGTTGAGCAGTATCCAGAGTAGCGAGCGGGGCTTCTGCATTGCGCGGGCCTCCCTATCTCACCGGGGCGAAGCCGATGTCGTTGAGGATCACGACGCCCGCCGTGCTCCGGTCGAAGGCGAAGCGTACCTCGTGCAGGGCGGTAGGGTCGAAAGCTGAGTTGACGGCCGTGAAGTCCTCTAGACGGAATTCAAAGGTCTGGAAGACCGGTTCTGAAAGGGGCAGCGCGTGCATAAAGGCGGCCTTGCCGATGCGGCTCCGCAGTTGCGGCTGGAGAAGTGAGAAATGGCTCAACGGTAATCGTGCTGTGTTGCCCCCCTCATCCACCACCTCCAGCGTCAGGTCGAGGGGGGCGCGCTCATCCTGCGTCCAGCGATGCCCTTGGTCACTATTGGGCGTAGGCGTTTCATCGGCATCGGCGAGAGAGAAACGCAGCACGCTCTCTGAGTTGAGCACCAGCGCTTTCTGCGGCAGGACGAGCCTGTAGCGTGGGGCTTCTTCCGTCGCTGCGTGATCCCATCCCAGGTAGACGGCGCTCGTCTGCAGCGTTTCCCATCTGAGGGGCACGACCTGCTCGCGCCAGACCGTCAACTGCTCACCAAGCAGCGTCCCGCCGGGCAATGTCGTGGTGCTCAGGTTGATGTCCTCGTCGTAATCGCATACCAGCACCGTCTCCGAGTCATGGTACTGGTTCAGGATCACGGTGTCGGGCAGCCAGGTCGCGGCGGTGCGGGGGTCGCGGAAGAGCGCGCGGTAGCCGGTCTGGTCCCGCAGCGCGGCCTCCAGGAAGGCGCCGAGGGCAACTCTGGCGATCTGCTGCTGATCGGCAGCGGGTATAAGCGTGCGCAGGTTGAACAGCTGCATCACGGGCCCGAAGAGATCGCGACGCCCCCATTCGGTGTTGAACTGACCGTGGTTAGCGCCGTAGATGTAGAGGGCAGCCTTGAAGGCGTCCTTTCTGCCGCTGAAGCTCAGGCGGGCATATTGCCGTGCGCCGGCAAAGCTGACGACATCCATGTCATGGGCGCCGTGGAGTACCAGGTAGTTGATGTCACCCAACGGCAGCTGCCGGTCGCCGGGACGATACTGCCCGTCAACGGGCGAGATCGATGCCACGGCGCGGATATCGAAGTCGTAGTCGAAGACCACCGTTGCGTCGTCGGGATGATACGGCAGCCGGTTGAAGGCGGCTGCGATGGCGACGGCCTCGCCGCCGCGTGAGTGCCCGACCAGCCCGATGGCGTCCATGGCTACCTGTTCGTAAAATGGCGTTCCCGGGGTCGTGTGCCACGTCTGCCATTGCCGGACGTGTTCCAGCAGCAGCCAGGCGCGCACATCATTCTCGTCCTTCAAAGGGGAGACGAACAGAAGGTCGGCGGACATTGAGAAGTTGAGGAAGTTCTGATCCACTGAAACGGCGATGAATCCGCGGCTGGCCAGCAGTTCGCCCAAGTAGGCGTAGCCGGCATCGGAATCGTTCTCCATAAGCGCGTTGCCGTGAAGGAAGAACACCAGCGGATAGGGGGCGCGGTCCTCGGCGGCGGTGCCCTGAGCAGGCTCTGGATACCAGACCCGTCCATTGATGGGCAGAGCCTCAGGGCCGAATCCCCAGTAGGCCCGCCGCAAACCCGACCAGCCCTCGATCAGAGCGGAGGCGTCTACGGCGTTAGTGCGCAGCCCGACCGCGCGGTATTCGGGGCGCCGGCGATCCTCACCGCTGCCATAGGTCAAGGTCTGAACGGCGTAGGATCCTGGCTGGGACGGATCCGATAGTGTCAGCGGCGTGACGTTCGCAGCGGAGACTGCCCCCGCATTAACCGGCGGCGCCCAGGCAAAGCCGCCGGTCATCAGCAGCAGTCCCCCGCCGATCAGGGTGAGCCCCCCAAGTGCTAACCCCGTAAAGGTGACCCCCTGCTGCCAGCCGGTAAGGCGCTCGCGTCCGCCGCTGAGCGCAGCAACCCCTGCACCCACCAGCGAGCTCGCGACGATGATGCCGGCCACGACGGCGAGTGTGCCGAAGATCAGCGGGATGGCGAGATAGCTGAGCAGCAACAGCGGCAGGGCGCCGGTGATGGCCCATCGGTAGCCTGACGGGATGCTGCCCAGCACTGCGTCGATCAGGATCAAAAGGCCGCCGGCCGCGCCGCCCAGCAGCAGCCCGCCCAGAAGGCCCAGTATGAGGCTGAGTGGCCCGGCAGGCCCAAAGGCGTGCGCTGCCATTGCCGTCCATACTAGGGCTGCCGCGAGGCTCACGCCCCAGGTCGCTCCGCGCCAGACGCGGGGTCCGGGCCGTAGCTGAGTTGTGATATGGCGGAGGCTCGTGATAACCTTCCGCAGCGAGGGATCGGTGCCAGGGGACCCGCCAGTGTTGGGCATAGGTGACTCTCTTTCTCTTGGCACAGCCGTTGTTCGTGATGTCAGCTAACCGTCGCCTCGAGCCTGCGCAAGGAAGCCGCGGAGGATCTCGTTGAAGACCAGGGGTTGTTCCATATTGGCAAAATGCCCTGCGTTCTCTAGGGCAACTACGCTGCCGTGCGGAGCTTGCCGCAGCGCTGCCAGCGTTGAGGGCTGGGCTGCGTTGATCTCCTTGTCTCTTGCGCACTGGATCAGCAGCATAGGGATCCTCGCCTCCCGCACTGTCGACGTGTAATCGTAGTCCGCGATGTGTCGGGCGATAAGCAGCAGGGCCTCCTTGGTGGCGCTCCGGTACATCTGTGCCAGCACCTGGCCCACAGCACGATCCTCAGTGGCAGTTCGCTCTACCAGTGCTGCCAACCCCTTGATCCCCAACAAGCGAAAGGATCCGATCACCGTCCAATAGGTGAGGCGTGAGCTGTGCAGCTCCGCCGTCGTGCCGAAGGTGGTCAAGGAGAGGAGCTGGCGATCACCGAGCTTCAGTAGCTCGTAGCCCACAAGCCCGCCCAGAGAGTTGCCCACGAAGTGTGTTGTCTCAACTCGCAGATGGGCCAGCAGCGCCCGCACATCCTGCGCCAGCACACGCGGTGTGTAATTGTCTGGCGTGGGCTGTGGCGGGGTGCTCGAGTCGCCGTGCCCACGCAGCGAGAGCCGCAGCACGCGATACTCGCGGCTGAAGTGCTCCACCTGGGGGGCAAACTGCCGCAGGTTGGCGCCCAGGCCGTGGACAAAACAGAGCACCGGTGCCTCGTCCGGACCGTCCAGCGCATATGCCAGCGTCACACCGGTCGATAGAGCCGCCGTCTGATAGACCATCTAGCACGCCTCCAAGGTAGTATCTGTCCCATCGCTGCATTCTCCAGATTTGGGCAGCCCTAGTGTGTCAGGTTCTGCTGCCCGATCATCAGGATGGCCCCTTGCCGAAGATCGTGGCACGGCAGAGTGCCGTATGGGTCTGACCGGGCGATCATCGCGATGGCTGTGCGATTCTCCGCGCTGTTCGGGCTAAGGAAACTGAGGATCGCGCCTGCCCGGACATAGAGACCCGGCCACAGCCACGGCATCTTCGAACTCCCGCTGACAGGTGTATAGTAAGCTCTCGTCTTCCGTCCGCCGGGCCTCGATCGATGGTCGATTCGTTGGAAAGCCTCCTTCAACAACTATAGCCGATCTCGACGAGCGCCTCAAGCGTCGTCCAGCCAGGCTACACCCCGGGCATTCGACCAGGTCAGCCTCAGACTCGTGGCGTCCTGGTGTGGCCGTCGGCATATGACCGTCGCCTCTGTGACTTCGTCGCAGTACGTAGGCGGTGCTCCCGCCGACGTTGTCGGCAGCCGGTGGCCGCGAACAACCGGTGCTGTGGTACCTCCACCAGCAGGGCGGGTAGTGGGAAGAGAATTCTAGCGCCCCCAGCTCACGGCTGGAGGCGCAACGAACCTAGTTATGATCCTTCCGACCCAGTATCAGCGCAGCGATGCCCGCATTTAAGGCCACCAGAAGCAGCGCAGGAATAACCAACCCGTGCCAGCGCATCGGGATCTGCCGGCTGCCATCGGGGATGCGCGGGGTGTCCTGATCGAAGTAGATGTACAGACGGTCAAGCATGGGGGTCACAGCGCCGCCGTTGTGCACCAGAGCCCGGAACTCGTCGGTCAGGTACTGCATCTCGTCAGGTGCCGCCTTCGCATGACCCTCAAGGCCGGCCTTAAGGCTTTCGATACTCAAGAACTTCTGGATGATCCAGATCAGCAGCGGCTCCGGCAGCCACTCGAAAACGCGCATAACGGCGGGGCTGGGCGGCACGCCGATGGTGCGTAGGGCGCTCAGGGCCTCTTTCATCCCTCGGGTGCCCAGTACCAGCGCGTCGCGCGTGCGTGCCATCCGTTCCTGATCTGTGTCGGCAGCATAGAGCGCCATCGCCAGAGGCCCGATGATCGCATAATGATACTTGAGCCAGGCATCGATGTCGGTGCGAATGTCCACCTCGTAGCCGCGCATCTCCTCCAGGACCGCGGCAACGCGCCGGGTGCGCGGGGTAATGCTCCCATCCACCTCACCGATGGGTAGTTCCCAGGGGCGCCAGTCATTGTCTGGGACGACTTTCACGACCGGATCCTCTCGCTTGCCGCCCGGAAGAGGGAAGCCCCGCATGACGCGCTCCCGGCCCACCGCCTCAACAAAGGCCTCCGGCCCCGAGACGTCGTTCATCATAAACAGGTAGGTCGGCACGCGCTTATTGGTCGCCAGCGTGGGCAGGATCTGTAAGGCGTGATTCTTGCGCATCACAATCATCACCAGCTCGTAGTCATCCTCGGGCTCCAGGGCCTCGACAGCGTTAATCGGCGTGCGCTCCTGCTCCCCCGTAACCGAGTTCTCAAGGATGATCCCGTGCTGCCGCAGGTCGTCCAGGCGTTGACCCCGGGCCAACAGCGACACGTCGTGCCCGGCTTCTGCGAGACGGGCTGCAAAGACACTCCCCAGCGTTCCGGCGCCGTAGATTAGAATCTTCATAAACGTTCCCCTTTCGTCGACGGCCGACCCCCACTGGCGTCGGCGTTCACTCTGTCCCAATGGTAGCTGAAAGCTTCAGAATTGTCATCCCCCGGTTGGGGAAATTGGAGGGTCAGAGCAGGTGGAGGTGGTGGGCACGCGCGACCGCTTCGCCCCGGTTATGCACGTCCGGTTTGTCGTAGATGTGCTTGATGCGGCTGCGCACGGTGCTGGCAGCGATGTAGAGCTCCTAGGCCGTCTCTGGCACAGAGAGGTCGGTGCACAGAAAGGTCAGAACCCATCTCGCGCTCGGTGAGGGATTCTGCCAGCTGTGATGTAACGGATTCAATCGTACCCGGTGCGCTCGACGAAGGGAGGTTAGCAGGGTGGGCCGCAGCGGTCCCGCCTCCACCAAGCTGCGGATGCAGTTCTGTGGCTATGCCTGGCTCACGGCCCGGGTCCGCGATGCTAGCGCCCTCTCGCTCTGTCGAAGATGCTCTTGCGCCGCAGTCTCCAGCGCCAGTGACCGCACGATCCCGCCGGATCGAGCAGTTCTCTCGGCGGCATGACGCAGGTAAGCTGCTATCTGCAATGCCTCCCGGGACCGATCCAGAGCCAGAAGTCCGCGCGTAAGAATACCATTCACCCAGTATTGATGTCTTGCCGAAGCCCGGTGGTGCGGAGCGCAGGGTGAGCTTTCCGGCAAGGTTGGCGTCTAGCTGTGCGGTGAGCCTTGGGCGTCGGATGGTATTAGGACGTAACGGCGGTGCCTGAACCGTGGTTGCGAGCAATGGAGCGCCAAAGGTCCTCAGCGTCGGCGCTGCCATAAACTGTCGTCACCTACCGCTCATTTAGTGTAGTGTGTTTTTGAGCGTATCATCATCTCAGCCCATAACACGCACCGCGTTATCTGTAAAATAGCCCGCCGCCGACCTCAGGAACCCTGGTTTGGGCTTGGCTCGTGGCGGCTTTGGGGTAGGATACTCCTCCGTGCATCTGACTCAGCTATTTGGCCATCTCTGTTCTACGGGAATCCATCTATGAAAACAGTGAAGCAGTATGGAGCGTTGCTGGGCACCTATCTTCGCCCTCTGAAATGGGAGGTCGCGCTCTTGACGGTGCTGCTCTTCGGCGGCATCGGCCTGCAGTTGTGGCTACCTCAACTCCTTCGGGAGTTCATCGATCTCGCTCAGCAAGGCGTGGCGCAGACAGAGGGTATCTCGGAGCAGCTGATGCGCCGGGCAGTGCTCTTCTTTGCCTTGGTGATCATTGGGCGGATCGTGCAGTTGGGAACTACCTATGTCACCCAGGATGTGCGCTGGCGTGCCACCAACAGAATGCGCGGCGATCTTGCAGCCCACTGCCTGAGACTCGATCTACCCTTTCACAATGAGCAGACGCCTGGCAGCATCATCGAGCGCATCGATGGGGACGTGGATGTGCTCTCCAACTTCTTCTCGCAGTTCGCGATCCAGGTGGTGGGCAATGCGGTCCTGCTCACAGGGATATTGGCGCTGCTCTTTCGCGAGGATTGGCGGATCGGGGCTGCTTTCCTGGCTTTGGTCGTGGTGGTAGTCGCGGTGCTGAGCAAATCGGTCTCGGTGACCGCCCCGCTGTGGCGGGCGCAGCGCCAGGCAAGCTCCGAGCTTTTCGGTTACCTGGAGGAGCGCCTGGGTGGGACGGAGGATATCCGCGCCAGCGGCGCTGTGGCCTATGTTTTAGCAGGACTGCAGCAGGCGTTGCGGGCCCTGTTTGTCGCCAGCCGCAAGGCATTCATCCTCAGTGTTGCCCTTAACTGGGGCTTTACGGAAGGAGTGCTGGCGCTGGGGACGGTGCTGGCCCTGGGCTTGGGCGGCTTGTTGATGTGGGAGGGCGCCCTCACCATCGGGGCGGTCTACCTTGTCTTCCACTACAACACCATGCTGCAGTGGCCGCTCAATCAGTTGGCCCGCCAGCTGCGGGACCTGCAGTCGGCCAGCGGCAGTATTGAGCGTATAGAGGAGCTGTTTAGCATGGTGCCGCAGGTGCGGGAGCCGGAGGCTGAACGCGCTTTCCACCTGCCGGCGGGCCCTTTGGAAGTGGCCTTTGACAGCGTGGACTTCCGGTATGAGGACGACGAGCTGGTGCTCCGCTCGCTGTCCTGGCAGCTGCTGCCTGGTGAGGTGCTTGGTCTCCTGGGACGCACCGGCAGCGGCAAGACTACCATTACTCGCCTTCTCTGCCGGCTTTATGATCCGCTTCGTGGCCAAGTGCGGGTGGGCGGGGTGTCGGTCAGTCGAATTCCGCTGGCAGAACTGCGCCGGCGAGTGGGCATCGTGACCCAAGATGTGCAGCTCTTCCAGGCCAGCGTTCGGGATAACCTGACGCTGTTTGATGATAGTATTCCTGACACCATCATCTGGGAGGTCATCCACGAACTGGGGCTCGATCAGTGGGTGGAGGATCTTCCTAACGGGCTTGATACTGAACTGCAAGCCAGTGGTGGAGGGCTCTCCGCTGGCGAGGCGCAGCTCTTGGCCTTTACCCGTGTCTTTCTGCACGATCCAGGTCTGGTGATACTGGATGAGGCCTCGTCGCGACTCGACCCACTCACTGAAAGGCTTATGGAACGTGCTGTCGATCGACTCTTCCGCGAGCGAACGGCCGTGATAGTGGCGCATCGGTTGGCGACAGTACAGCGGGCTACGAAGATCATGATCCTGGAGGAGGGCCGCAGCGTGGAGTTCGGTCAGCGCACGTCGCTGGCTGCCGACCCAACGTCCCATTTCGCGCACCTGTTGCGCACGGGCCTGGAGGAGGTACTCGTATGAGTATCTGGAAGGTAACTGGGCGGGTGATACGGCACCGCCCGTGGCTCTTCAGCCTGGCGCTGCTCAGCTGGACGGCGATTCGCTTCGCCCCGTTGATCCCGGGTCTGGTGACCCGCCGAATCCTGGACATTCTTTCCGGTGAGGTGGCTGCCGGGCCTAACGTCCCGAGCTTGCTGGCCCTGCTGGTGGGAATTGCCCTGGGGCGGGTTGCCCTGTTGATGCTGGGGCAGCTGACGTGGCCGCCGTTTTACTTCGAGACGGCCGGGTTCCTGCAGATGAATATGCTCTCGCAGATCCTCAAGCGTCCGGGCGCCCGGGCCCTGCCGGGACCGCCGGGGGAGGCCATCAGCCGCTTCAGGGGCGATGTGTATCATATGACCGACTTCAGCGCTGATTGGACAGTAGAGGTCATTGGGCAGACCGGTGCGGCGCTGGTGGGGTTGGCCATCCTGATGCAGGTTAACGCCAGGCTAACCCTGGGCTTGATACTGCCGCTGATCGTGGTGATCGTAAGCGTCTTCGTGCTCAGCCGCTATATGCAGCGCTATCGGGCTGCAAGTCGGGCTGCGGCAGGCCAAGTGACCGCCTTCATCGGCGATGTCTTCGGCGCTGTGTTGGCGGTCAAGGTGAACGGCGCCGAGGGGAGGGTCAAGGCGCGCTTCGATCGTATCAACGAAGCGCGGCGCAAAGCGGCGCTCAAGGACGCCATCGTGTCGGAGATGCGCTGGACGATCTCCGACAGTGCCATCGACATCTCGATGGGGATCATTCTGCTGTTGGGCGCTCAAGCTATGGGGCAGGGCACCTTTACTGTGGGTGACTTTGCGCTTTTCGTCACCTATCTCGGTCCGGTGACTTATGGGATTACGGCGATCGGCAACATGACGGCATGGGGTCAGCAGACCAAGGTCTCGTTAGGACGTCTCGAGGGCCTGCTTCAGGACGCACCGCAGGATGCGTTGGTCGCCCCCCGCCCGGTTATACTCAACAGAAGGCCGATAGAGATCCCCCACGTCGTCCGCACGCCAGCCCATCGGTTGATGTCACTTGAGGTCAGGGGCCTCGCGTACCGTTATCCGGAGACAGGGCGCGGTATAGAGGACGTTAACCTGCGCATTGATCGGGGCCAGTTCGTCGTCATCACCGGACGGGTGGGCTCGGGGAAGAGCACGCTCCTGAAGGTCCTCTTGGGCCTTCTGCCGCGGGACAGCGGGGAGATTCGTTGGAATGGGCAGGTCGTGGCCGATCCGGCGGCACATTTTGTCCCGCCGCGCTGTGCCTATACCGGACAGGTGCCGCGCCTCTTCAGCGATACGCTGCGAGACAATATCCTGATGGGAATACCTGAGAATGGGTCCGGCGTGGATATCCAGTCTGCCCTCCATAAGGCGGTGCTTGATGCGGACATGCTGGATCTGGACCATGGACTGGAGACCCTGATCGGCCCCCGTGGGGTCAAACTCTCCGGGGGCCAAGTACAACGCACTGCGGCGGCCCGGATGTTCGTTCGGGATCCGGAGCTGCTGGTCTTTGACGATCTGTCCAGCGCGCTGGACGTGGAGACAGAGCAGGTGCTCTGGTCGCGGGTCTTCGCTCAGCGTGATGCGACGTGCCTGGTGATCTCACACCGGCGCACCGTGCTGCAGCGCGCCGATCGGGTGATTCTGCTAAAGGGCGGGCGCGTTGAAGCCGATGGCTCGCTGGAGACTCTGCTGGCTACCAGCGCCGAGATGCAGCAGCTGTGGCAGACGACGCTGACGTGAATCCCTTCGTGGAAGGATCCCCCCCGGCGCACGCCGTAAGGGATCCTTCTCAGGGTGAGGCTCAGCCGCCGTACATCTCCTCGTAATCCTCCATCGCGGCGGTGATCAGCTCGAAAGCCTGCTCGCGGCCCACGACAGCCTCGATGGACATACCGGACGGCTCGCCCGGTATCATTTTGTAAGTGTTGAAGTAGTGTCGCAAGCGGTTGACTAGTACCTCGGGCAGATCGG
Organism: Anaerolineae bacterium; assembly: GCA_003562365.1. Classification (GTDB taxonomy): domain Bacteria; phylum Chloroflexota; class Anaerolineae; order B4-G1; family SLSP01; genus PWVB01. The sequence goes on from PWVB01000280.1 coordinate 25,771, forward strand.
CAATGTCGTCGACGTTTCGCCAGAAGGGGTCGTTCTCCAGGATGGCGACGATCTTGTCATCGGCTTCCCCGCCATCGAGGGCCTGCAGGGCGCCGACAACACGGGCATCCAAGATCACCTCAGAGCGATTAAGAAAGCGTTCGCTGATGACGCAGATGTCCAGGGGATCCTGATCTCCCTTTTCGGCCTTCGGTGAAAGATCGCGGACCCGGTCCCCGCAGTAGGTACGGGGGATAAAGCCGTAGAGCGTGGGAGGCTGGGAAGACGAGAGCTGCGGTCGATCGACCCGCATGTAGCCGGTGATCTTGTCGATCTCATACTTGATCAGATCGAACGGGCTGATCTCGATATAGGCGTGGACAATGCGGGGCGCATCGGGTCCGACCTTCAAGCCGTGCCAGGGATGGGGCCGCCAGCGGTAGAACGCGTCGGGAAAGGACATCGTTGCCCTCCTGCTTATAGGGAAGGCCGTCAGCGACGGCCGAGCGCCTCAATGGCTTGGACGTCTTCCTCGTCAAGCTCCCAATCGAAGATCTGCATGTTGGCGGCAATGTGGTCGGGATTGGCCGACTTGGGGATTACGACAAGCCCCTTGGCCACCAGCCACCTCAGGACTATCTGCGGCAACGACCGATCGTTTTTTGCCGCGATGCGCTGGAGCTCCGGATCGTCGATCAGATCGCCGTTTCCGAAAGGTGAGTAGGCGGTCACCACGATATCGTTGTCTTTGCAGTAGTCGAGCAGATCCTGTTGGTTGTGATAGGGATGGTATTTGACCTGGTTTACCGCAATCGGTACTTCGGCCACCGGTAGCGCTTCCTCCAAATGTCTGATGGTAAAGTTGCTCACGCCAATACTGCGGACTTTGCCCTGCTCTACCAGTTCGGCCATTGCCGACAGGGTCTCGGAGACCGGGATACGCTCGTTGGGCCAGTGGATCAGCAGCAAATCGAGCCTGTCGATGCCCAGTTCTGAGAGGGCGCGCTCGCCCATTGCCAAGACATCATCGTGTCGCAGGTCGTTGCGTCGGACTTTTGTGGTGATAAAGATCTCGTCCGGATCGTGGCCTTGAAGCGCTTGGCGGATTGCGTCGTGATTGCCGTAGGCATCCGCCGTGTCGAGGTGATTGTATCCCAGATCCAGGGCAGTGCGTACCGCCTCGATGCACGTCTGTCCTCTCAGTTGCCAGGTGCCCAATCCCAGTGCGGGCATCGTATAGCCTGAAGCCAGCTTGTACTCTAACATGGATGGTTCCCTGATTTACCAAACTGTGCCAACTTGACACGGTTTGGAAGGCTGCCTTTCTTCAGCCATATTTTCACGTTTCGACGAAGATTGCTCCGAAGAGTCTGATATCTGCTCCCCGGGCGTTTTAGGTCTCCGTGAACCCACCCCGGCGACCATCTTTAATGCCTGCCTCTCA
>PWVB01000528.1 GCA_003562365.1 Anaerolineae bacterium
TAAATGCTGCGGTTAATATTCTGCATCTGGCCCGGACGGGGCCTTCGGGACGCAACGTGGGCGGAAGTAACGCCGAGCGTGTCCCGAGAAGCTCCCCGCTTTAGCGGGGAGAGTCGTCACATCAAGTGTGGAAGGCACACGTATGGTCAAAACCTACAAGCATCTCTACCCAGGCATCTACGATTTCGAGAACCTCTACCGGGCTCACCGCCAGGCCCGGCGCGGCGGCAAGCGCAAGCAGCCGGAGGTGGCGAGCTTTGAGCACAATCTGGGCGAGAACTTGCTGTGCCTGCAAGACGAACTCCAGACACAGACCTACCGTCCTGGCCCGTACCGCAACTTCATCGTCATTGAGCGGAAGGAGCGCAAGATCAGCGCTGCGCCTTACCGCGACCGGGTCGTCCACCACGCCCTGATGAACGTCGTGGGCCCCATCTTCGAGGCGCGTTTCATCCACGACACCTATGCCAATCGCAAGGGCAAGGGCACACACGCGGCCTTGGATCGAGCGCAGCACTTCGCCCGGCGCTATGCTTATGTCCTCAAAGCTGACGTGCGAGAGTTCTTTCCCAGTATCGACCATGCGCTCCTGTACCATCTACTGGCCCGCCACATCGCCTGCCCGGAGACGCTCTGGCTTATCGACCGCATCCTGGAGAGCGGCGCCGGGATCCTCACCGACCGCTACACGCCCGTCTACTTCCGCGGAGATGACCTGTTCGCCGTGCAGCGAGCGCGTGGATTACCTATCGGGAACCTGACCTCGCAGCACTGGGCCAATCTCTACCTGCATCCCATCGATCTCTTTGTCAAACAGCAGCTGCACTGCAAGGGCTACGTGCGCTACAGCGACGATATGCTGCTCTTCGCCGAGCAGAAGGCCGCGCTGCACCGCTGGCGGGCGGCGCTGATTGATGCCCTGAGCACACTACGACTGACCCTGCACGAGCACCAGGCTCAAGTCTTCCCTGTGACCAACGGCATCGACTTTCTGGGCTGGAGGCTCTTCCCGCACTACCGGCGCTTACGACGCGACAACGTCCGCTACGCCGTCAAGCGCCTGCGCCGCCAACGGGACGCCGTCGCTCGGGGCGACCTATCGCCGGAGGAACTGACAGCATCGGTGCAGGCCTGGTTGGCCCACGCAGCCCACGGTAACACGTACCAACTGCGGCGGCGCATCCTGCGCCGCTTTGCCTTCACGCCGGGACGATAACGTGGGTCGAGAAGCACCGCTTTACGTCCAGACGCACGAGATGCTGCTCTGGCTGGTACCGCATCTGGAAGGATGGCCGCGACCGCAGCGCTTCTTTCTGGCGCGGCAGGTGCTGGAGACGGCGACGGCCTTCTATCGCCACCTGCTGCGGGCCCGTAAAGTGATGGGCGACGCCCGGCGGGCTGCGCTGTTGGACGCCGACGTTGAGTTGGAGACGCTCAAAGCACTGCTCCGTCTGGGGCAGGAACGGGAGTATATGAGTATAGGCCAATATCAGCACATTTCTAAGCAATTGGCAGAGATTGGAAGGCAGGTCGGCGGTTGGCGCGCCTCGTTGCGCGACTGACCGCCCTGTGGGGCCGGGGGCGCAGCCGCTGCGGCTATCGCAACAGGAACAATCCCAGGAACAGGAACAACAACAGGGGATTTCGTTGCGTCCGCACCGCTCCGCGCGGTGTTGCCAAGATGCGGCGTGCCTATGGGCACGGCGAACGGCACCCCTATACACTGAGGAGAGGTTCAGCCCCCGCGTCCCGGTCGCCCACGCAGCCGCGATGTCAAGTCGCGCTGAAGCGGCCAAATACAACGGTGCCCCGGCTGGGCCGGTAGGGGCGCAGCCCGCGAACGTCCGGCCGGGGCCATATAGAAAGCAACACGGGAGGTGCAAGGGTGACAGAGAACGACAAGCGCGTGACGATCATCGGCAACGGCAACATCGTCGGTGACCATAGTCGCAGCAATGTGGGCGCGGGCAGGGCACAACCTCAACCGCTGGACTTGGATGGCGCACGCGTCCAAACCGCTTGCACACGCTATCTCGCGGCGCTGCGTGAGCGCTACAGTAAGGCGCACACCGGTGCATTTGTGGAGGCCATCGCGCGTGACGAGCGGGTGGGTAACGCCCGGCGCCTTGATCTGTTAGGCGAGCTTGGGGTCTATGTCCCGCTATTGTTGGATGCCCTGGGCGGGGAAGAAGAGAGGCGTCTGCCTACCGACGAACCGGCAGAGAAGCAAGCAGAAGCCGAGACGCGTCAGCGGCCGCGAACGTGGGCCGAGGCCTTGGATACGAACAAGCACCTGGTGGTCATTGGACGGGCCGGCAGCGGTAAAACCACGCTGTTGCGAGTTTTGACCGCCGTCCTGGCTGCCGAGACGCCCCAGATGATGGAACCCGATATTGCGCACGTCCTGCCTGAACCCCGTCCGCTGCCCATCTTTCTGCCACTACGAGCCTTCGAAAGCGCCTGTGCGGGAGGTGAGTACTGCCGCGATCTCCAGAACCTGTTGCGCTTTATCGATGCGTGGACGGCGGGCTGGATGCCCGTGCAGCCCTGGCCCGCAGGCTTGTTGGAAAGCCACATCCGCCAGGGGCGGGCGTGGCTCTTGTTGGATGCTCTGGATGAGGTGGCGAATCCCAACAATCGGACAACGGTACGTAACATTCTGCGGGCCCTGGCCGATCTGATCGGTGAGAACGGCACCCGTCTGATCGTGACTGCTCGGATTGCGGCATACAGCGGCGCGGTTTTGGACGACCGCTTTGCCCTCTTTCAGGTTCGCGATATTGACAACGACCAACGAACGGCGATGGCGAAAGCGATCTACCGGGGATTGGATGTTCCCAAACCCGAGGCCGCCGCCGACTATCTGGAAGCCCGCGTGCAGCATTCGGATGCGCTGCACAACCTGGTGCGCACTCCGGTCATGCTCTGGACAGCCGCCGTGGTGCACACCTTGCGCGGCGAGTTGCCTCAGACACGCGCCGCGCTCTATCGAGCCTACGTCGATATTTTGTTGCGCCACTCGTACAAACAACAAGCCGGCGACGTTGACGAGTTGGCACCTGTCATTGGGGGAAACTTCTCCCTGGAGGAAAGGCACGAGTACCTGACCTACGCTGCTTTTGAGGCGCACAGAAGGCTGGAACACCAGGCAGAGCAGCGAGTCGCCGAGCGCCCGACACTCTCGCGACGCGTGCTGGTCGAGGAGATCCTGGCGCCTCGCTTTGCCCGCTTCGATGCAGCTGCGGTCGCCCAGATCAAAGCCCAGCAGTATCTCACCTTGATGGTGGAGCACAGCGGCCTGATAGTGGAGACGGATGCCGGCTATGCCTTTGGTGATCACCTGACCATGCAGGAGTTTCTGGCGGGCTGTTACCTGGGGGTGCACTACTATCGTCATGAGCCGCTGATTCAGGACGTGGTAGAGCGCTCGTGGTGGAAAGAGGTGCTGCTGTTCGCTGTAGGCTACCTGGCGGAGGATCGGGATCGCAGCAGTGATACGCCGGAACTGTTGCAGAAGCTTGGCGGCGATAAAGCCTTGCCTCCGGAAAGCCAGCTAGCGCGAGATGCACTGGCTGGCGAGGCGTTAGCCCAGCTCAAAGCCCGCCGACAACCTCCATCCTGGTACATAAACCTGGCCCAGGGCTTTGCCAACCGGCTATATGCCCGGCTATATGCAGAACCGACCGCCGCTGCGCCGATCCCTGTGCGCCAGGAGGCCGGTCTGGTGTTGGGACACCTCTACGGCCGGCCCGGCGATGAGACCGGCGTCGGAGATCCGCGCTTCACCGGGCCACAAGGCCTGCCGGACTTCATCCGGATCCCGCCCGGCCTGTTTTGGATGGGCAGTACGGAAGAAGAGGTAGCGCATTGGGTTGAGGAAACGGGTAGGAAACACTTCAAGAACGAGTTGCCACGCCGCGAAGCCTATCTGGATGGCTACGACGTGGCGAAGTATCCTACGACGAACGCTATGTTTGACTGTTTTGTCAGAAGTGGCGGCTATGAGGATAAGCGCTGGTGGGAATTAGCCTCTGAGGACGATTACTGGAATGAGGGCAGCGGATTTGTGTACGGAAACGTCCCCAGATACTGGGATGACACCCGGTGGAACAATCCTTCCCAACCCGTCGTCGGTGTATCCTGGTATGAGGTGGTGGCCTATTGCTGCTGGCTCACAGCCACCTTGGACGACGGCTACGTCTATCGCCTGCCCACCGAGGCCGAGTGGGAGCGGGCAGCCCGTGGCCCAGACGGTCGGACATATCCGTGGGGGGATGTGTGGCAGGAGGGCCTGTGCAATAGCGAAGAGGCGGAGCTGGAACAGACCTCGCCGGTGGGCCTCTTTCCGCAAGGCGCGACCTCGGAAGGATTGCACGACATGGTGGGCAACGTCTGGGAGTGGTGCCGGGATCGGTATGCCGAGGATGCCTACGCCGCATCTGGCCCGCGCAACCCGACCGGTCCCATAAGCGGTACGTTGCGCGTTGTCCGGGGTGGTGCCTGGTACAGCGACGGCCCGTCGGTGTGCCGCTGCGGCTATCGCTACTGGAGCATTCCCTGGAACGGGAACCTCGACAGGGGATTTCGTTGCGTCCGAACCCTCTCCTCCATTCCTTGAGCCTTGTCCGTAGTTCCTTGGTCTTTGTCTGTTGATCATTGATCTCTTGGGGGGTCTGGGGCGAAGCCCCAGGCGCAGTTCGGAGGATTTTCATCCTTTGCGCATCAAGTTTCACATCCGGGGTGACCGATGACCGATGCCTACACTCGCTACGAAACCGGTGTACGCGCCCTGCTGGCGCGCTTGGGCCGCGACCACCCACGCACCGCCGACGTGCAGGTCTGCCAGCAGCGGCTGGCCGACAATCTCGCTGCTGCCCGCCGCCACGATGACACTGAGGCCCGCCGAGTCGAGCGGGCCGAGATCATCGAGCGCCTCAACGCGCTATCCCAGGCGTCGCTGGGCGTCAGTTTCAACGCGCTCTGTGATGCGAGCAAGATGCCGTCGGGGGAGGCACCTCCAGCCCAGCCTATCACCTACGTCAACACCGGTGGTGGTGCTTACGTCGGAGGCAACGTCACTGTGGAGGGCGGCGATTTCGTGGGGCGGGATATGCACACAAGCCCCGCGCCTCGCACGGCGCCAGACAGTCTGCTCACGTATGCACCGCTCCTTATATGGGCCGATCCACCTCGCCCACTGCCCTTGCGCGCCCCACACAATCGCGCCTGCGCCATTCGCCAGTTGCAGGCCGCACACGCCGACCTCCCGCCGCTGCCGTTCGACGTCGTCGCGCTGCCGCCAATCTGCCTGCTGAGCCTTGATCCCACCGACCGTGCCGAACAGGCCTGGGCCGCCGCAGAGCGTGAGGTCGCCGTGATCCTCGCCCGTCGGGACGTCCCACCGCAGGCCGGCACCAGTCTGCTCAAACTGGCCGGCGATCTGGCATCACGCACTGGCCTCTGGCTGGGCTGGGACGATGTGCGGGACGCTCGCAACGACCCAGACAAAGCCCATCTTCTGGAGGAGGCGCGCCGCCACGCGCAGGATAACGCCGTCGTCGTCTTGGCGCCATGCCCCGATGAGGCCTTTTCCTGCCTCTGGCGCCTGCTGCAACCTGTGGTAGCCACCGCCCAACAGGCCTACGCCATCGGCCCGGCGGCCTACGACTGGCCCGCTCCGCTGGAACACGCCGGGGCCGAACCGGAGAGGGTGCTCGATCTGGTACCGATCATCGAGGCGCCTGCCTCTGCCCCTCCCGCTCCCGCTCCGACCCTCTGCGGCGCGGATCAGGAGATTGTCCAGCGGCTGGAACGCCTACTGCACGGCCAAGAGGACCTGCGCCGGGGGCAGATCGCCATCGCCCGGCGGCTGACCGTCCCCGAGCAGCACCAGGTCGCGGAGCTACGCAACGCCGTGATCACCCTGCAGCACGCTAACGCCACCGCCCTGGGCGAACTGCAGCGGATGGTCGATAGCTTGCGCCGGGCGCTCATCGACATCCGTGATCGACAGATCGCCTCCATAGATGAAGACGTCGGCAGGATCCTACACGAGGTCACTGAAGTATTGGAGGCAGACGTGGGAATCAGCACAGAGCTACAACTCCTGATCCCCTTCTTGCCTTTCCTGGTGAAGGTAGATCTGGGCAGCAACGTGGCCGTCCGACAGCTCGTAGAGAACCTGATCGCACATATCCGTAAACACAGCAAAAGGTAATGAGATGGATAGGACCACAGGTCACCGTGATCATATGGCTCACTGCCCTCACAGCGCCGGGTCAGCCCGAGAAAGCCGCCCGCGCCGTTTAGGTAACACGGGTAGGATACAGAATGCGATACCAAAGCAGGTCCCGCCCTGTCCAGCAATGGTCGGTGATCCCGGCAGCCATCGCCGGAAGGCGCTGGTTGCCGCGCCCTCCGTCTGGTATGACCAGCTTGAGACGCAGATTGTGGTGATACGTGCAGAGGTTTTTGGATGGTGCCGACCAAGTCGTCGGCGGCAGGCAGGTAGGACTGCTGGCAGCGCAAGGCACGTCCACGGCGGACCAACGGCGCCAGGCGGGCCTGGACAGTGGCGTTAAGGCGTCCAATGAAGGTCGTAGTACGCTGGTCCGCATACGGCTTCACCGGGTGCGCGATCTGGATCCCGTCCCACCGACGCCGCCGTCGACGCAGATCAGCAAGGGGCGGTCCAAAACATTCGCGTTGACCGGCTGCATCCACCGGGTCACCAGTGCTCCATCTTGGCTGGCGCTGATGCACTTGATGCACTGCTTCCGCGTAACGCCCGGAGACCTGCTGCGGCCGGTTCACGGTCTGTTTACCCCAGCAGCAGGCCGCCAGCAGCGTCACCATCAACACCACCTGTTCCTCCGGCTCGTGCACCCGGAACGGCGCCGTGCCCCTGGTTGCTGCAAAGGTACCGTATCACCCCGCGCAGACGTAGCGGCGTACCTTGTGACTGCGAACACGAGGGTTCCCTTTGCCAACTTGACCACTTGCCAAACACGCTTCATTGGGACAGTATACGTTGTATGGGTCCACAGGCTCCTTTCTGGTCGCTTGGTCGAACCAGATTGTGCTTCTGAACCCACCTTATCTCAAGTCACCCGCGCTCCACGATTAAAGATAGAGCTACCAGGAGAGGATGCCTATGACCAAACAAGCGGAGCAAATCGTCAACGTGTTGGCAGGGATGACCGAGGCCAAGGACCAGATCACGCCGCAAGCACTACCACACGCCCGAGCCATTGAGAACGAGATCGTGTCCCAGCTGGAAGCCCACGACCTAACCGCTCAGGCCTGGCAGGCTTTCCAGCGGTCGCCCCAGGCCGCCGCAGCGCTGCTGACAAATGCGGTACAGTTCCTGCTCGCCGCCGACGCCACGCTGACCCAGCGCATGGACGCGCTCTTGGATCAGTATCAGCAGGCCACCGGCAAATCCACCACGGTCAACACCGGCGGCGGGGCCTACGTCGGCGGCAACGTCGACGTGAGGCACGGCGATTTCGTCGGGCGGGATAAGCATACCACGACCATCACCGGCGACGGCAACATCATCGGCGATCACAGCTCCAGCACTGTCATCAAGCAGCAGAGCACCGACAAGGAGGCCGTAGCACGGACCTTTGCCGCTTTCTACACTGCCGTGCAACAGAAGCCTGACCTCCCGCCGGAGGACAAGGAAGACCTCCAGGCCGAGTTGGAAGAGGTCGAAACGGAGCTAAAGAAGGGCACGGAGGCCCACCAAGGCTTCATACGGCGACGGCTGCGCAACATCGAGCGCATAGCCCCCGACATCTATGATGTCGTCATCACCACCTTCGGCAACCCGCTCGCCGGGCTGGGTATGGTGGCAAAAAAGATCGCAAAGAAGATGAAGGCGGAGGCGGGATAGGTGCTGGTTGCTCGTTGAAGTTACAGCACCAATTTGCAGCAGGCCGGGCTGAAGGATGAGGCAGCCAGACTCCAGGCCCAAGTTGCCGCCTTGCAAGCACACAATAGACGCCGTATCGTTTCGGGGAGATGAATAGTCAGACTCTATGCCCATCACCCTACACCTTGCGTCGCTAGCAAGCGGGAAGACAGCGTACCTCGGGGATCTAGCGCGCAAGCAGGCGCAGGACACAGCGGATGCACCGTGCGTGATCGTGCCCGCGCGATTACAGGCTGGCGCCTGGCGCGCGCGACTGGCAGAAGCCAGTGGAGCATAGGGCATAGAGATCGGCACATTCGATGGTATCTGCCGTGATATCCCGCACCAGGCGGGCGGGGTGATCAGCCAGCTCGCGGACCCAGTCCAGGTAGGCGTATCAGCAATGAAGAAGCGCCATGGAGTGACCCCATTTGACTGGACACATTTTGGGCAATCGGGAGTCGAGGCTCGGCCTCAGGCGTCGCGCTTCAGATGGTAAGCTGCCCCAAACTCCACCGGCGTTAGATAGCCCAGCGCTGAATGGATGCCCTTCGTCTGGTAGACGTCCTCGATGATCTGACCGATCTCTCCCCGTTCGGTGCACGCGTCAACTTCTGCCAAGATCCGTGACTTCTCTTCTGCGCTGAACTGTCGCCGGGCAGGCGTTGGTCTGACTTCCGGATCGCGATGCTTGCTGCCATTGTTCCCCGATAAGGTCATGTCTGGAAACTCCTCTGCTCTAGATTCCACTCTAAATTATCGAGCGGAGTTGTCCAATATATGTTAACACACAGGGGGAGAGAACTCCAGAGCTCGTAGTTCGA
>PWVB01000204.1 GCA_003562365.1 Anaerolineae bacterium
CCGCCACACCAAGTTATGGACCATAAAACTAGGTGGTCGGCTCCAAGTTCCAGAGGGTGATGGGGAAGGTCAGGTGCCAGAAGGCGGTGTTGTAAGGATTGTCCTGATCGGGCCAGCCGGTCCAGTAATTCGTGTTCATCGCGATGCGGTGGAACCACTGCACCAGCGGGACCTCCGGCAGCTCTCGATACCAGATAGTCATCGCGCTGTTGAAGAGCTCCTGCACCTTCGCCTCGTCGTCCGGGCTGGTGCGGCTCATCTCCTCGATGACCGCATCGTACTCCTCATTGGCCCAGCGCGGGCGGTTCGGACCGCAGTCCTCGCCGGTCGGCGCCTGCCAGCGGCTATGGTACATATCGAGCGTGGTGAAAGGATCGGCAACGCTACCGCCATGACCGAAGAGGTGCAGCTCGGCCTGTCCATTGCCCTTCAGCGTCCAGACATCGGGCGGCGCGGCGTGATTGCACTCGAAGCCGGCCTGACGCAGCAACTCAGCCGTGATGGGGGCGATGTCGCCGAAGAGCGGGACACCGGCGTAGAGATCGACGTCGGGGCGCTGCCCGTCGCGAGCCCAGAAGCCCTGTCCATCCTTCTCGAACCCGGCGTCTTCCATCAGCTCGTCGACCTTCTCCTGGCTGTGCTCCAGAACGTTGTACTCCTCCATCAGCGCGGCGAAGTCGGGATGATCGAAGAATTGCGTCAAGCCGGGGTAGTTGGGGAAGGGGGTAAAGGCCACCTCACCGGCGCCGTCCCAGGCGATGTCCACGACGGTCTGCTGGTTGATGGCGTAGGCCAACGCCCAGCGCACCCGGACATCGTCATAGGGTTCGGTTAGGTTATTGGGATAGACCGAGATGGGCCACCAGTCGACGTAGCCGTAGGGCTTGTCGTCACCGGTGTGGGAGATGATGTGATCGGCCTGCATCAGGATGGACTCGATCGTCGCGGGGCGCATATCCAGGGTCGTGTCGACCTCGTTATTGATCAGCAGCTGTGCCGCCAGCTCGTCGCTGGGATAGGGAATGTCGGTGTGGATCAGGACATGCGGCATGCGGTCGGCCAGGCCAACGTCCACGGCCCACCACTCGTAGCGCAGATCGTAGCGGGAGAAGTTCTCCTCGGTGCGGGTCATCTGGTACGGACCGGTGTGCACCGGGACGACCCCGGCAGCCGGATCCCACTGCAAGAACTCCTGAACATCATCAACGGCGTCAAACTGGTTGAAGATATGCTCGGGGACCAGGTAGACGCCGCGGTCGAAGCGGAAGGTGCAATGGGTAAAGTGGAAGCGATAGTTGGGCTCCACCAGCTCGAAGCGGACGGTGTAGTCGTCCACGGCCACCGCCTCGGCGACGTGGTTCCTGACCATCGTCGAGTCGCGCAGCCCGGGGGCGAAATCGCGCAGCATGTTGTAGGTGAAGGCCACATCTTCGGCGGTGAAGTCCTCACCGTCGTTCCACTTGGCGCCGCGGCGGAGATAGACCGTGATCTCGGTGGCGTCGTCGTTGTACTCGTAGCTCTCCGCCAGCCAGGGATAGGTGCGGTCGTTGAGCGCCGCGTAGTAGAACAGCGCCTCGTGGGCCGAGGCCCCACCCTGCTGATGGCTGTAGCCCGCAGCATACGGGTTGCCAATGCCGACGGGATGGAAGCCGTTCATCAAGGCCAAGGTGCGCTCGCGCGGCACGTTCTCGCGCGGCCAGACACGCTCTTCCTCGGGGACCGGCGTCGGATCTTCGACGACTGGGTCGGGCTGGACAACTTCCGGCTCGTCTACCGGCTCATCTACCGGCTCGTCCACCGGCGCAGGCGTCGCGCAGGCCGCCAACACAGCCCCGGCACCGGCGATGGCCGATACCTGTAGGAACTGCCGACGTGAAATCTTCTTCATCATTCTTCCTCCTAATGAGCTTAATGTGTTCAAAGCTTCAGACACGAAACATTGGGACATCGATCAGGTTTCTTGCGCTTGTCCCACCTCCTTTCCCGGAGTCTCTAGACGTTGCACACTCTTCCGGACAATAAGCTCAGGATATAAGACCCGCTGCTGAACAGCAATCTCTTGATGCTCGATCAGCGCCGCCAGGTAATCAACGCTTGCCTTGCCCAGCACATCGAAGTCCTGACGCACCGTGGTCAAGGGCGGATCAAAATAGGCGGCCTCCGCAATGTCATCAAAACCGACAATGGAAACGTCCTCCGGGACCCGCAGACCGGCCTCGCGCAGCGCCCGAATTGCGCCCAGGGCCATCAGGTCGTTGCCCGATAGAATCGCCGTAAACGGCTGCTGCGTCTGCAAGAGCTTCTGGGCGCCCGTGTACCCACTGCAAACCTCATAATCTCCGACCACTCGCGGGCCCGGCTCCAGTCCGTGCTCCACCAGTACGGCCCGCCAAGCGCGATCTCGCACCTGGGCGTCGAAATTCTCCAACGGACCGCAGATCTCAGCGATCTGCCGATGGCCCATATTGAGCAAATGCTCCGCCGCCTGCCGTCCGCCGTTCCACTGATCAAAAACAACCGACGGCATCCTGGACCCCAACTTGGTGTTCACCACTACAAAGGGCCGCCCACGGCAGAGCTGGGTCAGCGCCTCATAGGAGAGATGCGGATACGGCATCACCATCAACAAGCCGTCGATCATCCGCGCCGTCTCCCGCAACACCGCCCGGACCGACTCCGGACTGGTGGGATCCTTCAGCTCGGTCACGACCATCGTGTACCCGTATTCCCGGGCCCAGTGCAATACAGCCGGAAGCGGATCACCGTAACCATACTCGAAAATCACCAACTGTAAAATATAGGAGCGCCCCGTCGTCAGCATCTGTGCTGCACGGTGAGGTCGATAGTCCAGTTTCCGAACCGCCATCAAAACTCGCTCGCGCGTCTCGGGGGCCACATGAGGACGGTCGTTGACCACACGCCACACCGTCTGATAGGAGACCCCGGCCAAGTCGGCCACGTCACGCAGCGTCGCCTGTCTGATTTGAGGCTCGGACATGGGAATCGGCCCCCTTTTTGTGAACCGTCACATCATCACGCTGCTATTATACCGAGCTTCCAGCTAAAGACAAGAGACCAACCGCACATTTCAACGCGAAACATCACAAATGCAGGTCAAATGCGACGAAACAGGCCCATTTCGCGCGCCTCGGGATGTGACGGGTCACAATCAACCGATGTTAACGTACGCAAATACTCTCGCTGGCCCTTCAGATGGACCAGCGAATCAGAACTGTAGGCGCATCACGGTAGCGTCAAACTGTATGTCCATCATCTCCGCCGGCAGTTCAACAGATGTGTAGGGGTTTTCGTAATGGCGGAATCCGGTGATGGGCTGGACCTCCCCGCTGCGATGCAGCGAGCCTTCCCAACTGAAAGCCAGCAGTTCACCACGCAGGGTCTCGAACTGGATATCCAATCCCTCAATGCTCACGGGAAGCGCGAGCACCCGATTTTGGAAGTGCTCAAAATCCCCATCCAAGGCCGCCCGCCCCATCTGGCAGATCCACACATTCCGGCTTCCGTAGGATCGTAGTTCGCGATAGGCCGCGGGACCGCGCCTGACCAGCTCAAGGCCTTCCGACGCGCCTAAGGCCAGATAGCCATCGTCCTTGCGTGCAAAAGCCCAGTCGCCGCGGATCACGTATTCGTCAAAGGCATAGACTGGAAAATAGGCGTGGGTGAACCCCAGCCAATCATCCTCCGGCAGGTCGTGGAGTGCGAAGAGCACATCCTTCCACTGGGCCACGCGGGGCAACACGTAGTTGCCAGCCCAGAAGTTCGGGCGATGGGCGCCGTTCTCACTCACCACCGGCGGATGGTTGACGAAAACCACGGCATCCGGTCCAAAGGTCACCTGCCAGATATGCTGCTGGTAGCCTTTCTCGCCGGGTCGGAAGTCCTGCGCTGAGGCCATCATGTAATCCGGCGTTTTGTAGGTAACCTTGTTGATCTCATCCCCTTCATCGCTGATGATGTGACGCTCACGGTTCCACATCTCCTCAGGGAGATCCTTCGCAATCTCGGCGATCAACAGCGGGAAGGGGTACTCCGACGTGGCCATCCCTACCAAGCCCCGGAGGTTTTGATTGTAGACCCCCATACCCCACATGAGACGACTGATACCTGAGGTGGGCTCCAGCTGCCCGGTCTTGATCTGCTGGGCATAGGTGCGACCGTGAGTCGATCCGAAGACGCCCTTATAGGAATTGACCGCCATCGTGAAGAGCAGCTTGTCCATCACTACTGCCGCCAGCTCGGAGACGGTCACCGACTCGGCAAGACCCACCAGATGCGACAGGGCCAGCAGGTCCTCCTCAAAGTAGCAGTTGGAGTCCCATTCCCAAAATCCCGTCGCCCCCCGGGTCTTAAGCCAGGCCCGTGCCAAGCGCTCGCCCTTCTCTCGGTGCCAGCGCCCGGGCTTCCCGACGTTGGCGAAGATCTCGTCCGGATAGAGCTGTCCGGCCAAGATCTCACAGGTGTGGAAGAGGATGCTGTGGTTCTCGGTAGTGTAGCACATCGCATCCGTGCCCGGCTCATCCAGCCAATACTTGAAATTCAGGACGCAGTCTTTGAGCGGCGCCTTCAGGGCCGCGGGGAAGTCGGGCTCATCCATATAACGATACATCACACCCAGCAGCCCCACCAGGTAGAAATCGCTGCAGTCTCCCCGATCGTTGATAGCAGCGATCGAATCCAGGATCACATCCAGGTCGACCTCATCCCACATTCCCAAGGCCATTCTGGCGATCTGACCGTAGACATTATCCTCCTGTGTCGCCGCGTAAGTCAAAGCCTCACGGCTTCGTGTCTCGTAGGTACCGTAGGGCTCGTCAACGTATTCGGTATCCAGGATGTAGAATGGTAGATCCCACTGGTAGCGCACATTATGCGGTGGGTAGTATTCCTCAGAGCGGGGACGCAGCACCACGTGGAAGGGACCCTGCCAGATGCGGAAGTCGTGGCCGACGTTCAGCTGGATCCCGGGCGCGGCCTCGACCTGTCCGCTGATGTGAATGCGATTGAGGACGTCTTGGACACTGTACTGGTAGTTGAAGCGCGCGTCCAGATCCTCCGCCCAGTGCAGCATCACGTTACGGCCTTTGAAGGCAGTCTCAGTCTCCAGAAAGGCCTGAGGAAAGACCTGCTCAAACATCTGGTGGCGCGCCGTGCGCTCGATGGGGGTAGGAATCCTCACCTCAACATCAGCGGCCTCAACGCCGCTGGCCAGGGCCAACGCCATCACATACGGACACTCACGCGCTGCCACCGCCTCAAACCGCACCAGAATCTCGTTGTCGCCGGCCTTCAGAGCAGCCTCAAAAGCCACCGACTGTGGATCCTGATGCGCAAAATGCTCCTGGCGATGCACGTGCTCCCCGTTGATCCAAACATCCGCCGGCCCGTTAGTGGTCAACACAAAACCGACCTCTGCGGCCTCGACAACGCGCAAACGTGTATAGGCCCAGGCACGCAGATAGTGCCAAGTATGGTGAAAGGTGGAGAGATCGACGAAATGATCGTCGAGACAGCGGACGTACGACCAGATCACGGTCTGATCGCCCACCTGCGCCTCGCCGCGGTCGATGGGCTGGCCCTCAATGCCCGGTTCCTGCTGGTACCGAGCCTGAGCGATCTTCAGTTTGCGAGCACCTTCATTGAGGGCATCGCCGTCCAGGTCATCGTCAGAAGACGGTAAAAGGGGTATCTCTACGGGTCCTGCAATCAACCAATTGTGGACAAAGCCTGCCTGCAACTCATACTCAAGATAGGATATAGTCATAGCGAAGCGCTCAGTCTCCTATGGGTAGCAACAAAGTAAGCAGACGTTTGGACTGAACCAAAAGCACTCAACCAAGCGTCTGTAACCTCCCTATTGTACCGCAACTCCCGGATTTCGCAAAACCGCACGTCCTACAGCTCCACCACACAGGGCTTGAAATCACGCTTGACCTGCTGGATGGTAGGCCCGATGGTCTCTATCTCATCCAATCGGTTGGTCCCCAAGCCGGCCGCGGCAGCGAGATTCAGGTGATTCTCACCGCGGACAAAGGGAATCGTCATCGCCGGCGCCGTAGGGTCGAATCCCTGCGCTGCGGTCGCCACGGCGTCAGCAGCGACGGGATCCTTGCCGGCAAACAATACGCCTGGCGCGATAGGTCCGAAGGTCTGAATCCAGGGCCCCTCCCCGCCCTCAGTGGTCTTGATCCCATCGATCAGCGCGAAATCAATCGGGCGGACCTGATTCAGCTCCACAATGATCTGCGGCACCCGCTGACCGGCAATCTCGTCAGTCGGACCGTGGAACTCCGAACGGTGTGCGTGCTCATCGGTCAGCCGGTAGAACCGCGCCGGTACCAGACCGATATGATTCTTGAGCGCATGGGTGACTCCGGCAACCCAGTGACACTTCATCTTGGGCACCGTCATCAGGACGTCCACCTCCTGAAGGAGCGGGTTGATGATGTACTCACCGTAGATCTTACCACCACCGGGCACCGGGGCGTAGATAAAATCGTTGTAGGGATCGGGTGCGTTGAGATCAATAAGCGTAGCCTCAATGTCCTCAGCAACCTCCTCAAATCCCCACTCCACATAGCTTCCCCACTGGTAGACAGCCTCAACGATAAGGAGCTCGCGAGCGCCGGCGTCACGCACAAGCTGCCCCAGCGCGCGGACCAGCTCAGGATGCGTCACAAAGGACTCCATCGGCGTCAGGCCGGCAGGGCCTGGATTCCCCAACCCGCCGGTCAGGTTAACCTTGATCGCTACCCGATCACCCGGTCGCACGACGTCACCCAACCCCCCGATGTTGTCAAGCATATCGCGCACAGTGGCATAGATGCGTTGGCGATCGTAGTCCGCGGCGGTGGCGATCGCCACCCTGGCCGCGGTAGGTAGTGCCGGTGGCGCCGATGGATCGACCGGCTGGTCTGTCGCCGGCGGTGGCGCGTCAGGGGCAACAATGTCGGTAGGGGCCGGGGTCTCGCGGCCCGGGGCACAGCTAGAGATCAACAGGGCCGCAGCAGCCCCGGCAATCTCCAAGAAACGACGGCGTGAAATCCTGCGGGCAGGTCCGGATTCGTGATCGTGTTTTTTCTCTGAAGTCATAGGGTGCCTCCAGTTTGAGTCTAATCATCCCCAAGCGCTTAGCTTCACATTCAGCCTTACGATAGGATCCCAATGCAATTCAGCCGCGGATCAATGTGGGGAGGTTCACATTTGTAGCATACCGCAATCTGCGCAAAAGATAAGAGGTCATTTCTGATGCTCGGGGATCAAGGCGGTCAGCAGGGGTTGTCGCCAGCCTCCGACTTGACGGTCATAGACGCCAAAGCCGGCACCGAATTCCCAGTAGGCCCAGGGAAGACCCCACGCCTCGGCCTCCTCACGAACGGCCTCAGTCCACCGCGCCCGCGAGCCCATATCCGCGGTGCTGTAGGCACCGAACTCGCCCAGCCAGAGCGGAACCCCGCTCTGCTCACGCCACGCCGCAGCACGCTCGAAGTCCCGTTTGATGGCCGAACGGCTGGCCGGATTGTGATCCCCCGATGTCTGATGGTAGCGCGCAAACCACACACGGACCCAGTCAACATCACGAGAAGCGGGCGTCAACGTGATGGCCTCATCAGGCGGCCCAGGCCAACTGACCCCCGTGGTCCCGATCTCTGCCCCCACCCACTCCGCTCCCTGGTGCGTGAAAAGAAACGGCTCATAGTAATGAAAAGTAGCGATGACATTATGCTCCTCCTCAGGAATCTCCAGGGCCGCGAGGCCTGCGATGCTGTTCCATTGATCACCACCGACGATCAAGGTATGGTACGCGTCGATGGAACGCACCGCCGCGATCGTGCGGGCCAACAGTACGTTCCAGCGTCGGGCATCTAAGCTGCCGTGGGGTTCGTTCAAGAGCTCGAAATAGACCGTGGCGGGCTGATCGACGTATCGCTCGGCAATCTGCTCCCAGATGGCCACAAAGCGATCGGCGTGGGCCTCCGGCGACACAAAGATCTCGTCGTAATGATGCATGTTGAGCACCACATTGAGATCCTCGGCCAGCGCCTGGGCCACGACCCAATCCACTCGGGCGAAAAAGGCGGCATCAACCGTATAGGGAGGCACCGTCTGGGCGTGAGCCGACCAGCGAATCGGCACCCGCACGGTATCGAAGCCGGCCTCGCGGATTAGGCTGAAGAAGGTTTCCTCGATGACCATGCCCCACTCACCCTCCCGGGGCGCCTCGAGTGCATTACCCAGGTTCACCCCGCGCCCCAGTCGCACCGCCTGCGCAGCTACATCCACGGAGGATGGCTGCGGCTCCGCGGGGCGACAGCCCAGCACCAGACCGCCGATCACCAACAGCACCAGGATCTGCCTCATAGCCTCACCTCTCATTCTCCTCACTATGAATCTACAAAGGCCATCTCTCAGCAACTCGACAGGTAGCAGGCCTCGAGTCCAGATCGTGGAGCCCGGCCATCATACCACGAGATACCTGGGGCTCAACAGTCAGGCGACCTACACAGACAACATCGTCAAAGCCCCCCAAAGCCTTCCGGCGCTGAAACCAGACATTATGAAAGGCCCCTTATAACCACCTGTCAGCCCTCTGCCACCCTGTTTCCCTCCGATCCCCCTGACCGCGGTTCTCGCCATTCTCCGGCTCTCCATCCAATCTGGCCGGCATTGTTGCCATTCTGAGCAAACAAAGTGGCCGATAACA
>PWVB01000469.1 GCA_003562365.1 Anaerolineae bacterium
AACGTTGCGGGTTGAGGTGCACAACGATCCTCGACGTCGCTGGCAGCCTCGCACACCAGCCATGGCTGCCGAACTCACGGATCATATTTGGACTGTTGAAGAGCTACTAACTGCTGTTCCATCTCCTAACAACACTTAAGAGGGGGGGCTATCTACTGTTTGAGCGATTAGAAACCGCCTATCTTTGCGTGAACTGGCCGTTTTGGAATAGATTCGCGCTGCTTTTGCGCAGAAGTATGGTGACAGCACGACCGAAGCAGCTGATTCGATCCGCTTCTCATCCCACTGAAACATCGTACAGCGTCTCAACGGTATCGAGGTGCGCTTCCAATGTGAGGGGAGGAGAAACGCGCGTGCGCAACGCCATCAGTCTCGCCGGTTCATCCGCCAGCCTCTGAACAGCTTTGCGCCAAGCGACGACATCGCCCGCCGGCACACACAGACCGCCCCCATGATTCCCAGCTACCTCCGCTAATGCCCCCAGGTCAGACACTAAGACCGATAACCCAACCGCAAATGCCTCACGCACGACAAGGGAGAAGGTCTCATACCAGAGCGACGGGACAAGCAAGACATCGACCTGAGAGAGCGTTCGCCAGACCTCGGCGCGAGACAGCTGTCCCAGAAAACGGATGTTATCACCGGCGATAGCGTGTAGGTGCGCCGCATAAGCAGGGTCAGAGCGCTCGTTTCCAGCAATCCACAGCTCAACGTCACGGGCACCGCGCAACGCCTCCACCACCACGTGGACGCCCTTCTGCCATGAGATCCCACCGAGATAGAGACAGCGCAATGCGTCACGTTCGCGCTGTTGCTCTTCCGCAGCAGCACCAGCTGGCAAGTGAATGCCGTGAGGGATTACCACAATGTGCTCCGATTCCGCGCCGTGAGCTATGTACCATTGGCGAACGAACTCACTGGGAGCTATCAGACGCACAGCCTGCCGCAATCCTGCACGCAGCCGGGCTGCACGCCACGCCAATAGCGCCATAAGGCCTGGCAGCAAGGGCCACGCATAGGAACAACCAATCCGTGCCAGCGCACAGCGGGCACAGTTCAAATAGGCGCGCGGTCCACCGCAGAGCTCTTGACTGTAGTTGGTAATTAGCTGAGCGTTAGCGCAAACCCACCAGAAGTCGTGCAAACTGACGATGTAAGGAATCCCTCGTGCCTGCAGCTCGTCTACCACAGCCAGAGGTAAGCCCATAAGATGTTGAATATGCACTAACGTGGGATGGTTTGCATCGAGGGCCCTACGGAAGGAATCCAGGAGCGCCGGGGCGTACAGAGAAGCAGTAAAACGCCTAGCAGCTCTGAGTTCACCGTCCCAGGCAGCCCATAGCGACAGCCCATCAGACCTATGCTGGTGCAAGCCCGTGCCCACCGCGCTCTCACGGTGGAATACTGCGACCTCGTTTCCACGCGTCACCAATCCGTGTGCTAGAAATTGAGTATAAAGCTCTGTTCCACCGACGAAACTCGGTGGATACTGATGAACGACTTGAAGAAGACGCATCGCTTCCTTCCATAGAATAGACCGTTTTGGAGTGCCCCTCGCGGTCAACCTGACCGGAGAACACCACTATACATCCACTATATCCGGTGCCCATCCCGTGTCAACGGCACAGACAGAGAATTATACCACAAGCATCATAACCAATTTCAAACGATGAACCTGAGTATCTCTTGACTTGGAGAGCATTTGCTGGTATTCTGAAACCGTATATTAATCTTGGAGCGGTCTGAGCATTAAATTGGTTAGAGGCTGCGCAACCTAACGAGGTGATCAATGGCAGGCAGATGGAGATTAGTCCCAGTGTTTTTGAGCTTGCTTCTCTTAAGCTTAGGAGTGCTGTTCGCTAGATCGACTTCTGAGGCAGCGACCTACATACGCCCAGATCAGACTTGCGAGCTCCCGGGAGCACGAGTCAATCGCTCCTCACCGGTAGCTATCGACCTCAACAACAACGGCATATTAGAGGTGGTTGTCGCTACCAGCGACGGATGGGTCTATGCAGTAGATATGGTAAACAACTGCCGGATACTCTGGCAGAGGCAGTTAGCGGACTACATCAACCCCGTAGCCCCACTTTCGTCTGCACAGACGGTGGAGAGTTCACCGACGGCAGCAGATCTGAACGGTGACGGCTATCCGGAGATCATCGTCACCACAGGCTGGATGCCGCAGTATCATATGAACGGAGCCATTGTAGCTCTAGATCGCCACGGCAATCTGCTGCCAGGTTGGCCGGTTCTTGCTCTTGATATCAACGGCGCTGGCGATCCCCCCTGGCATCCCGACGGCTACGCTGACGGTTTCTTCAGCACCGCTGCCGTTGGGGACGTCACCGGTGATGGAAAATCCGAGATCGTTGTTGGCGGCTTCGACAAGTGCATCTATGTTCTTAGATCCGATGGTACCTCAGCTCCGGGATGGTGGAACCATCAGCAAAACCGTCCATCCCGTTGCTTGATCGACACCATCTGGTCATCGCCTGCCTTGGCCGATCTGGACGGTGACGGCGCCAATGAGATCATTATCGGTACAGATGCTCATCCACAGTACAATGGCGGATCGGTATGGGTGCTGAAGGGTAACAACAACCTGCTATCAGGTTGGCCAGTCTACACAACGCAGATCATCCAGTCCTCACCGGCCATTGTGGATCTTAACGGTGATGGTTACCTGGACATCGTGGTCGGTACGGGAACCTACTATCCGGGCGCCGGTGGACACAAGATGTATGCATTTGATCGCTTTGGAAACAACCTACCAGGATGGCCGACACCAACCACGGGCAATATGCCCAACTCCCCGGCTATTGCGGATCTTACCGGCGATGGCCGGCCTGAGGTAATAATGGGTTGCGGCGCCGAGCAGGATGTGGGCAACAGCAACATCTGCAATGGCAATCACGTCTACATCTGGCGTCACAACGGCACCTCGCTTCCCGGCTATCCCGCACGCATGAAGCAAGCCATTCCGTGGGATCCCCCGGCCTACGGGGGTGTCGCGATTCCTCCGGTGCTTGCCGACTTTGACAACAGCGGCAAGATCCGTGTCTTTGCCGTCAGCACAGGTGCCGTTGGCGTGTCCGTGTTTCCCTACGATAATCCGCAGGCCGTCACAATGTATACTCCAGCACTCACCGATCCTCTGCGTTCCGCACCTATTCTTGCGGATCTGACAGGGGATGGTCGCCTCGAGATGATCACAGCAGGCGGCAGAAATGGTCGCGCAGCGCTGTTCCGCTGGCACCTGACCGCACAACAGTCTAGCAGGAAGCCCTGGCTGATGTACCGGGCAAATCCTGCGCGAACAGGACAGACTCAAGCGCCACCACGGCTAGATGTACAACCGACTTCCGTCCACCTTATGCACCAGCAGGGGTCTACTCGACCACTGACCATCAACCTACGGGTTCAGAACGCCGGCGAAGGTGAGATGAAGTGGAATCTTCATCTGCCACCGAATATAGCCGCTAGTCAGCTCAGTGGCACAGTTGACGACCAACCCATTGAAATTACGATCACAGTTGAGACCAATGATTACACCATGGCCGACACGTACGACATCGGAAGCCTGACATTCACCGGAACCGTCCACGAAACACCGGTAGCAGCAAGCCCGTTTTCTGTTCCGATAAGACTGACCACAGGCAGCATCAGCCGTACCTATATGCCACTCACTTCGAAATAGACCGGCTTCAGGGTACAGCCAGCAGCTCACATATCCGCAACGGCATCGTTCCCCACCAGACTTGGCGAGGAAAGTGCTCATAGGTGGCCTCAAGCACAGGATAGCGCAACTCGACATCGGCTCTGTGCTCGCAGCGCCAGTCGCGAAACAGCAGCGGCACGGAGGCCTCTCCCGCGACGACCCAAACCTGCTGTCCATCAGCCTGCCAACCTTTCACCTGCTCAGCGAGCAGAGGTACGTCCAGGTGCGTCTCCTGCAAATCCAGGACTGTGAAACCCTGGATGTAGCGCAATGGTGTTCCAACAGTGGCCGCCGAGCTTACAGGCCGGGCGTCATTGAACAGAATCACGGCAGGCTCGTCGCCCAGCATCTGTACCAGTTCGCGAAACTGATCCACAAGGCCTGCGTATTCCACGTGCCTGACGACCACGCGTGCATTGTAGAGCAGCCAGGCTGCTAGCAGTATTGTGAGAGCCGAGGCCACCCAGCGGCGATAGCCCACACAGCATATCCCGATGGCATCCAGAGCATAGGCAGCCATCATCATAAAGAAGGGGATCACCACGGGCACGTAGCGACGCATGACATAGATGTGGTGTGGGTTGTTGCGACTGCTGTGGATAAAAAGCACGGAGAAGAAGAGCCCCATTCCCATCAACAAGGTGGTGCGAGCATCGAGGTCACGCCAGAGCACCAGAATCGCACCGGCAACGGCCAATACGAGTCCCAAGGGTGTGAGATACCAACCCAGGCGCACGAAGTTGAACTGCTCAACGTTAGGGACCTGATGGTCGCCATACCAATAATAATAGCTTGCCACAGGATTCGCCAAATGGGGACGCACAAAATAACCATAGACAGCCAAAAGCAGCACAACGACAGCCAAGGATCGCGCGCCCCACCGCCAAACACGCCGAAGGCCATCGCGCTCTTCCCAGCGGCCGAACACTCGGGACTCGACAGCGATCACCCCCAATATCCCGAGAATTCCGGCACCAACGAGATACGGCCAAAACATAGGCAGCGCACGTAGGGAGAAACTGTAGACATTGTAGAAATAGGGCCAGGTCCGCGAGACCGCAAAGGTCAACGAATAGACCAGTTGCAGCAGAAAGGGTATAGTGAAAGCCCAATAGCCGCGGTCAAATCGTCGCTCAAGACGCAGATACACACCATATCCCAATGGTACCGCAAGCAGGAAATAGAGGTCCAGGCGCACCAGCAGTGCCTGACCCAGAGCCAGACCGGCCAGAACGCCCCACCACGAAGACCGTTGGCTTTGATCCAGGTGGCGAGCAAAGGCATAGAGGCCTCCAAACAGTAACAGCTGAGTGAGTACTTCAGCCGTCGGATATCGAGAGAACCATATTTGAGTGGCAGTGAGGATGAGCAGCGTAGCAGAAAGCAATCCAACTCGAAAACCGAAGCTCGCCTTGCCAGCAAAGTACACCATCACACAGGCCAGCAGGCCCCATAGTGGGGTGGCAAACAGACTCAGGCGCAGCCCGCCAATAGCATAGAAAATCGCCAGCCAGACCGGATGCAACGGGTAAAACTGAGGTGTCACCTCACCCGTTGAACCATCGGTGAGGTAGGTGCCCGGTAGCGGAACATATTGAGGAATCATACTCGGTGGGTGTTCACGAAACACCCCTGGATAGAGCTCGGACGGGAGCTGCGCAATCACCGGGTCTCGAATCCGCCAGGCACCAGTCCGTGCAATGTTGGCCCCTAGATTCACATATACACCGGCATCAGCACCACCGAATATGAACTCGTGTGGGCGGAAGAAAAATACGCTTCCCAGCACCAAGATGAACAGAACCGGCACACCGCTGCGCCAGTCTACTCGCAGCGGGACGCTAAGCGGTCTCCCCGCCGCTCGCAGCCACACGCCGACCGCAATCCCATATCCCAGAGAGATCAACCAGAGTCCCGTTAGACTGAACCACCCCAGGTGGGCAAGCACCACACCCCAGCCCCCAGTCCACACAAGGCTGAACAACAGGACCTCCACCAAGAACGAAAGCGCATCCTGCGGCTCATCCGAGGGCAACCGAGGAAACCACGCCAGCCGCGTGAGGTAGCCAGGCAGCAGTAGCAGCAGCACAGCAGAAGCAAGTGCCTTAAGCAGTGTGACCATAGGCATTAGACAGCCATTATACGTGCGCCAAAGGGCTTGTCAACTGGGTTGGCTTCGAGTAAGCTAGAAGCAGTCCTTTTGTCTGATGCAAACCGTCCCGACCTATCGGGAGATTAGGTCGCAATGAACATACTCTTCTTATCACCAGCCTATTATCCCCCTTTTCCTGGCGGAGGAGAACGCTATGTCCAAGCTCTAGGGATGGAGTTGGTGAGACAAGGCTACGGTGTCACTGTCGTCACCAGCTGCGCACGCCAAGAGCAGGATCTATGGCAAGGATGCTCCGAACCCGAGGCTCATGATCAGGTGGTCGACGAACCATCCGTGGTGCGGCGTCCCCTCGCCCCGTTCCCCGGTGGGCGCTCGGCTCTGTTGGCCTGGCGGAAGTTGATGGTGCTTCTATCGACTCTACCGGTTGATCAGACCAAACTGCTCGAGAGAATGGGCCGTCAGTTCCCGGCTATGCCCGGCTTGTCAGCCGCGCTCGAACAACTGGGGCCCTTCGACCTGGTCCACGCTTTCAACCTCTCCTGGGAAACCCCTGCACTCTTCGGCCGAGCTTTCTGCCTAAGGCATAGGGTACCGTTGGTGCTGACGCCCTTCATGCACTTTGGCGCCCGTCCCAACGATCGGGTGGCGCGGAACACCACAATGAAGCATCAACTGCACCTTCTGCAACAGGCACAGATGCTGACTGTGCTGACCAAGTCCGAGCGCGACGGCTTGCTCCAGCTTGGATTGATGGGAGACAAAATAGTGCCGGTGGGTGCGGGGCTCGACACCCTGCCATCGACCATCCCCAATCCCGACTTGATCTGTCGGCGTCACGGTATTGACCGACCCTTCGTTCTGTTCGTCGGTCGCAACAGTTACGATAAGGGCGCCCACCACGCCGTGGAGGCCGTCCTGCGCCTCCATAGAAAGGGCAAAGACGTGCAACTGGTCCTTGCCGGACAAATGACGCCGGAATTCCGGCGGTATTGGCACCGATTGAACACGGACGCTCAAAGGCGAATACGTCGGCTTGGGGTCATCGGGGAGGCTGATAAGCACAGCTTACTACAGGCCTGTGAAGCCCTGCTGTTGCCGTCTCGCACCGACTCCTTTGGCATCGTCATACTCGAGGCCTGGGCTCACAGTCGCCCTGTCATCGCCGCAGAAGCTGGAGGCATTCCCGGAGTCATCGACGACGGTCAGGATGGGCTTCTCGTACCCTTTGGCGACATAGAAGGCCTGAGCAGGGCTATTAGAGCACTTCTAGACGCTCCCGACCTCTCACATCGAATGGGCGAGCGCGGACGGACCAAAGTCACCCAGACATACACGTGGGAAAAGGTAGCCTGTCGAGTAGGCGCTGTCTATCAGTCCTTGGTCTCAGAGATCACCTCCCTCCCCCACGGATGGGAAGTGACATGATCCACCATTGCTTGGTACTTGTCGACAACCTCATCCCACGCATAGGTCTCGGCAACAAAACGTCGCCCCTGACGTCCCAATGCGGCGCTGAGCACCGGCTCATCAAGCAATAACTTCAGAATCTCCACAAACTCATCCATTGTACGATAATAGAGGCCGCAGTTGCCGCGCCGAGACATCCCACTGACAACACGACCCTGGGCCGTGGTTACCACAGGCCGTCCCATAGCCCACGCCTCCAGCGCCGTCATCGACAAGCTCTCATAGCGCGAGGGAATCACCACCGCCGTGGCTCCGGCGATGGCTTCGAATTTCGCCTGCTCGCTGACAAAGCCGCCGTAGACAAGCCCCGGCATGCGAGGCAGGGGCATCTCAGCCTTACCCAGGAGTACCAGCGACGCCGCGCCGGCATGTTGCTCCCAGAATCGACGAAAATAGCTGAGCAACTCATCGCATCCCTTGGATTCTACAATGCGTCCCAGATACAGAAAATAGGGCCCAGACAACCCCAGCCAATTGCGAAAGCCCTCTACATCCGGATCCGAGGGAGTTTCCACCCCCAAACCAGCAACGCAGTTTGGCACGTAGGCGTTGCCGAACTGTGCCTCAACAAAAGCTCGTTCTTCCTCTGTGTTGTAGAGAATGCCCCTAGGTGCGTGAAATAAAGCCTTGAAGACGTTCAGATAAACCGGTGGTTCATCGTGAGCGGTGGGTACCAGCAGAGCCTTGTCGGCAACCAAGCGCAACCCGAGGGCCGTCGGATAATAGATATAGGTGAAGAAGATGAAGACATCGGTCTTGTCTCGGCGCTGTAGAATAGCCTCTAGCAGGGCCGGCGCCCATGGGCCCTGAGCATAGAGCCATTCGAGCTCCTCGTCAATGGAGTGGGGTTGGCCAAATAGACCCGCTGATAGACGGTCAAAGTGCTTATGGCGCTGTTGGATGGTAGGGAAACGATGCACCCGCACACCGTTGAGCAGACTTGCGCCGGGCGAGAATGCGTTCTCCCACGTCGTATAGTCCAGAGCGCAAGTTGTCAGTACGTCGACATCAAAATGCCGGGTCAGCCGCTCCCCAACTTGGCGCGCAAGAGTCTCGGCGCCACCAAGGACCTCTGCACCGTAACGCTGGACCACGATGGTTATGTGAATATCAGCACCGACTAATCGCCTCAAGATAGAGGGCGGCAATTCGCGACGGACTATATTGCTCACGTAGTTTCAGGGCCCCGTCTTGGAGGCGCGCATACACTACAGGATCGCGGATCCTCTGCATCGCCTCCCCGAGACCAACGGAGTCAGCCACCAATAGACCCCCATCACGGTACCTCGTGAAGGCCGGTATATCGGAAAAAATACAGGGCTTTCCAGCTCCCAACGCAAGACAGGCGCTGGCACTTTGGTAGACATCCTGGTAGAACAGAACCACGGCATCCGATGCCAGCAAGTA
>PWVB01000321.1 GCA_003562365.1 Anaerolineae bacterium
AAGTGGTTGGCTACACCCTTTCTGATGCGTTTTTAGACGCGAAAGTGGGGAATCCATACCCACATTCGGATCAAAACCACCCCGCAGTGGGGGAGTTTTGACTCGCCACGGTTAACTGTGGCGCTACCTGGGGACTCAGAGTGGCGAAAATCACTCGATTTGGCCCACCAAACGCCTTTTCCACGACTTTTGGACTTGTTTTCGAGGTCTTGGCTGCTCGAAAGTGTAAAGGAGTTTTTGCTACCTATGAGGCCGAAATGAACCATGCCTCCAGTGCCCACTTCGCTCTTCTGACGCGTTGCGAGCCGTTTCGAGAATAGCCCACACCTCGCTGCAGCTGCCGTGTCGTAAGCGCGAGGCAGTGTCCGATCTTCCAATGCTAGTGCTGGTGTGCTGGTATCGCTGCGGGTCCTACGGTCGCTCCGTGAGCGTCTAGCTTTTCCGTCTGTCCCGTGGGATGTCAACACATCCTAGCTGGAGCATCCTTGTCTCATAAGAGACGGTTGAGACGGTGATGTCCCCTCTTTTCGAGTTGCCTCGCTGTTATTTCCACATGTCTCGGCTTCATCTGATCAGGGTTGCCTCTTCAGCTGCGAAAGCCCTAGTGTTAGCATCATAGCAGACCCTATGACACAACCATGGTCTCGGATCTTAGGATGGACGTAACAAGCAACCAGTGAGTTCGTCAGTGGTCGATATGGTGATCAGACGCCAGCCGGCGAAACCCAGGAAGCGTAGAGTCCTCCCTACCTACCGCCGCTGTCCTGGAGATTAATTTGATCGCTTGCGTCACGATGGTAGAATCCAGTCACTCATCCCAGAGAAAGGATAGTGAACCCTGAACACCTATCTACGTCCTGTATGCCTGATCAGTCTGCTGGCTTTGTTGCTCCTGGGATGTACATTCCTGCTCGAAATTCCTGCTCTACTCCGAGATGCGGACGAGCTGCTGCCCCTTGCCCCAATCGGCGGGACATCGATCCGGGTGGTAGCGGACGTCGACTTTGACTATCGCGAGACGGTTGGCGAGGTGGAGCTCGTGTCCAGTACTGGTCACTGGATCCACACGCAGGAGGGTCGTCTTTTGAATGGGTTGGGTTGGCTACCACATCTTGATCATATCGAAGGGGCACACGGGGGAGGTCGTATCCATTGCTACTATGATTGGGGCCAGGCGGACCCGCACACGACGCCACACTGGACTGTGCAATGGTCCAGCGACCTCTCCTTCGATGACCCGGGGCGAGGCAGCGCGACTCCTCTGATCCATCTCGCAACCCATGGCGACGACGTGCTCGTCCTCTATGCGCCGCCTAGGGCATTTTACTACCGGCATCCCGGGAGCCCCGATGATTGCCAGAACCTCGACCCGGTTGTGCCTCACTTGGCGAAGGGCGATCTAGCGTTCTCCTTGGACGGAGTTGATGAGCTGCGTGCACCGGACGCTGAGACCTCCACCCAGACCGTTGTACAAGATGGCATTGTCCTGCTGCGAATCCCGCGCGACCGGCTGATCTTGGGAACAGCAAAGACCAACACGGTGAGCTTGGGGGCCACTGACAGGGGACACTACGGAGCGATCGAATGGCGTCTGAGCATCACACTCACACTTTTGTCTCCGCCGGAGGGGCCAGATTAGAACGTAGTAGACGGTGGGAGCTGCAGTCAAACTGACGGCCATCACATTCACTTTCGAAAGTGCGTTGATTCAACTCTGACGGTGTGACGCCTGTGAAACGCCACCGTAGTAGACTGGGGGTGAGCTTCTCTGTCAAGGAGGCGGCCGGTGTTCGTGAAATGCATTACGTGCAGGCTAAGATCGTGTCTGAGCTGCCACTGATCAGTGAACTGACGGGCCGCCAAGCGTCGAGCACAGCGCTGACCCCTGACTGTGTCTTCGACGGTGGTTTCCAGCTCCACCTCTGTGAACAGCAGCGCCCGCCGAAGCTGTTGGTCGCCGATCCGGCAGCCCAAGCGCAGGCGAGGGTCCAGATCATCAGTGGTGGTGTGCTGTTGATCCCTGATTGAACCAACAAGCGCATAATGGTGTTTGCCTCCGTTAGTGCTGATTTGATTGACCCTGACTTCATCTTCCTCGATGCTGAGGCGACCGGCACGGTGATCCATGCCATCGTGGGGCCAGCCGGTACGTTTCTGGTCTCCGATCAGTCCAGGAACGTCGCGCACGAGTACACGGTGGACGGCAGCTACCTGGGAATCTTTGCTCCCGCTGGGGGCGCCAATACCAATTTCATGCAGAATGTCCGTGGGATCGCGCTGTGACCCACCTGCAACCCGCTCGTCTCGGTGGGGGTAGGTGGGAACGCCGACGCCATCGCCGGGTTCGACACCAATGGCAACTACCTGGACAGCTTCGTGGTCAACAGCAGCGGTGACTTGGCAGCGCCCTTCGATGTCTACCAGCGCGCCCGCACCGATTGGCTGGTCAGCAGCATCAACATCAACCATGTCAAGAGCTACGGGTTGGTCACGGGCAACTACATCGCCGATCTGGTCACTATCAGCAGCTACCGCGGTGTCTACGAACTGCCGAGTGGCAACCTGCTGACGTCGACCGCTGACGGTGTCTTCGAGATTGATCGGGACAGCAGCATTGTGGCCGCCAAGCATAATGTGTCATCCCGCTTCATCGAGTTCGCTCATCTGCCTGGGATCCAGTTGAAGAAGACCGTGGGGACGGATGCGTCGGTCTGCGCGCCGACAGCGGCGATCGCGGTAGGGACGAGCACGGCGGTGACCTACTGCTTCGAGGTAACCAACATGGGGTTGACGACGCTGACGCGGCACGCGCTGACGGACAGCTACCTGGGGGTGATGCTGGATGGTTTTCCGTTCACGCTGACGCCTGGGGCCAGCATCTTCTTGACGCAGACGGCAGTGTTGACGTAGAACGTGGTCAACACTGCGACCTGGACGGCCTACAATCTGGGGCCGACCGACGTGGCGGCAGCCACGTCAAGCGTGGCGGTGACGATCGAGATGTCGCCTCCGACCTTCCGGATTGTTCTCTCGATCGTCCTCAAGCCCTGAGCTGCGCCAGGCATCTACCGGGGAGAGCCGACAACGACCCTGCTCTCTGCTGTCTAGCACACAGCTCCTTATCGGCAGCTGAAATATGCCGCAGGTTAGTAGCTGCCCAGGCCGCGCCTTCGCTGT
This sequence comes from Anaerolineae bacterium, assembly GCA_003562365.1. Taxonomy (GTDB): domain Bacteria; phylum Chloroflexota; class Anaerolineae; order B4-G1; family SLSP01; genus PWVB01. The sequence goes on from PWVB01000321.1 coordinate 3,178, forward strand.
GGATCAGGTCTCCAGCTGGGGACAGACGCCAGCAGTTCTAGCCCGTAGAAACCACTCCGTGCTTCCAGATCGCAGGACAAGACTGCCACAGAATATGGTAGCTTGAGCAGACCTATGGACGTACGGCTTGCGGGGGATCTGGTCAACGTGTCGCCCGTATGCTGCGATGCACGGCCGCTGGGCGTAAGTTGTGACACGCGCCAGCGATGCTATAATCAGGTGTCGTGATCGGAGGCGAGACATCGGTGATTCATCCCTGTTCTTGGCTGGACCTGTTTGTGGGAGGCGTGATGCTGACGGCACTGATCTGGGATTCTGACGGTGGCGCCTGTGCTCCAGGTTCCGGTGATGGCTTTGACGTACACCGTCTATCGTCAGGCCAGCGTGCCTATGAGCTGGGGCTGCTTTTCGTTCTAATCGGAATCGCAGTGACCTTCCTGATCCCCTGGGCGCTGGCCCATATGCCGCTGGTGATGGCACAGCCCTCCCGGGCTATCGCTGCTACGGGTGCGGCCCTAGGCTTTGTAGCGCCGTTAGCGGTGGGGCTGTTCTTCCTGTGGCGCAAGGGTTGGCTGACATGACGCTGGCCAACTTCGCGCCTCAGCTGCGAGTCCTTGCTGTTGTGGCGGCGACGCTGCTAGCGGCGGTCGTCACGGTTCAGACGTCACGGCGGGTTGTAGCCCGCGCTCAGGGGCGTCGATGGGTGTCCGGCCTATCGATGCGGGTTTCCCGGTGCCTTAAGCGCCGCTCCTTAGGCCCGGACCGGGCGAGCATCTGCTTTGTGACGTTTCTGACCCTTTCTACAGCGCTTGCCGTCTGGGTGGTGATACCGCTGGGCCCGATGGGACTGCTGTTGCTTGATGCGGAATTGGGTGCCTTCTTTCTGGTGGGGGCTGCCGCACTGTTACCGCTCCTGACCGTATGGACCGCTGCTCGCCGCGGAGACACGGGTCTGGAGGTGTCGCCGTTGGGGACTCTATTGCCGGCGCTTCTGCGAGGCCTGGGAGGGGCTGTGCTGCAAGGGGTTGCCATTCTAACACCTGGGCTCCTGGCGGGCTCACTCTCACTCCAGGCGCTGGTGCATGCCCAGACGTTGCCCTATCTGCTGGCGGCGCCGCTACCGGCGCTGCTCTATCTGCTCGCTGGGGTCGCGCTGCTGGGGCGGCGGCCCTTTCTAGGGGACATACCGCTCTCCAGTCCTGGAGCGCTGGCGCCCGGCAGTGTAGAATACTCCTGCGGTCCTGATGTCGCGGTGCTGTTTCACGCTTATACTTTTGCCGTGGCCTTTGCACTGCTCTTTCTAGGGGGTTGGCGTGGGCCCGGTGTCTCCGTTGCGCCGTGGCTGGGTGGTCTGTGGCTCTTTCTGAAGGCTTTTGTGGTCTTTAACGGGTTGGCCCTTGCCTTGACGGCGACGCCGCGCTTACGTAGCGATCAAGTCCTGTCGCTGCTATGGACGGTGGGGGCCCCGTTGGGAGGACTGACCCTGCTGCTGACGGCGCTGGTCGATGCGACGCTGAAGGTCCTGGCGATCGAGACGGTGTGGGCGTACACTACCATCCTTCTCCTGACCAACACCGGGCTTGGGTTGATTGCGCTGAAAGCCATCGGACTGACTAGCCAGGCGCACCTGCGGACGCGGAGCTTCCAAGCGGTGTCACAAGAGGGCAGGGGTGGATGATGCCTCTGCAAACAGGTCGGATCGTCTTCCTGTGCCTTGCGGCGATCAGCCTGGGTGCCGCGCTGCGGACGGTCACGGCTCGCCGATTGGTGTCGGCGACCCTCTGTCTGGGCATCACGGGCGTCGCGATCGCTGGGCTCCTTCTGCTTTTTGCTGCCCCTTGGATGGCCGGCGTGCAGCTTTTCGTCGCCACCGGCGGCGTAGTGGCGCTGCTGATCACGGAAATTACGGCGAAGGAGGCTGCGCCGGAGAGCCCCCGTCGGTCCGTTCAGCCGGGCGCCGCCGCTCTGATTGCCGGAGGACTGTTTGGCGTGCTGGTGTGGATGATCCAGCAGGTACCGCTCCTCGGCACGCCGAATGGGCCAGTGATCGCGGATGGGACAGCACAGCTAGGCGCCGCATTGACCGATCCCTTAAGGCATCTGCTCACCTTTCAGGCTGTTGGGCTGCTGCTCTTGGTGACCTTGTTGGGTGGGGTCTACCTGGGAAGGGGGCGTTAGGCGAATGGCATCGGTGCCGCTGGTCTGGATTCTGACTCTAGGCGCGGCAATCTTCTCGGTCGGCGTCTATGGCGTGCTGGTTCGGCGCCGGCTAATCGGCTTGTTGATCTGCGCGATGCTAATGTTCAACGCCGTGGTGCTCACCTTGGTCGCCTTCGCCCGTGCTGGCGCCGCGCCGTTGGACGTGACAGGGGAGATCTTCGCCTTGGTCGTCTGTGTGCTGGCAACAGCTACAGTGGCCCTTGGTCTGGCACTTGTAAAAGCGCTGCGGCAGATGAACGAGACCGCGACCGCGGTGCCGTTCGCTCGCCAGAGGTATGATGTCGATGCCGATCGCTAGGCTGGCTGCGCTAATGCCGCTTGGCCCTTTTATGGCCTTTGCTGCGATCACCCTGGGAGCTCACCGCTGGCGTCAGCTTAGCCGAGCTGTGTCGTTGGTTGGGGTCGGGATTGCGGCGCTACTGGCTCAACTGCTACTGTGGTCGCTGGTCGCCAAGCCAAGTGTACACCACCCGAGCCTGGGGGCGTGGTATGCGGTTGGCACTCAGCGGGTGCTGCTGGGACTTTATCTGGATCTGCCGGCAGCGGCGCTGGCGGCGACAGTGACGCTGGTTTGCCTGGTGGTCCTCGTCAACCAGCCCATGGTTCCAGGTGACACCAGGGTGGGTAGCCGCCGTTACGCGTTGAGTTCACTGCTGGTCGCCGCGATGCTGGGCGCCATTCTATGCGATCATCTGCTGGCCTTCTTAGTCTGCTGGTCGCTGATGAACGCCGCCACCTATCTGCTCACCGTAGGGGCAGGCCGGGTGGCACTGCGGGGCGCGCTCGTTGTCTGCACTGGCCAGGCGATGTTAGTGTTGGGGCTGGCGTTACTGGATGGTCAGGCGGGCAGCCTGACCTACGGTGACCTACTCAACCCGGAGGTAGTCACGCGTCTCGCTGGTCGGGCATCGATGATTGGCCTGCTGCTCTGTGCTGGTGCGCTGACCCCGCTGGGCTGGTTGTCCGCTACGCTGAAGACGTCGGTATTGGTGGCGACGCTTGTCCATACTGCTACGCTGGGCCCTGCCGGCGTTTTCCTGTTGGTACGGGTGCAGCCGCTGCTGGGTTGGCCGCTTTCGACGACGGTAGCGATGGTCGGCGCGGTGGTGGCGCTTTACGGTGCCTTCGCGGCTGGGCTGCAGCAGGATGCCCGGCGTTTGCTTGGCCTGGCGATGACCAGCCAGCTGGGGTTTATGGTTGGTGTTCTGGGGCTGGGGGGATCCAGCGCCACTCTAATGCACTTGGTGGTTTACACGGTCTTTGGTACGTTGCACTTCCTGGCTGCCGGATCGCTGGCGCAGGGGATCACGCGAGGACACCAGTATCGCCGGGGCCATGCTGTCCCGGCCGATCGACCGGACCTTGATTTCAGTCCGACCTATCTGTTGTGGTTGGGTGGGCTGGCTTTCCGCCTGCCGTTCACGGCACTGGCGTTTTTCGTGGGGGCGGTGGCACTGGTAGCCATTCCACTGCTCGCTGCCAGCAGCTGGCCTCAGGAGGTGTGGCAACTCGGGCGATGGGCACCAGGTGTGGTGGGGATGCTGGCACTGGCGGTCGGGCTCACGGCCTTCTACGCAGTGCGTCAGGTCTTCCTTCTCTTCCTAGGGGCGCCGCGCTCGCGGGCGGCGACATACGCGCGGGAAAATCGTCGGTCCACGCCGCTTTTAGCAGGGCTGACGCTGCTGACCGCTGGGCTGGTCCTAAGCTGGCCGTTATTGCGATGGGCTCTGGTGGCGACTGCCGGATCGTCTGATTCGGTAGTCGCCTGGGCGTTCTTTCTTCCGAGCCTGGCGCTGGTGTTTGTCGGGGTTGTTACAGCCTGGTGGCTCTACGGTCGGCGCTCGGTGGGCGGCCCAAGGCCAGCAGCTGATCCACTGGCACCGCTGGTGTCACGCCTCGATGCAGCTTCGATGTTGGCTGCTGACGCTACACGCTTCGTGGGCCGTTGGGGAGCCACGCTGTTGGCGGCGGTGGATGTCTGTGACCGCGTCGTCGTCGATGGTCTCGTCCGGGGGGTAGGGATGCTGACGCGGGCCGTTGCGACGCTGCTGAGCCTATTGGATGACGCTCAGGCCAGTGGCCTCGATCTTTGTATGGCCCGTGGCTGGGACGTTCGGTTACGTCGCGCGTCGGCGCCTGCTACTGGCTTCGATAGACCGGCGGACCTGCACCCGGTGGTAAAGTCGCTTACGACCGCCTTTACCATCATTCTGCTGTTAGTGGTGCTGGTTGTACTCTACCAGGGCTGAACTGGAGGAGTCTTGATGTACTTTCCGATCCTGAGTGTGACGCTCTTAACGCCGCTTCTGGGGGCGTTGACTGTGCTGCTGATCCCCGGGAAGCGCCGCCGGGCCGTCTGCTGGGTTGGGGTGGGTGCTGCGCTGATGTCGCTTTTTCTGGTGACGTTGGCGTGGTCGCAGACGGCGGCTGGCGCCGGGGCTATGCAGTTCGTTGAGGTCTATCGCTGGATGCCGGCGCTGGATCTGACCTACACTGTGGGGATCGACGGTCTCAGTGCTCCGCTGGTAACTCTGACGGCGCTGCTGACCACCCTGGTCCTTTTCTATGGTGCTTTTAGCGTGGCTAGCCGGGTGAAGTTTTATACTATTACGATACTGTTTTTGGAAGCTGCGGTGCTAGGTGCCCTGCTATCCTTGGACCTGCTGCTCTTCTATGTCTTTTTGCAGTTGGCGTTGGTGCCGGCCTTCCTGTTGATCACTATCTGGGGCGGTGCCCTTGGGCGACGCGCGGCGCTCAAGTTCATGCTGATGATGTTGGTAGGCAGCCTACTTTTTCTGCTAGGTATACTGGCAATATACCAGGAGACGGGCACCTTCGATATCCTGAGGGCCGCCGCGGCCCGGCCTTTCGCTGACAACCTCCCGTGGGCAACCGGGATCTTCTGGGTCCTGGCGACCAGCTTTGCGATCCAGATGCCCATTCTTCCCTTCCACACATGGCTGCCCGATGCCCATACGGCCGCACCGGTAGGCGGCAGCGTCCTGCTTGCCGGTGTGTTGCTCAAGCTGGGAGGGTATGGGATGATGCGTATTCTGCTGCCCCTTTTTCCTGGGCGCTTCTATGCCTACAGCGTTGAGACCCCGATTCTCACGGGGCTGGCGTTGGTGACCATCATCTACGGATCGCTGGTCTGTATGGCGCAATGGGATCTGAAGCGTTTGGCGGCCTATGTCTCGGTGGCTCAGATGGGGTGGGTGCTGCTCGGCCTGGCGGT
>PWVB01000079.1 GCA_003562365.1 Anaerolineae bacterium
CCCCGCCGCTGCAGGATGATCTGGAGGTCACCGGACCCGTTGAGATGCACCTCTGGGCCGCGACCAGCGCGCCCGACACGGACTTCACTGCCAAACTAGTCGATGTGGCGCCCAACGACTTCGCACGCAACCTCTGCGATGGCATCATCCGCGCTCGCTATCGGCAGTCTAGAGCCGAGGCCGTCCTGATCGAACCCCACGCTGCCTACCCCTATACCATTGACCTCGGACCGACCAGCAACGTCTTCAAGGCGGGGCACCGCATTCGCGTCGAGATCAGCAGCAGCAACTTTCCGAAGTTCGACCGCAATCCCAACACCGGTCACGCTATCGGCGATGACGCCGAGATGCACGCCGCCGTCCAGACCATTCTGCACGATCCGAACCACCCCTCCCACATTATGCTGCCGGTCGTACCAAGATGAGAGGAAGAGCGGGATGTGATTCCGCCCTTCCCCGCCGCCTACCGGACTGTGGTCGGGCGCACGTAGGCTGTCTACTCATCGTGCTCAAAGCGGACCACTGTCCGCGTCCCGGCATCGTCGGGAGCCGCGATGATCCTCCGAGCTCGCTGCCGGCTTGCGACGCCGCTATAAGCCAACGAGTGAATGCCAGGATGGGAGCAGCTCGGCACCGCCTACCTGGGAGTCGGCTGTCATTGCGCCCTTGGCTGGCATGCCGAACGAATGTGAGGAATCCAGACCGTGAAAAGCCAAGATGCCTTGCCGGTGACGCAGGCACCGCGTTCGCAGGCCCAGATGACTCGTTTCACTCAGAATGACAAACTAAGGGCCTAAGGAGTTCCCGTGATGTGGACCGGCTACGAGGGGTGCCCTGTTGGGAGTGGGACGGCGATCCTGACAGGCCTCGGGTACTTCAGCCGACGGTGGACCACCGCCGACGCCACCTCGCCCATCCCGACATGAACCTCGTTGATGGCGATCGCGAGATAGCGTAGCAATTGACATAAGCGCGATGGCGGATCTCGTGGACAGATAACGCAGTTCCCCTACTGCTTGGCATCAATGAACGCAGCAGATGGGCTGGGCGAGTTTCGCCTAAGGTGCCGATGTACTTCGCCCCCTACACATTGGTACGGAGTAAATGCTCCGCACAATATGTGGGGCTTCCGAGACGCATCAGAATTGCTGCGCTATCCCGTAGCTTGGTTTGAGTTGCCATGTAGGGTTGCCGGTTTATACTTGCGCCCAAGGGTCCGTTCAGCATCCAGGGAAGTAACACGGAAGGAGCAATTGTGAAAGGTATCATACTGTCTGGCGGAATGGGCACACGCCTCTATCCGCTCACAATCTCACTGTCTAAGCAGATCTTACCCATCTTTGACAAGCCGATGATCTATTACCCGCTCTCGGTATTGATGTTGGCCAATATCCGCGAGATCTTGATTATCTCCACTCCCCAACACATCGAGCTCTACCGTCAGCTCTTTGGAGACGGATCGCGCCTGGGCATCGAGATCGCCTATGCGGTCCAACCAAAGCCGGAAGGGATCGCACAAGCTTTCGTAATTGGCGAGACCTTCGTAAATGGTGACCCCTGCGCACTTATGCTGGGAGACAATTTCCTCTATGGTCACGGTCTGTCCGACATGCTGGTGGAAGCAGGTAGGGTTCAGCAGGGAGGGCTTGTCTTCGCCTACTATGTACAGGACCCCGAGCGCTATGGCGTCGTCGAATTCGATGCGGAGCTCAACGCGTTGAGCATCGAGGAGAAGCCGCAGCATCCCAAGTCCAACTATGCGGTCACCGGTCTCTATTTTTACGACAGCCACGTCGTCGAGCGAGCCAAATCGCTCAGACCATCAGGTCGCGGCGAGTACGAGATCACTGATTTGAACAACGTCTACCTGCAGCGGGGAGAGCTCAAGGTCAACGTCCTGGGGCGGGGCTTTGCATGGCTCGACACAGGCACCCACGAGAGTCTGCTGGAGGCCAGCGACTTCGTCCAGACCATCGAACACCGCCAGGGCTTGAAGATCGGTTGTATCGAGGAAATTGCCTATCGTAAGGGGTACATCGATGCTGGGCAGCTGCTGGAGACCGCTGATAACTCCAACGACAATAACTACTGCGCCTATCTGCGGCGCCTGGCGCAGCAGGCGCCCGATAATACGCTGTTGTAGGCTCTCAGAACTGGCGCCGCGGAAAAGGAATTTCAGGAATGACCGAGACAGAGAAGCGCGGAATAGTTTACCGTATTGAGACGGCGCGGCTAGTCATCCGCTGTTGGCAACCCCGTGACGCACCGCTACTGAATGCCGCGCTACATGCCAGTTGGGACCACCTTCGACCTTGGATGCCGTGGGCCCACGGAGAACCACCAGCACTCGAAGACACCGTCGCGTTGCTCCGCCGTTGGCGCGGCGAGTTTGACCTAGATCAGGACTATGTCTACGGCATCCTTAGTCACGACGAGAAAGCAATCTTGGGCAGCACCGGACTGCATACGCGCCGAGGTGAACACGCCCGGGAGATCGGTTACTGGATCCACGCCGATCACGTCAAGCACGGCTACGCCACAGAAGCATCTGCGGCTCTGACCAGAATCGCCTTCGAGGTCGGTGGTATGCGCCGCGTCGAGATCCGATGTGACCCGCGCAACGTGCGTAGCGCTGCTGTGCCCCGCAAACTGGGCTACACACATGAGGCAACCCTGCGGCAGATCCTCTCCATCGACGAGACTCGAGCCAGCGACGGAATGGTCTGGGCGATGCTGGACGACGAATATCCGACCAGTCCGACATCAGAGTTTGAAGCCGAGGCTTTCGACGTTCTGGGACGTCGTCTTCTTCCCGATGCCCTCACCGCGGAGGATTCTCTTTGATCTTTGATACCGTTGCGTTCGATGCTGATGACACACTGTGGCACACGGAATGCCTCTATCGTCGCGGCCAGGAAGCGCTGAGTGAGTTGCTGGCCCCCTTGGTGGACGCCGAAACGCTGGCGCAGCGGCTCTACAGAACCGAGATCGCGAACCTGACGATCTACGGCTACGGGGTCAAGAGCTTCGCACTGTCTATGATTGAGACAGCGATAGCATTAAGCGAGGATGAAATCGGCGGTCGGGAAGTCGCGCACATCATTCAGATCGCCCGAGAGATGCTGACGTCGGAGGTGCGGCTGCTGGACCACGTTGAACACACTCTTGACGAACTTACCGCCGACCACCAGCTAATGGTGGTTACCAAAGGTGACGCCTCGGAGCAGATACCCAAGCTGGTTCGCTCAGGAATCGCCGATCATTTCCAGCGCGTAGAGGTCGTCGGCGAGAAGACGACGGCAACCTATGCCCGCATCCTGCGCAAGTACGCCATCGCGCCGGAGCGGTTCCTGATGGCGGGCAATTCGCTGAAATCGGACGTGCTGCCAGTCCTGGAGTTGGGAGGCTACGGTGTATATATTCCCTCGGAGGTACTCTGGGCGCACGAACAGGTTGACGAGACCCCGATTGGTCATCCACGCTATTTCGAGCTGACCCACATCGCCGAACTCCCGACGCTGATCCAAAAGCTACGAGCATCCCGCTAATAGGGTCGACTGCCACGTTTGCGCCAGCTCGCCAGGCGCCGTGGCTCAATGAGAGGAGATTGAGATGACCTGCCAGATGCGGTATGGTTGCAGCCACTTCCCATGTTTGGACGTTGACCATGAAACCTATCGCCTTCCTGACATTGAGGTTGATCCGCAGCTGATCAGAATTGCACTGATCTCAGAGGCGCCGCCTACGGACGCCGGCGACTATTATTATGCGGATGGTCGCCCGCAGGCCGGATCACTTTTCGAGCAGACGACGGTATTAGCCTTCCAGGACGCCGGCGTTGACGTCACCAGCCTGCAGGAGCTTCTCGACCTTGGCATCTACTTCACCACCGCGATCAAGTGCGCTAAGCGCAACTATACAGTCAAGGCAGCCACGCTCAAGACCTGTTCCAAGATTCTGGAGCAAGAACTGAGCCATTTTCGCTACCTAAGGGCCTACCTGCTGATGGGAGATATGGCCATCCGATCGCTTAACTACATCGCCCAGCGGAGTGGTGCTCAGCGCGTCATACCGGCTGGCTCCACGTACAAGATCCGCGGAGCAGCCTACCGCTTTCACGGAGTTCGCGCCTTCCCTTCCTATCTCCAGGCGGGTCCCAGTTTCTTTATCGAAAAGAGCAAGCGTGCCATGATTGCTGAGGACATCTCGGCGGCGCTTAGACTACTAGATACCCAGTCGGTCGACTAAGGCCATACAGGAGACTCCCCACGTGTCGTTGAGCTATGCCAGGACCCTGAGTTCAGCTACGCTTTTTGGCGTAGCGGCCTCGTTCGTGCTGCGCAGTTGGCGCCTTGGCTGGTTTTTGACCCTTAGCCTTGGCCTCCACGAGTTAGGACACGTATCCTTGCTGCAACGCTACAGCGTCAACTGGGAGATCCGGTTTGGGATCTTTGGGGCTGCGACCGTCACGCCGCGCGATCAACGACAGCGCCTCGAACACCTTGACAACGCGCTGATTCATCTCGCCGGTCCGGCAGTCAGCCTGATGCAAGCGTTACTAGCCTATGTGGTCCACGGGACATTGATGCTGTTCGAGATGGCTGAGCTGGGCAGGCGGGTTGGCCAGTTAGGCAACCTTGCCGCCCTGATCGTACTGATCAATCTTATGCCGCTAGGAAAGCTCTCCGATGGCGGGAAGGCCCTGCGGCGGATTTTCGCCTCGCTGCTGCCTCGAGCTGAGACAGAGCTTCTCTGGGTGCTCCTCTTCTGGCTGGGCGCGCTCATATGGTTAGCCGCCATCCTGTGGGGCGATCCGGCACGTCTTATCACAACACTGGCCTTCGCGGCGTGGTTCGTTGTAGGCACGCTCGTGGAGCGGCGGAGGGACAACCCTGATGACGCAGATATAGCTCGAGCAATGACTCATAGGCAGACCGGCATCCTATTTGGCGCCATTGGGGCGAGCCTTATCGTCAGCATCGCCATCTTTGTCAGCACACCTTTTTGGCTCAGCTCGCAGGACGCAACACGGATTGCCCGAGCCTACGCGGGGCTATTGGCCAATCTCACAGCTTACCGAACTGCTGTCCTGATTGCGGTGCTGCTCGGCGCAAGCCTGATCATCGGAGCGAGGTTGGTGCGGCGACGCTTGCCGCAAGAGGATGATTCCTAGCTCCAAGACCGTGGGACTTGCGTTCCAAGCTCTATGTGTCAGAATGACCATCAATCGCTAACCGAAAAGAGGGATTGCATGCGGATCTATGACGCTAGCATCAAGAGGGGCAAACGAATTCAGGGCTTCGGCTCCGCCGGCGCCACCGTCGCCACTTTGATCAGTCACAAAAACTGGTATGTCGCCACACTAGAGCTAGAACCCAATGGGGTGCTGGGGGATCACCGTACGAGCCAAGATCAGCTCGTCATCATAGTCCAGGGAGCCGCCAGAGTCTCCTCTGAGAAAGAGAAACCAGTTGACGTGGCCCCGGGCACAGCCGTCTTCTGGACGCGCGGTGAAGCCCACGAAATGCGCGCGGGCTCCAAGGGACTGACCGCCATTGTCATCGAGGGGGACCGCTTAGAACAGAGCCTCATGATGTCCCGGAAACGCGTGACTGGCTAGGGCACCGGTTTCTGGCGTGAACGCAACCCGTTTTTGCTCACCGCTTGCCACCTCCTTCGGTGAGGTCGCGATCATATGGTACCGGACGGACCAGGGGCCACGGGTTCACAGAATCGGACTGGGGACAGCAGAATGTCAGGAGCGCGGCGCCGCTCCTGCCCCAGCGATCGCTGACCTCGGGCGGCAGATTCAGCATGCCCTGGCAGGAAGGCCGGTGGCATTCGAGCCGGAGCTCTTAGATCTGCAGGGCTGCTCGACCTTCCAACAGCAGGTGCTACGGGCCGAACAGGCCATCCCTCGAGGATGGGTTAGCACCTATGGACGCTTAGCGATCCACCTCGGCTTGACCGGAGGAGCCCGCGCGGTGGGCGGGGCTCTAGCCCGCAACCCCTTTCCGATCGTTATCCCCTGCCACCGGACGATCTGTTCCGACGGCATCATCGGAGGCTATCAGGGAGGCGTGGCAATGAAACGGGCACTGTTACAGATGGAGGGCGTGACCTTCTCCGCATCCGGGCGGGTCATCGAGACCCGTATGTACTACTGATACAGCGGAAGCCAGAGGCCAGATCGTATTCCCGCTGCCTGCCTGCGGCGATCCGCGAGCTTTGCGCTGAGACTGCCAGCCTGTGACGCGAGATCACACCGGAAGCACCCATTGAGTTTTGGCTTACGGACTATATAGGATCCTAGGGAGTAGACGATGGACGCCGAAGCAATAAAGACCTCAATTGAACAGCTGATCACCAACTGCATCAGCGACTACCGCCTGGTTCAGAAAGCACGAAGCGTGTGGAAAGCCCCCTTAATCGCGTACGCAAGTGCGCGCGATCCACTCTTCACCAAGTTCAGAAACGTCGTCAGTCCCTCTCACCATACACCGCGTCAGCTCCTCTCCGGCGCCGAAACGGTGATCGTCTATTTCCTGCCGTTCAACGAGCGGATCGTCCGCAGCAATGCAGGTCCGGGGCCGAGTTCGCGGGAGTGGGCCGTCGCCTATCTAGAAACTAATACACTGATCCACGCCATCAACGAGCAGCTTATGCAGTCATTGGAGCAGAACGGCTATGCCGTCACTACAATGCCCGCCACCCACAACTTCGATACCAAGCAGCTTGTCAGCCCGTGGTCTCACAAGCACATTGCCTACGCTGCGGGTTTGGGTAAGTTCGGGCTGCACCATATGCTCATCACCGCTCAGGGCGCAGCCGGTCGACTAGGCAGCCTCGTGACCAATGCTTACATCACGCCCAGCGCTCGTGTCGACAAGGAGGCCTGCCTCTACAAACACGACGGAAGCTGCCGCGCCTGCCTGTCCCTCTGCCCTGTCGGTGCGTTGCGCGAGACCAGGTTCGACCGCCACGCCTGCTATGTCGTATGCCGCGAAAACGCGCGCCGCCTCAACCCCGAAGAGAAGGCCGAGGTCTGTGGAAAGTGCGTCAGTGTGACGCCCTGCGCCCTCACCGACCCGGTCGCCGACCAGCAGAAGCCCCAGGCTCCGGACGCCTAAGTCATCACAGCTTGTCTAAAGGAGAACCGCTTGTGAACACAAAACCCATCGACCGCCATCTCGTCGCCCTTCCCCGCGGGGAGCAGAAGGTCTACCTGACGTGGCGCCTTCTGCCAGACGATCCGGTGGATACGCCTTTTCGTGTCGAGCGTCGGCACCAGAGCGGCCCCTGGACGCGGATATCCACGACGCCTGTGACGACTTCCACTGACTATGTCGATGTTGTACCTGAGCCACTCCCGTATGAGTATCGTGTGGTAGCGCGCGGAAGATCCTCTGTGCCCGTGGTGATTGATGCCGGTAGGCCGCCTTCCAATCTAGCTTTCGAGTTCCCCCTTCAGTGCGTCCCGAACCGATTTCCTCTAAAGCTGGCCATCGGGGATCTGGAGAACGACGGGCGCTACGGGGTGGTGATCCTGGAGTCGCTGGCCGGTCGCATTCACGTCTGCGCCTATAGCCTTGACGGAAAACGTCTGTGGCATCAGGATACCGGACTGCCAGATCGTGGCGGCTGGGACGGCCGTATGCACCACGTGCCGGTTGCAGCCTGGGACGTCAATGGCGACGGCCGTACCGAGGTTATCTACCACCGGGGACCCGGCGCGGCTTTCCCCGACGACTTCTACGCGGAGGCCGGGCCCGACGAGACATTGGTAGCCGTCGACGCCCAGACGGGCGATCTCATCTGGGAGACAAAGTGGCCGGCCACTCGACCGCGCGTGATGCTGACGACCGGCTATCTCGACGGAATGGATGCCGCCCCTTCCATCGTCATTCTCGACGGCACCTATGGCGACGAACTGATCACCGCGATCAAAGGCAGTAACGGCAAGGTGACCTGGCAGAAGGTCCAGGCCCGTCCAGCGGGACACAACCTGGACATCGATGACGTCAACGATGACGGACGTATGGAGGTCATCGCCGGTGGCATCTGCTACCGTGGCGATGGCAGCGTGCTATGGGAGGCGGAATCCTTTGGTCACACCGACGTCTCCAAACCCGCCCGCTACCTGCCAGAACTACCCGGTCGCCAGGTGCTCTATTTGGTGGAGAAACACAATCCCGGCGTCTATCTCGTGGACTCGCAGGGTCAGACCCTGTGGCACGTCCCCTTCGGTCACGCACACTGGAGCTGGATCGGGCGCTATCCAGTAGGCGGCGAGCGCCTTTTGATCCATGCAGCAGAAAAGGGCGAGCGCGAATACTTCCCTATCTTTTTCCCCGACGGACGGGAATGGACAGCCCTTACGCGGCATCAGGCGCACCGATTCGCTGCAGTCGGCTGGGAAGCCGATGGTTTCATCTGCTTCGCGGACCGCAAGGACCTGAGTTTCTACCGGATCGATGGTGACGGCCAGCAGGTCGCCATAGACGGCGACACGTTGCCGTCGGGGTCGCGATTTGGGCGCCACCAGATCGCTGCAGATCTCATCGGCGACTTCCGTGAGAACTTCGCCTCGATCGACTATGCAAAGGGCACCTTCTATGTCGCGCAGAATCCGAGCCCAGCGGGACGACGCGGCTACTCACCAACGGAGGATTTCCACTATCGGCATGAGCGCAACCAGCTCGGATCAGGCTACTACACTTACATCGCGCCACCGATACTCCAGACGCCGGGAAGCTCAACCGTCTGAGGCCCTTACCAACTGGAAGCACCCGTGGTCGCGAAAGCCCTTCCTACGCCGGACAGCCGAGGTCAACCAGCAGTATCCCCGATCGACCCAGCGGCAGGCTACCAAGGATATCGCCCGACGCCGAAACGTGGAAGGCCCCACCGAAACTGCCACCGTCTGGCAGCTCCAGCAGCGCAAGGTAGTTGACCATGAGCGTCGGAACTCTGATGCACGCCACGCGCTCGGCGTAGGTCGGCAGTTCCTCAGCATCCCAGCGGGTCTGGTCCCACGATCCATCGTCGAAACATCGCGCGAAGGGCAGGAGAAGCAGATCCAGACTCGCCGTCTTAACCTGTTGGATGATGAGATCATCGAACAAGTCACCACAGATGAGGATTCCCACCTTACCAAACGGCGTGTCGGCCATAGCGATCGACTGGCCCTGTCGATAGACAGTGGGATCGGCCTCGGGCCCGTGCCATCCGGGATGGATACGACGGTACACCAGCCGTATGCAACCGAAGGGACCGAGCAACGCCACCGTGTCGTAGAGCGAGTTACCACACCTCTCCAGTAGCCCAACCGCTAGCCAACAGCCGTTCATCTGACAAAAAGAAGCCAAGCGTCCCACAACCGGCCCATGAAGCGCAGTCCCCAACGGCAGATCGCGGGCAGGATCGTCCGTGTTGAGCAAGCCGGTCAATGCGGCCTCAGGCAGCAGGAGCAGACTCGCCCCTTGAGCGGCAGCCTCGCTGCAGAGTGCCTGGATCGCCGCCAGATTCGCGTCGCGATCCAGGCCTACCGGGTTAACGATCAGTGCCGCCTGCATCTCGAGTCCTGCTATCGATGGTATTTGATGAGATCGGCTCATACCTGAATGAGCTCATCCTTGTACCCCCCTCTGATTACTGCAACTGCGCTGTCCAGTACCGGATCATTGCCGCCGTACAAATGCTCACGGTGGAGATCGACCGCGATGTCTGGCACCAATCCCACCCCCTCGAATCTTGTGCCATCGGGCAAACGGACGCGCTGGGCACCAATGCCCAAGACCATGCCATTCTCAAAGGTGTAGAACTGAGGCTGACCGCTCGAGCCCCCGGTCATCTCTCCAACCACAACTGCGCGGCCGTTGTCCTTGAAGGGCATCACGAAATCCTCGGCAGCGGACCATGTCCCACGGTCCACCAGGATGATCAACCGCCCTTGATAACTCTCCAAGCCTGAGTCGTCCGTCACCAAGCGCCGCAGCAGCGACGCATCATCGCAGGAGTCAGCACCTGGATCTCTCTGCGTCTCATCGGACGAGGTGCTGACGCCTACAGGCCTACTCTCCAGCCACCAGCGATATGGACAGTTCATCAAAGCCCTGATTAGTGCGTGCGGCGTATTCCCACCCCCGTTACCCCTGACATCCAGGATCAGACAGGCTGCAGCAGAGTAGTCCTTAACGTACGACAGCGCAGTCACCTCGAACTCTGGACTTAGAAAACTGGGAATGCGGATGTAAGCCAGATCTTTGGCAACCAAGCGCCCTTCCACAGACAGCGTAGCCGGCTCACGCAGCAGTGCCGTGCGGTCCACGGTCAGCGTGCATCGTGCCCCCCGTGCATCTTCGTAGGTGACGGCATACGTGTCAGGGAGAAAGATCCCCAGCAAGGGCGGGAAAACCCCGTTCCAATCACCAAACTGCACGGTCCGTGACTGACGGCTACCGACGGTATACGGCAGGAGCGCGACATACCAGAGGTCTATCGGACGGCCCTGGATTTCACAGATCACGTCGCCTGCCTTCAAGCCGGGTATGACTGAGGCCGTCACCGTCCACCGGTTCTCTACCAGTCGCAGGGTCATCCCCGGCGGCGGCAGCCTGGAAAAGCTAGGGTCGTAGAAACGGGTATGCCCATTGTTCAGCTGCGCGAGAAAAGCCATCGCCAACAGCGAGAAACGCCGACGGTCACCGCGCAGCAGCGCCTTCTCAACTAACACCTTGAACGCTTCATCTAACTGAGATCTCGCCAGCTGGGAATCTTCCCAATGAGCGAAGTACAGTGGAATGGACTGGTACATCTTGGCGAGGATATAGCTGCGCGCCTCCGGAGATGGCGCACGGTTAAAGGCATCTATGTCGCTGCCTCCTCTGAGTACAATAAAACGCGATTGGATACCGCTCGTCTCAAGGTCAGGTCGCCATCGGCACGATCAGAACAGGGCGAGCGGTACTGCGCAGGATCTGGGTAGCGAAATCGGTCCAGCGCAGCCTTGCAGGATGACGCCAGGTCGGCGCACCAATGACCAACAGATCGTAATCGCCGGCCTGGGCTTCGGCAACGATAGCAGGAACCAACTCTGGTGTTCTCTGCTCTTCGATCTGGGTCTCGGCCTCAACGCCGAGACCGTCCAGGACTGCCTGCGCCGCCGCCATATGCTGTTCAGCGCGTCGGTGCTGCCAGGATGCAGCATCGGGATGGGCGATGTGCAGCACCTTCACCGCCGCACCGGTGCGTCGCGCGATCCGTCCCCCGAAACGCACATCGCTCTTCCCAGGCTCGCCCGCCGCGGTGCAAACCAAGATCCGGGCGATCTGCGATGGCGTCTCCTGGACCAGCAGAACGGGCGTCTCCGTCCGCTGTAAGATCTGCTGCGCGACGGCCCCCAAGCCCTCCCGCTGTCGGCCCAAAACGACCAGCTCGTAGTCCCCCTCCTGAGCTTCAGTCAACACCTCGGTGGCAGCAACACCCAAGCGCACTTTACTCGTTAGGCGCAATGACGGCCCACCGGGCCACCGCCGGCGCAGGCCCTCCAGGTGATCCCGTGCGGCAGTCATCCGCTCGGGCTCTGCTACTGCCAACAAGGTAGTAGGCCCGGCGGCGGCCCGGGCTACAAGTCCGCCAAAAGCGGCGGCGGCTTGCCCGGCTGGCGTCTCCGCACAGGCGATCAGCACTTTGAGCCCGGTCGGATCCAGAACGTGATAGCGGCTCAGGCCCACCCAGACACGCTGGCCGAGTTCGACGCCCACCGGTCCGGCAGCAGGATCACTGATCCGAACCGCGTCGATATAGAAGATTCTGCGTCCATAAGGCGGCGGCGGTGCGAGCGAACGCACGCCCTCAAACCCCCGCATCTCCAAGCGCAGTCTCTGCTGCGACCCACTGAATATCTCGTCGCAGACAGATCCCTCGCCCAACACGTGGATGCCCTGCTGCTGAGACGGCAGCTTAGCGTCAGCATACACCGTCTCCGGTCGGAAAAGCAGCCGGACCGAATCATCCTCCTCGTGGGGCGGAGCATCCGGCGGCAACGGTAGCGTCACACTGCCAAGCCGCATATGCCCCCCCTCCATGCGCCCCACCAGGACATTGCCGCCCCCCACGAAGGTCGCAGCGAACTCAGTACGGGGCTTATGGTAAAGCGCTGCTGGCGTGTCAACCTCCACCAGGAAACCGCGTTCAATCACCGCGATACGATCGGCCAGCTCGAAGGCCTCTTCCTGGTCGTGGGTAACCAAGATTGTTGTCACCCCTAACTGGCGCTGAATCTCTTTGAGACTCTGGCGTAGCTGAGCACGGATCTTAACATCCAGAGCACTAAAGGGTTCATCAAGCAGCAGGACCGTCGGTTCGTAGGCAAGCGCCCGGGCCAGGGCTACCCGCTGCAGCTGGCCACCGGAAAGCTGGTCCGGGAATCGCGCTCCCAGCCCTCCCAAGCCCACCTGGTCGAGCAATTCAGTGCTGCGCCGCCTCCGATCACTCGACGCGACGCGCCGGATGCGCAGGCCAAACTCCACATTCTGTGCCACCGTCATGTGCTGAAACACCGAATAGTTTTGAAAGACAAAGCCAGTATCCCGTTGCTGGGGTGGCAGGTTAGTAACATCGCGACCATCAATCTCAACGCGCCCGGCTGCGAGAGGCATCAATCCGGCGATCATGCGCAAGATGGTGCTCTTTCCGCTGCCACTACCGCCGAGCAGCACAAAGAGCTCCCCGTCCGCGATCTCCAGTGAAACACAGTTGACAACGGTATCGGCACCATAGCGCGCGGTGAGATCCGTTAGGATAATCGACATCAGCTCACCCTCCCACTCCGTCGCTGCGTGGCCCACTGCAGGAGCATAAAGATCGCAAACGAGATCAGCGCCAGAACTGCAGCAACCGCATTGGCGGCTTCGATGTTGCCCGCCTCGAACTGAGCAAAGATAAAGAGCGGCGCAGTCTGCGTCCGCAGGCGCAGGTTGCCACTTACCATCACCGTCGCGCCGAACTCACCCAACGAGTGCGCGAAGGTCATCAACAGGCCGGAGAGCATGCCGCCGCGCAGCGCAGGAAGGATGATGTGGCGGAAGGTCTGCCAACGACTTGCGCCGATCGTGTAGGCCGCCTCCTCATAAGTCATCTCCAGCTCATCGAGAACCGGCTTCACCGCCCCCAACATATAAGGAAAGGTGACGAAGAGGTGGGCCAGCAGAACACCTGCCGGGGCGAACATTGGTTGGATGCCCAGGGGATCCAGCAGCTGGCCCAGCAAACCGATGGGTCCCCAGAGCAGCAACAGTGAGGTACCGACAACGACTGTGGGGATTGCTACCGGCAGGTTAACAACGATGTTCAACGCCTCGCGGCCGCGGAAACGATACTTTGAGAGCACGTAAGCGGCAAACGTGCCCAAAATGCCATTGACGACCGCGGTGCCGAAGGCAATGAGCAGCGAGAAGCGCAGTGCAAACTGAGCGTCAGGCTGACTCAGTGTCGCGATCAGACCGGGCAGTCCGGCACGACCGGCAAAGACGAAGATCGCGCCCAGCGGCATCAGCAACAGCGGCAATAGGGTGAGCACCAACAACAGCGGCGGCACCAGGACCGCCTTTGGCCTTGGGTTCATGGGGCAGCCTCCAGACCGAGTGACGGCAACACCTGATCGCGCCAGATACCGTCCACAATCCGCGGTTTGGCCTTCTCCCAGCCGCCGAGATCATCGACGGTAAAAGCATAGGGGATCATGCCGAAATCGGGATTCGCGGCGTTGAGTACCTCATCAACACTACGAAAACCGTAGTCTACGTAAAGCCGCTGGGCCGTCTCGCTCCACAGAAATGTCACGAACGCATCTACCAGTTCGCGGTCTTCTGGTAGGATGTTGCGGTTCAGGACCACGACGATGTGCTCACTGAAGATGGTGCTCTGTGGATAGACAATCTCCCCACTCAACCGACCGCGCCAGCGGTCGCTGAGTACTTCCTGCTCGTAGGTGATCAGCACATCACCAAAGCCACTCTCGAACTGCGTACGCACAGCACGGGCGGAGGCTGCCTGGGCCACGACATTCTGCCAGATACCGATCAACTGATCGAATGCCTCAGCCTCAGTCCCACCCAGCATCCGCACCGAATGGTACTCCGCCAGAACCGCCCACTGCGCCCCGCCGGATGTGAGCGGATCGGGGTGAACAACCCCCACACCACGACGTGCAAGATCGCCAAAGTCCAGAATAGCCTTAGGATTGCCAGGCCGGACAAGGATGATGAAGGGGGTTCGGTTGACGACCCCGCCGTGGGGCAGGTCACGCCAGGTGGGAGCAGGCAGGACGCCAGCCTCCACAAGGCGCAGTGCGTCCAACTCAAGAGAGAGGATGGCGACCTGAGCGGGCACACCCAAGATCATCTGATTTGTTACCGTACCTGATGCCGAAAAAGCTGAGACAAACTCAACCTGCTCCCCAGTCCGCTCCTCCCATAGAGCCTGAAAGGCAGGAAAGACCGCGTCATTCATCATCTCACCGATGATGCTGAAACCGTACAACACCACCGTGCGGACCGCAGGTTCCCGCACGCCAGGGATCCAGGGCCAGGCAGCATAGACCAGCAGCCCACCCAGGATCAACATCGGCAGCAGGATACGACCAAGCTGCCGCCAGTTGATGTGCACAGTCCGCCAATGATGCCAGTGCTCCGCCAAGCGGTGGCGCAGTTCACTCAAGCGCGGTCTCCCGGTCGAACGATGGGCAGGGTTACGCTCTCAGCAGACATGGCTAAGCCCCGCCGCTTCTCGTGGGTGCTGACAAAGGCGCGTAGCGCCACGCCGCCGATAACCAGGGCGCCTCCCACCAAGGCCAGCGGGCCCGGACGCTCACCAATGGCCAGGAAGACCCATAGCGGATTGAGGATCGGCTCCAGCGTGACAATCAGCGTCGCTTCCAGCGCGCGAACTACCCGTATCGCCATAGCATAGCAGATGAAGGCCAGACCGATCTGAACAATCCCCAGAAAGCCGATCATGGCAACATTTGGGAGTGTCCAGGCCTCCCCGAGCATCGCCGGGGCGCCGATAAGAGCCCCTGCAGTATATGTAAGCAGCAAGGTCGCCGCCGGCGCTCCGTCTTTGAGAGCACGAAGCGACACCATTGACACCGCCATTGTGATCCCGCTCACCAGAGCAAGCAGGCTGCCGATGAGGCCGTCTATGGTCAGCCGGTCACCGAAGAAGAAAGCCATACCGGCGAAGATAATCCCCATTGACAGCCAGTCCGCCCTATCAGGTTGCTCCCCCAACCACCAGATCCCCAATAGCATCACATAGATCGGGGCGGAGTATTGCAGGAAGATAGCGTTGGCTGCGGTCGTCATCTTCATCGCTGTAATATAGAGGACCTGGGTAGCCAGCAAAGCACCGGCTCCAAGCAGATGCCACCGGTTGATCCGGAAGCGCCATCCCTTTAGGTAGACCACGAAGACGATGGCAGCTAGCAGACTGCGCCCTCCTAAGATCGAAAGGGGCTGCCAATCCGTAACCTTGATTAAGACGCCACCACTCGACCACAACAGCGCCGTTGCTAAAAGCAAAAGGACCGCGACGCGCCGGGAAGGCGTCGCAATCTGTGGATGAAGACTGGAACCAGAGCTAAGCGCCACACGACCGATAGTAACCGATCTCGTCACAGACGCAAGCGGCTGCCACACCCGATCAGTAACGCCCATGGTGCTGACATCACCTACGCTTTGCCACTGCCGATCGGATGAAGAGGGAGATCACCATCACGCTCGTAATAATGCCTCCACCTCCGGAACCCGCAGCGAAGATCGATCCCGCAACACATCATACACCCGGCCGAGTGCATCGGTCTGCCGGAGCATCAGCAACTCCGCTCCTGTCCTCATACCCAGCTGTTCGGCACCACCCCTTACCGAAATTAGGATGCTTCCCAGGCGCTTAAGGCAGGCGGCGACTTCGAAGAACGGCAGGTCGTCGATAGCAGCCCCAACACTGCGTTCATAGGCGCGCAACAGCACGGCGCGCCAACTCTCCCCTTCGGAGGCCCCCACTAAGAGCAGCGTCCACGCCAGATCGAAGCGTGGATCGGATACCTCGATCTGCGTCCAGTCGATGACATAGAGTTCATCGTCGGCACACAAGATCACATTGTCAGGATGGTAGTCCCAGTGCACCACAGCTAGCGGGCGTGCTGACACTGACTTGCTGCGCGTTTCTAGCCATTCCCAGACAGCACGTAGGCCAGGCAGCGGATAGAGATCCAGGTAGCCGCGCACAAGCCCCAGCCAGCGCTCCACAGCGTCGATGGGGAAGGAGTCAGGATCGTCGACGAAGTTCCGCCAGTCAAGCGCGTGCAGGCGGACCTGCAACTCGCAGAAGCGCTCGACCAGCATGTCGCGGCGGGCTGCCGGCGCAGCAAACATCGACTGCCATAAAGGTTGACCGGCGATGTGGTCCATGATCAGGAAAGGGCGCCCGAACGGAGAAGCCTGGATCTCCATGGTCCATACCTTGGGTACTGGGTAGCCGTGTCCCCGCAGACGTCGCATACCAATGAATTCGCGCGGGGCCTTCTCGGCGGCATCGGCGCTAGCATACAGCCGCAAAACCAGCGAGCGGGTGCGCTCTGCCCATTGTCGATCACGATAACACAGCTTGAAGGCGTAGACATCGCTCTCCCAGCCAGTGCTGATGTTGTTCGGCTGTTCGACATCGATAATTTCCCACTCAGGGAAGGCGATCTCACAGTAGTCGCGCAGTCGCGTCCGCATCTGCCTCCCTCCGTCACCTAACACGACCAACTCAGCTGCGCCGGAGCAAGCGGAACACATCGGTCAGGCTCCAGCTGTGCTCGCCGCCTACACGGATCTCACGACGTTGGAAGAGCACCCATCCCGCCACGATCAACACAGTCGTGACCAGCCCCAGCGCCGCCAACCAACCCCAGTTCAACCCGTCGACTGCTGTAGCACCCTGGTAATAATGCATTGGCGTGTATTGAATCATCGTAGCGAGGCGATCATCAAGGTTCGCCAAGCCGCGCAGTAGATAGTTGGCCACCAACAGCGCACCGGTCACCATACTCGCTAACCGCGCGGCTGGTAGCACAAGGCTGAGAACGAGGCCAAGCGCGCCAAAGCACAGTAGCAGCACGAATAGCGGGATGAAGGGCCGAAGGAAAGCAAGCCAACTCAAGTCCATGCCTGCCTGTCGCGCCGGCACCGTCCAGCTCAGCCAACACACCATAAGTATAACCCCAATCGCTGCGATGAATGCCAGTACCCGACCGAGATAAAGGCCCGTCCTGCTGACAGGATGGGCTAGGATCAAGTCCAACACGCCTCGTTCCTCGTCGGCAACCAGCAACTTGGTACCGATGCCAACCACGAAGATGCCGATGATGAGTGGCATATAGTTGAAGAAATAGGTGTCCAGATAGCCCACCGGGGTGTGGATCTCGGTTAGCATCTCGAAAAATCCCAGCATTTCCTCGGGATAGGCTGCTAGAAACCGCTCCAGATCCTCCATCTGGGAGACTGTAGGGAAGATCGCAACCAACATCAGGCTGTAGAGCACCAACCCGATCGACCACCCAACAATCTGACCACGCAGGCGCCGCAACAGCGTATGCCTGAACTCAGTGCGCATATATATCCGCCTCCCGATCACCCCCGGCATAGTAGGCAAGAAAGATCTCCTCGAGCGAAGGACGCTCCGTCTCCAGGTCCTGAACTGGCAGCAGGGCCAGGGCCTTAATCAGGCCGTCCATTGTCCCCGCCACTTGTAGTTTGACCTGATTGTCGGCGTGGGACAACACTGACACGCCCTCAACACGCCCCAGAGGACTGGGGTCCACTGGCTCACGAAAACGCACGCTGACGCGGCGCATCGCCATCTCAACCAACTGGCCGG
Source organism: Anaerolineae bacterium (assembly GCA_003562365.1). GTDB lineage: Bacteria > Chloroflexota > Anaerolineae > B4-G1 > SLSP01 > PWVB01. The sequence continues at coordinate 17,926 of PWVB01000079.1, forward strand.
GCGACGCCTCCTGGACGATGCGACCCTCACGAATGATGGCGACCCGACCGGCGATAGCCTCGACCTCGCTGATGATGTGCGAGGAGAAGAACACCGTGGCGCCGTTGGAACACGCTTCTTGCAGCAAACGATAGACGACCTGCTGCATCAGCGGATCAAGACCACTGGTGGGCTCGTCCAACAGCAGCAAATGCGGGCGCGCCATCAGCGCCTGCACCAGTCCCACCTTCTGCTTGTTACCCCGTGATAAATTCTTGATCGAGTTGTCGATGTCGAGCGCCAGGTGTTCCGCCAGCTGCGACATGTAAAGCCGGTCGACGCGATCGCCGCGTAGCTGGGCGAAATAGCTCAGCGCCTCGCTCACCGTCATATTGGACTCGAGATTGAGTTCACCGGGCAAATATCCCACTTGGGCTCTGACAGCTAGCGGATCGGCCTGCGGGTCGAGCCCCAGGACCCTGATAAGACCGCCGCTAGGACGAATCAGGTCAAGCATACAGCGGATGGTTGTCGTCTTGCCGGCGCCATTTGGGCCCAAGAAGCCGAAGATCTCCCCCCGCTTTACCTCGAGATCAACCCCGCGCAGAGCACGGACCGATCCGTAGTTCTTGATAAGGCCATCAGCCCGTAACGCTGGAAAGGCTGGCATAGGTGATCCTCCAGACGACAGCTAGACTATTTTGATCTTGACTCTACTCACGCTTAGAGAACAGCTTGGCAGACCACGTCGGGTGACTATAATGCGAAGCATCGGCACACGATATCAGTCTAGCACAAGTATCACGTGGCGCCATATGCGTCAGGAGGGCAGTGGTGTCAAGACCAACCGATCGCACGCTCCGCCGGACCCTCACACGGCGCCAGTTCCTGAGACAGGCGCTGGTCGGTGGCGGTCTGCTCGCCAGCGCTGGCAGTGGCTTTAGATGGCTGTACAATCAGCGCGGAAGACAGAATGACTATGCTCGCACCGCAGCTTTGCTGGAAGGTCTCGGCACAACAACCCACACTGAGGTGCCGCCCAACATCCTGCTCATCGTCGCCGACGACTTGGGCTACGGTGATCTAGGTTGCTACGGCAACGCGCTCATCTCCACACCCAATCTGGACATGCTGGCGAAGGAGGGTCTGCAGCTCACCGATGCCTACGCTTCGGCGCCGCTCTGCTCTCCGTCACGGGCCGGCCTGCTCTCTGGACGTTACCCCATCCGCACGCATATTACCCTGCCTCTCTATCCCTCCGGCTCACCAATGGACCTGGCCTTCCGCGCTGCTGGCGCACGGCGCTATGGCGTCACCGGCATCCCAGCCGATGAGGCGTTACTACCGGAAATACTACAGCAGCGCGGATACCGGACCGCCCTCGTCGGTAAATGGCACCTGGGCGACCGCAGCCCAAATCTACCCAACGATCGAGGCTTCGATCTATTCTACGGCGCCTACTACAGCAATAGTGCAAAGCGCTATGCGATCTACCGCAACCGAGATGTAGTGATTCCTGCACCCGTCGATCAGGACACGCTGACCCAGAGGCTCACCCAGGAGTCGCTCCGTTTCATACTGGATGATCAGCGGCGCCCTTTCTTTCTCTACTATGCCCAGCCCTTCCCTCACGTCCCGCTGCACGCCAGCCGTGCCTTTCAGGGCCGCTCCAGCGCCGGGCTCTACGGGGACGTTGTTGAGGAGATCGACTGGTCCGTCGGCGTCCTACTTCAGGCGCTGGCTGAAGCGGGCCTTGCTAAGAACACGTTGGTAATCTTCACCAGTGACAACGGTCCATGGTGGGAGGGCAGCCCAGGCTACACTCGTGGGCGCAAAAACCTGCCTTTCGAGGGCGGTTACCGAGTGCCTTTCCTCGCCCGCTGGCCAGGCGTGATCCCGGCAGGTCAAACATCTCGGGCCCTGACCATGAACTTCGACATCCTCCCCACGTGCCTGGATGCTGCAGGCATCGCAGTGCCCGACGACCGCATCATTGACGGGCGGACGATGCTACCGGTGCTCCAGGGAAAGATGGACCACCTTCACGAGACACTCTTCTACTACAAGGGAGCCAATCTCCTGGGCGTACGTCACGGACCCTGGAAGTATCTAAGGCGCCATCTCACCGATAACGGCGGCTACGCCAGCCTGCGCCAGGGGCCATTTCTCTTCAACCTGGAGTCCGATCCCAACGAATCGTACTGCCAGATTGCGTCCCATCCAGAGATTGCAGCTCAGCTCGCGGCACACCTCGAGGCTCAGGACGCGCGACTACGCGCCAATCTGCGAGGCTGGCTGTGAGGCAAAACTGCGAAGGGATGTGCTTGAGCCGGCGCCAAGCCTGCCCACCGTCTGGAGCACGATTGAGAGGAGCTTGAGATGCGCATCTACCTTGACTCCGACGCTGACCTTGGGTTACTCCAGGGCCGCCGCATCGCGGTCATCGGATACGGGAACCAGGGACGGGCTCAGGCGTTGAATCTACGCGATAGCGGACTGGATGTCGTGGTCGGCAACCGTGACGATATCTACGCCAAGCACGCACGAGCCGATGGCTTTCATGTGAGCCCCATCAACGTCGCCACCGCACAAGCGCAGGTGGTGCTACTGCTGATCCCTGACGAAGTCACGCCCGTCGTCTTTGAAGCGCGGATCGCCACCCAGCTGCTGCCTCAGAGCCTCCTGGTATTCGCCTCCGGCTACAGTGTGGCCTTCGAGCAACTGACCTTGCCGTCCCAGGTCGATGTGGGCTTGCTGGCGCCGCGGATGATTGGTGCGGGCGTGCGCGATCTCTACGTCACCGGAGAGGGCTTCCCGGCCTTCGTTGGCGTTGCCCAGGATATCTCAGGACAGACCCTGCCACTGGTCTTAGCGCTGGCCAAAGGGATCGGTGCCACCCGCCGAGGGGTGGTGCCGGTGACGTTCGCTCAGGAGGCAGAGCTCGACCTGTTTACCGAGCAGTGCTTCGGGCCCGCTTTCGGTGCGGTGCTTACGACGTCGATCAACCTGCTTCTCAATGCAGGATATCCTCCGGAGGCCGTGTTGCTCGAGCTCTATATGTCAGGCGAATTTGCCTATACTCTGCGAAAGATTGCTGAACTGGGCCTGGTTGAACAGGCAGCACTCCACTCACGGACCAGCCAATACGGGTCGATGTCACGCGGCCTGCGCTTCCAGATCCCCGAGCTTCGCGAGAGGCTGCGCGCCGGGCTGGAGGAGATACGCAACGGGACCTTCGCCCGCGAATGGGCCGCTGAGCAGGCCGAGGGGGCCCCCACCCTGGCAATGTTGAGAGCTCAAGCCCAGGAGATGCCGCTCTACCAGCTGGAGCAGGAACTGCGCGAGGCTTTGGGTAGCATTGCTGCCGCCTCACCATCCACGCAGTCGCAATCCTCCTCTGAGTTATCCAGACGTGGGCCCTGGTCAATGCTACGCGCTGGCATCGCGCGCTGCCTACAGCGGCTACGCCGTCCCAGGCACCCGCGCTCGACGCCACCGACACCACGGGATAGGCCGCCGTCTGAGGCGCCTACGCCGTCTGAGGCGCCTACGCCGTCGTTGACATCGCCACTGAGCGACGGCCAGCTGAGACGCACACTGCAGACCTTCCTCGAGAACGCCTCCTGCGACCCGATGCTGCAAGCCTTTGCCGCGGGACGCCACGTGACGACCTATTACCGCTTCACCGACGTCGACCTGGCCTTCTCGTTAGGCTTTCACGATGGCCATGTGGTCGGCAGTTTGGGCAACGAGACAGAAGCACAGGTGCAGTTGACGCTGGCTTCGATCACTTTGGACAGCATGCTCACCGGCACGCTCAGCCCGGTGCGCGCTGCCCTATCCGGGGAGATCGTCTTTGACGGCGACCCCCGGCTGGCGATGACGGTCCAACGCATCCAAAAGGACCTGGTACGCCTCTACAGTCAGGCGCGCCGGCAGGTGCTACAAGGGAGCGACAATGCGTAAACCTCTGAGACTCAGTGTACTTGCTTGGCTTGCATGGATTGTGACCAGCTGGGGCATTCTGGGCGTCCTGAGCGCTTCCGAGCCATCGGCGGCGCGGGAGATCGTGGTCAACCAGATCGTCGCTGCCGGGTTAGACCGGCCCATCCAGGTCACCCACCCAGCCGATGGCTCTGGTCGGCTCTTCATCGTCGAGCAGCGCGGCACCATCCAGGTCTTGACTGCGAACGGACTTCTGTCAGTGCCGTTCCTTGACATACGCACCAAGGTCACTACGGACGGCTGGGAGCAGGGTCTATTGGGCCTAGCTTTCCACCCCGACTATGCCTCCAACGGCTATTTCTATGTCAACTACACCCGGGCCGGCGACGGCGCCACCGTCGTTGCGCGTTACAGCGTGGACCCAAGCGACTCCAACCGCGCTGACCCCGAGAGCGCGACCTTAGTGATCATCATACCACAGCCCTTTTCCAACCACAACGGTGGGCAGATCGCCTTCGGCCCCCACGACGGTTACCTTTACATCGGTGTGGGCGACGGCGGAGGCGCGGGTGATCCTCTGGAGGCAGGCCAGGATCCGACAACGCTTTTGGGAGCATTGCTCCGGATCGACGTGGACAGCGATGCACCCTACACCATCCCTCTCGACAATCCATTTGTGGGAACTGCAGGCCTGGATGAGATCTGGGCCATAGGGCTGCGCAATCCCTGGCGATTCTCTTTTGATCGGCAGAACGGCGATCTCTACATCGGTGATGTTGGGCAGAACGCGCGGGAGGAGATCAGCTTCCAAGCCGCCGGTACACCCGGTGGACTCAACTTTGGTTGGAACTGCTTGGAAGGGACCCTGCGCTATGCCTGGACCGCGGCCTGTGAGCAGCGCACCTTTACGGATCCAATCGCTGAATACGAACATGACGTGGGTCGGTCGGTCACCGGCGGCTTCGTCTATCGAGGAACGCAGCACCCCAACCTTAGGGGGCGCTACTTCTACGGCGACTACGTTAGCGGTAGGATCTGGAGCCTGACCCGAACCCCAAACGGCTTCAGTGCGCCCACGTTAGAAGTGGAAACCAGTCTGGCCATCAGCGCCTTCGGGGAGGATGAGGCCGGCGAGCTCTACGTGGTCGATCACTCCGGCGGGACTATCCGCCGCCTTATCGATGCCAACAGCCCAGCGCTTCCGCCCGACTTGAGTACGTCGCGCAAGCTGCCCGCCCAGCCAGGGGCCGACCCGGGTGAGCGAGTGACCTACACCGTCGTCCTGGCCAATTCCGGCGGTCCGTTGATTGGGACCGCGACCCTGACCGACACCGTCCCCGCAGGACTAGTCTACATCCCCGAGACCCTAGCGGCGACCAGCGGAGTCGTCAGCGCCACCGAGATCCCCAGCCTGATCTGGCAAGGCACACTCGACGCCGAGAGCATCGTAACGATCACCTATCAGGTGGATGTGACCGGCATCATAACCGGCAGCCTCGTCAACCGTGCAGTGCTGGTCACGCCAGACAATGAAAGTCTTAGCCTCGCCGCGACGCTCTTTGTTCCGCGCAGCGTGCTGACGCCAACGCAACGGGACTTCTTCCTGCCTGGAACCCAACCCAACACTCTGAACACTGAAATCCCCGCCTCGGTCAACTGCAACGTCTGTCACAGCAGCCCGATCTATGACGCCTGGCGCGGATCGCTGATGAGTCAGTCTGCGCGAGATCCGCTGGTGCGCGCTGCGCTAACAGTGGCCAACCACGATGCCCCAGGCGCTGGCGAATACTGCCTGCGCTGCCATGCTCCCCGAGGTTGGTTCGAAGGCCGCAGCCACCCACCCGATGGCACAGCGCTCACGCCTACTGATATCACTGACGGAATCGCCTGCAATCTTTGTCACCGTATGGTTGACCCTCAACCCAGCGGGGGAGAGTTGGCATCCACCGACATCGCGATCCGCAGCGCCCTGACAGCCACCATACCCAGCACCTACACTGGCAGCGCTACGCTGATCCTTGATCCTGATGACAATCGTCGCGGCCCCTTCACTTTTGATCCGCAGCTTCCCTACCATACCGCGTACCAGACGGACTTCCTAGGGCAAACGTCCCCGGCGATCATCCGCAGTCGGGCCTGCGGCGCTTGCCACGACGTCGATAATCCACTGCTTTCCTGGGACGCCGAGCGGGAAGCCTTCTGGCCCAGCGCGATGGATACGCCACCCAACGTGGTTAAGGGCGAGCTTTTCCCGATTGAGCGGACATACACTGAGTGGCTCAACAGCGCATATCCTGCTGGCGTCTATGCGCCGCAGTTTGCCGGCGCGAAAGCCGATGGTATCGTCGCTGCGTGCCAGGACTGTCATCTGCGTAGGGAGACTGGCATCGCCGCCGAACCACAGTTCGAACCGCAGATCCGGAATTGCACGACGACCGGTTGCCTGCCTGAGCACAGAATCGTGGGCGGCAACGCCTGGGTCCCTGAATTGCTGCAAGACCCCACCTGGCGCCTGAGTGCGGAGAACGAGACCCGTTACCTGGCTCCAACCGCGCAGCGGGCGCGCGAGATGCTTCGTCTGGCGGCGACGCTGAGCCTCACGCTAACCAGAGAAGGTGATAACCAGCTCGCCCTAGTACGGGTTACCAACGAGACGGGTCACAAGCTACCGACCGGCTACCCTGAGGGGCGCCAACTGTGGCTCAACATCCGGGCGTACGATGCAGTTGGCAGACCTGTCTATGAGTCAGGACACTATAATTGGGACACCCACCGCCTGGTACGCGACGCCGATGTCGTAGTCTACGAAGCCAAGCAGGGCATCACACCAGACCTCGCGGCAGTCCTGGGTAAGCCAGCCGGTGCCTCATTCCATTTCATCCTCAACAACACCGTAATCAAGGATAACCGTATCCCGCCACGCGGTTACACAGAAGAGGCCTGGGACGAGCCTGGGCTCCGTCCTGTCGGAGCCAACTATGAGGACGGTCAGCACTGGGATGAGATCCGCTACGTTCTTCCGACCGAGACCGTGCGTGTCACAGCACAACTCCTTTACCAGACGGCCTCCACTGAGTACATTGAGTTCCTGCGAGATAACGGCGGCATTGACGGTCAGCAGCTCTACGACCTTTGGACGCGCAACCCCAGTCCGCCGGTGGTTATGGCCAGCGCAGCCGATCCATCATATGGCCTCTTTCTCCCGATCATAGCACGGTCGCGATGAAGTCCTGGTACTGTCAGCCGGTTGGCAACCGATGGCGGTAGAGCTGATCGTGACCGTGAACGGGCTTCCAGCACTCGAACAAGGAGCTTTCACAATGAACACCCTTAACAGCAGCGTCATCCTGTTCTTGATCGACGGTCTGCGCCCGGACGCACTGGCGCAGGCAGACACCCCTGTAATCGACGACCTAAAGGCCTATGGGGCGTGGACCTTACAGGCCCAGACAGTCTCTCCCTCCATCACACTACCATGCACTGCATCCCTTTTTCTCGGTAGCCCACCGGAGGTGCATGGAATCACGAGTAATACCTGGACGCTGGATAAGCCCTTGCCGGGCCTGATCGATGCGATCGCTGACGCTGGGGGCGACGCAGCCGCATTCTACAATTGGGAGCAACTACGCGATCTCTCCCGTCCCGGCGCGCTGACGATATCGGTTTTCCTGCGCAACGATGGAGAGCCTGAGGGTCGTGGCGACACTGAACTGACAGAGCTGGCCACTCGCCTGGTGAAGGCACGCTTGCCACACTTCGTCTTCCTATACCTCGGCCACACCGACGCCGCCGGACACGCCCATGGCTGGATGTCGGAGCAATACCTAAAAGCAGTCGAGAACGCCGACGCCTGCATTGGCAGGCTGCTAGGTGCAATACAGGACACGGTCGGGCCGCCGGGAGAGCGCTGGCGCGCGATCGTGACCAGCGATCACGGCGGACACGCAACCGGGCACGGCAGTGATCAAGACTGCGACATAACGATACCGCTGGTGCTCTATGGGAGTCCAGATCTGAAGCCCGGCAAAGAGATCGATACACCGGTGAGCATCGTTGACATTGCCCCCACCATCCTCAACTGGCTGGGGCTTACAATTCCAAGTTCCTGGACCGGGAAGCTAGTAGGTCATCTATAGCAGGCAGGTATTTTGAGGCCGATAGGTCTCTGCTATGCTCTCATCGGGAAGAGGTCACGATGTGCGCCCGCCGAGGCGCGAGCCATCCACAACTGGAGTCCAGCGGTGCGGGTTTTGATCATCGGAGGAACCGGTACGATCAGCACAGCGACAACACAGGCACGCGTGAAGCGCGGTAGCAAGGGCGCACTCTACCATTGCGGGGGGACCGTGGCAGAGATCCCCGACGCGCCAGCGATCGATCTTGCCCGTATTCCCACTGACGTATTGGTCGGGATGACGCCTAGGCCGCCGACTGGTGCCGGGAGAACTGCCGGCATAATATAACTTTCGGCAATATGGTAGCCAGCAGCGATCTGGACGACGGCGATACTATCTGAAGGGCCGGCGGTGTGCGGCGAATGGTCGAGTGGCACATCCAGCTCGGTCCATCGAGAATGCTCAGCCCTGTCCCGTCTATGAGCAGATCGTAAGCACTTGACTGGCCCTTAGCGAGCAAGCTTCTGTGGACCTAAAGAGTCAATCGCAACGAACCCGCAGGCGATAGATGAACGGCATCATAGAGGAGGAACGATGCAGAGACTGGTAGTGAGTGAGAATCGACGGTTCCTGGCATACGAGGATGGCACGCCCTTCTTCTACCTGGCCGATACGGCCTGGGAGCTCTTCCACCGTCTAGACCGCGAGGAGGCAGATCGTTACTTGAGAGATCGGGCCGCCAAGCGCTTCACCGTGATTCAGGCTGTGGTGCTGGCCGAGCGAGACGGACTGAACGATCCCAACCCGTACGGACACCTGCCGCTTTACGATCACGATCCCACCCGCCCCAACGAAGCGTACTTCAAGCACGTGGATTATATAGTCGAACGTGCAG
>PWVB01000367.1 GCA_003562365.1 Anaerolineae bacterium
AAACACGCCGAAGGTCTGCGCGATCCCCAGCCGCCCGAACAGCTGACCGCCGAAAAAGGCGCTCAGGGCAACACATAATCCCATATAAACGCCGCCGAAGGCGCCCTGGGCCGTGGCCTGGGTGCCCTCCGGCGCCACCGCGCTGGCATATGCCACTCCAGCAGCCCACATAGCCGGAAAGCTAAACCCGTGCAGCAGCTGTATGCCCAGTGCCAGCCACACAGGAGGCCAAAAAGCGTAGACTAGGCCCTTCGTGGCAGCCGCCACGAACGCTACGCTGAGCAGGCCTCGAGAGCCCCAGCGCCGCAGTAAACGCGGGGCAAGGGCCCAGACGGGAATCTCACTCAGTGTACCGACGACTAGCGCCAGGCCCATCAGGAATTCCGGCATTCCCAAGGCCTCGAAATAAAGCATCAGATAGTTCATTTCTAGCGCCTGGTAGAGTCCGCCGATTAGGACCGCCAGAAGAAAGATCAGCCACGACCGGTGTGAGGCTAAGCGGCGCAGATCAGACGTGAAGTCGCCGCGGGCCGCAGCCTTTCGTGCCGCTTGAGGCACGGGGATACCGACCGCGGTCACCACGACACCGACACTCACGCCGAGGTACCCGATGAAAGCCCAGGCAATACCGTAGCGCTCAATCACAAACCCCGCCAGCAAGCCACAGAGACCCCACCCCACAGCGCCCCAGAGCCGCTGGCTACCATAGGCATCACGACGCTTGCCCAACAGGGTCACGACAGCGCTATCCACCAACGGGATGACCGGCGCGATGAAGAAGGCTTGCAGCCCGACGATGAAGACCAACCAGGGATAGCTACTTGCCATCGAGAGGGCCAGAACGCCCAGCCAGGCCCCGCCAATGGCCGCCAGCCGCAGCGCCCGGTGTCTCCCGGAGGCATCGGCGACTGCCCCCCACATCGGAGCACTAAACATCGTGACCAGCGGTGGCACGGCCCTCAGGACGCCGATCTGCGCACCCACAAGGCCGAGTTGAAGGTAGTAGAGCACCAGAAAGGGCATCAGAAAAGCACCGGCCCCGAAGTAGAAAGCATAGAAGGCCCGCGAGCAGAGCAGTGCGCGATCGTGTGACTTGGACACAGCGTCTGAAACCGCGACAATCAGCCTATGCGAAACATCGCGCAGAGGCTCGATGCTGCCGGGATCAAGGTTGCCCTGACGGTTAACTGATGAGCGCCCATATCCCTAACAGCACCAGAAAAAAGCCGTAGACCAGGCGCAATCGTCCCAACAGCTGGTTAAGCTGCACATCCGACTTGGGCGACAGTGCATCTACCAGCGGCCGCTCAAAGAAGCTGACCCGTCCCTCACGCCGCCTTTTGAGGATCAGGGCACCCTGGATAACAACCATCACCCCGGTAGAGATCAATGCTACAAGGATTACCGCCAAGTCCATAGGTTACCTTTCCTGGACCTGTTGACCGCGTAGCGTACCAGACATAACACAATCGAGGGCCAATCAGCAAGCTAGATGTGCTGCGACCAAGGCCTGCATACTGGCCAGGCCTGTCCGCGCCACCGTAGCGGCCGCTTGCTGCCAATAGCTAGCGTTGAAGAGCTCCAACGACAACATCCCCTTGTAGCCGGCACCCGCCAGATCCCTCAGGATCTGATGGAAGGGCGCGATCCCCTCACCCGGATAGACGCGGTCCGCGTCGGAGACTTCCGAACGGGAGGGCTCTTCAGGATAATCATTGACGTGAACCAATCCCAGCGTCTCGGGACCAATAAGACGTAGACCGGCATGGGGACTGTCGCTCTTGTACATGTGAAAGACATCGGCGAGCACACACGCGCGACGATGTCCACTTTCTATCGCAACGTAGGCCGCCTCGCCCAGGCGTGCCAGCGTCCGCGAGGCACCCCAGAACTCCACCATTGGGACAACGCCGATCTCATCACCGAGCTCGAGCAGGACGCGGTAGCGCTCCACCAGCCGCGGCAACGGCACCGAGACGTCGGTCACGCCTGAAGGCGGTGCAGCCAGCCGGGGACAGCCCACCGCGACACAAATCTCCATCGCGCGGCGGGCCTCAGCGAGCCCCGCCGCACGCCGCTCCGCATCGTCCACCGCCCACTCGAAGAAACCGATCACGTTCGGAATAGCCAGGCCGGCCGCTGTCACGCGCCGACCAAAGCCAGACAGGGATCCGCCCCGTGCCACAAGCTGATCCAACTCACGGATCCACGGCTCGATGCCGTCATAGCCAGCTTCGGCGACCACCTCAACCATCTCCAACAAAGTCAGTCCTTGTCCGCGAATTGTGCTCGTATTGAAACAGAAACCAAAGGGTCGATTGCCCATAGCATCTCCTTGCGCTTGATCACTGCGTCGATCCACCGCCACTGATCATCTGCTCGCTCAGGTCGGGACCGAGCGCTGCTCTGCCGTGGAGGTCGGCTCCCGCTTCAGCGTTTCAGGCAACAGGAAAGCGATGATCAGCGTGCCACTCATGCCCGCCGCCGCTAGTGTCAGGGCTGCCGCAGGAAGAGCCAGCGCATCAGCCACGAACCCCACTGCCGCTGGCCCACCGGTCCCTCCCACGTCGCCGATCAACCGCCAAACGCCAAGGAACTCGCCGCGCGTATCAGATGGCGCCAGGTCAGCGCCCAACGTCATCATGCCGCCAGAGCTCAAACCGTTACCCAGACCAATGGCGGTCGCGCAGGCCAACAGACCGGCAAAATTCCCAGTCAAGGGCACCGCGGCCATCGCCAATGACTGGATGCCAAAACTGGGTACGAAGGCAAACTTGCGCCCCAAATTGTCCATGATCCAACCTGCGGGCATGAACATCAGCATCTCCACGGCAGCGGCGATGCCCATCAGAAGCCCTACCTGCCCCACGTCCAGGCCGATGATGTTGACGGCGTAGAGTGGAATCACCGTGTCACGTCCAGAGCGGATCATCTGGACAAAGATCTGGGCGAGTCCCGCCGGGATCAAGACGCCGGCCTGCCGCCGCAGTACCCGCTGGAGGGGCGCACCCGACGGTCGAGATTCGGGCTCCGAAGAGGTTCGAGTTTCGATCGTTTCGCGATCGGGGACGAAGAGGACCACGCAAGCGATAGCGGGCAGACTGATCAGCCCAGCCACGACAAAGGGCAACCGCAGCCCAGAAGCCGCGGCGATGAAGCCGCCAATCAACGGCCCGATCAACCGATCCACGCGCATCAAGCCACCGAAGAGGGCCATAGCGCGACCCCGATTGGCAATCGAGGCACGTTCGGAGATATAGGCGTGGCGCGCCACCCCAAAGAGCGCTACGCCAAACCCAGAAAAAAGCCGATAGACAAAAGCCTCATGCGCCGACCGTGCCCAGCTCAGGGCAATCACGAGAAACACCATCACGCCCATGCCGAGGAGCATCGCCCGCTTGTGCCCCAGCCGTCGCAGCAGTAGACCACAGGGGAGATCGCTCAGCAACGTTCCGAGGGCTTGAGCCGAAAGCACCGCACCGACCCAGGCATAGGAAACGCCAAAGTCCTCGGCATAAAGCGGCAGAACCGGGATCATGATGCCGATGCCCAGGAATAGGATCACCGAGGGGACGTAGAAGGGCAGGACCAGCGGGTCCCGAAGCAGCTGACGCAGATAAGGATTGCGCAGTAAACGATCCTTCATAGTCCGCTACGCGATCAGGTCGGGTAAGATGGGCGCCAACAGCTTCTCGGCATTTCGATGGCAGATGTTGTGGCGGTCCGCGTCGCTGATGTCGGCGTTCATCAAGACCCCGATGGCATGGTGAGGATCGAACCACGGTAGATCGGTGCCGAAAAGGATCCGTTCTGATCCAACCTCCTCCACGAAAATCTCGATCACGCCCCGATCATCGAAGACCGCTGTCAGCTCTAGATAGATGTTGGGAAAGTCCCTAGCCAACGCCACCGCAGCGTGCCAGGCACCATGGCAGGCGTGTCCGAGCAGGAAACGCACCTGTGGGTAGCGCTCTGCCACTTCGCGCACAACCGCCTCGCCGTCGTAGGCACTGCCGCCCCAGGTGTGCGCCAGGACTGGCAGCGCGCGCTCGTTCGCCATCTCCCAGGCCGGCGCGTAGCGAGGATCGGTTAAAGCTACCTGATGATAATCGGAGAGAAACTTGAAGCCGACATAGACCTGGGGAAATAGGTTACTGAAGGCCGCCAGATCTCGGGCCACCTGCTCTGGGTAGTTGGGATTGATCATACAGTATGCCCGCAGGCGATCGGGAAATTCCTTGACCGCTGCAATGCTAGGCTCATTCGCCAGATCCGGCGAATTCAGCGCCGCGTGGTGCGAGAAGACCAGCAGACGCACCCCGGCCTCGTCCATAGTTCGCACCATCGAGGCAGCATCGGCACGCGGAAAGTAAATGGAATGGAAATGGCCCATATGTCCATGCATGTCGTAGATGGGGCAAGCAGCGACGCGGCCATGCTTCCAGAACTCGCGGGCCAGCGGTGAACGACCGATCATACAACCACCTCCTTGACGATATCGCCCCAGGCCCTCTCGATCAACCGCTCCAGGTTACCGTAGGCCACCGCTTGCTTAGCCTCCAGCGGGATGTCTGCGTGCTTCAGCGCCATCATCATGCCTCCGAAATAGGACTCGGGAAAGCCGCTACCAAAGAGCAGGCGGTTAGCCCCGTAGTCAGACACCAATGCTTCAATTCCCCCATCGAGCAGATATTGGGCTGTATCAATATAGACGTGTGGATACCGCTCCAGCAGAGGCCGGAACATCCGATCTTCCCCCCAGCAACCGTGGTCGCAGACCACACAGGTCAGCTCAGGAAAGGCCTCCAACACATCGTAGATGCCGCGCCAGGTTATGCCCCGAATGAGCGACACAAACAGCGGAACGCGACGTAGGACCATAGCGGACAGCAGATCCCCCATAGAGACCTCGCCGAGCAGAAAGCGATGGTCGTCGGGAAAGGCGCGCAGCGCAACCGTTCGAGTCTTGTACATTTGCTCAAAGAGCACCGCAGGCGCGGGAAGCTCGCTCGCATGGTTGGGCAGCACCGTCCAACACCCATAGAGTCGGTCAAACGCGGCAATGCTTTCTGTCAGTAGCCGATTACCCGTCTGCGCCGCCACATCGTGTTGCGCAATGTGCCAGACTAAGGCTCGATCCACTCCGGCGTGGTCCATCTCCGCCAGTAATGCTTCGGCCGTGGCTACCGGAGCCAGAGGACGACGCGCCGGTAGACCAAAGAACGCATTGCAGTCAAAGAACCGCATCAACACACCTCCTCACGCAGTCCATAGGTCCCGAGGCGCGATAACAGAGCGCCGTCATGGGGCCAACGTCCAGACGTCGAGCTGCGCCAGATTCACCGAGCCGCCCACGGCATATAGGGCCAGCCCGGCATAGGCCACACCATAGGGAAGAAACGCCGTCACCCCGGTCAATTCGCCGCAGAAAGCCTCAACCACCGCCGCATCCAAGAAGATCCTCAGGGTCACAGCCTCTTGCCGCAGCACGCAGTGGGCTGCCATCCGATCTCCCACCGCTGAAACCACGTATAGCTCTTCTGCCGCCAGATCCACGCCAATACACGTTTCGCTGCCATCGATGAGGCGCAACCGAAAGCCGACGTCTGCCGGCGTTGCTCCCACGGCATCGAGCCCGAAAACTGCCAGAACTTCTAGTGGAGGAGCCGGTTCCCCGGCGGGATCGAGGTTGAGGGGCAACTCACCCTCGACCAACTGCGCCGTCCAACCCCGGTGACGGGAGCGCAGCCCATGCATCTCAGAGACAGGTCGCTGACAAATCTCTGGGCCTGCCGGCCCCGTCCGCAACTTCAGCAGCCGCGGAATCGACTGGGCACCGGTCCAGGGGCGATCGGGATGCGGCTGCTCGCGTAACCAGCCCACTAGGATCCGCCGCCCATCGGGCACATCGTTGTAGGTCACCTCTGCATAGATGGCGCCAGCGTCGCAGGTAAGGCCCTCCCCGATCGGCGAATCCGCAATGAACCGCTCTCCGTCAAAGCCGCCCAGAAAGAAGCGCGTCGCCGCTGGCTGCTCCACCGATCGGACGCAGTTCACCTTCAGAATCCAACGTATCTGATCCAGATCGCCATCCAGGTACAGGGGAAAGAGATCGGGACACTCCCAGACGCCCGGGGCGCGCTCGGGAGCGTGGAACTCGCTCATCCGCGACCAAGTCCTCAGATCGATCGAGCTGTAGAGGATAGCGTGCCCCTGAGTATGACCAACTATGCTGACCATAATCCAGCGTTGCGTTGGTGCGTACCAGAAAACCTTAGGGTCGCCAAACTTGCGCTCCTGTTCATCAAGCACCGGGTTGTCCGAATACTCGGTGAAGGTGCGACCCCGATCAATACTGCAGGCGATGCGAATATCCTGAAAGGGAGTCTCGCCGCGATGGTCGCCGGTATAAACTGCTACCAGCGGCGGGGCCTTGTCCGTGCCGAAGCCGCTGCGGTTTTCCCAATCCACCACGACGCTGCCGGAGAAGATGGTGTATCCGGCATCGAACGCCTCAGGAATAGCCACCGGGAGATGCCTCCAATGGGTCAGGTCGGCGCTGACAGCGTGCCCCCAGCTCATATGCCCCCAAGCCGTGCCATAGGGATTGTGCTGATAGAAGAGATGGTACTCTCCATCATAGTAGACCAAGCCGTTCGGATCGTTCATCCAATTGGCCGGCGGTGTGAAGTGCACGCGCGGACGGAATAGATCCGTATCTGTCATTACCGCCCCCTTTCCCGACGCCCCCCCGAAGATCGAGGGGCACGCCCTATGACGCCGGAGCGCACCCTAATGCCGACCACGGTTATTCCAGATGGTGCTGGCGCGGGCCCGATCCAGATCCCAGTTCACGGGAATCGGATGCAGGCGTCCATCTAAGACGTGGGGATCATCGTTCCGAGCGAGCCAATCGACCAGACGCTGGCGCTGTACTGCCAGCACATCCTGCCAGGCCGGCAGGTCAGTAAGGTCGTGAAGTTCACGGGGATCATCCTGGAGGTCGAACAGGAACTCTCCCTGCCCCACCACGGCAGCGTCATCGCTGAACCACATATACTTGGTCGCGCCGTCGCTCACACCATAGACCACGCCGCAGTTGCCACAGGTATAGTCGCGGAAGCCCCCTTGGCCCAGCATCAGCGGCACCAAGCTCTGGCCCTCGACTGTCTCGGGGATCGCGACGCCGCAGACATCTAGGATAGTGGGCATAATGTCCTGATGGCCGACCGGTGCGGTGTTGTCGACCTGACCGTGTTCAAAGCCGTGCTCTCGGGCCCAGACGCGGGGCGGTCGCACAATATAGGGCACATTAGTTGAGCCGGCGAAGAAGTCTCCTTTAGCCAGATTGCCGTGGTCGAAGAGTTGGTCACCGTGATCGCTGACGAAGAAGACTAACGTGTTGTCCAGCAGGCCATACTCCTTCAGGTGGCCTAGCAGCACGCCGATCATACTATCGATATGTGTGATCATCGCGGCAAAGCCCTGCAAGCTTTGTTGGATCATCAACGGATGATCCTTCCAATCATCATAGTTGTTGCTGAGCTGAAGATGGCGCACCCGAGTGGGAAGCTTCGCAGCGACCCAGTCGCCCATCACCGGATCCGAGAAATGGCACGATCGATAAAGCTCATAGTAGCTCTCCGGCGGGACAATAGGCGGGTGAGGCTTGTCGAAGGAGACATGCAGAAAGAATGGGCGTGTCGGATCGCGCCGATCGATGAACTCCATAGCTCGCTGCGCCGTCCAGTGCGTTGTGGTGAAGGGTTCCGGGAGCGGACTCAGGCGCAGTCCGTACTCGTTGTTGCCCAACCCGTGAGTGTAGGCGAGATGGGCATATCCGTGCGCATCGAGAAATACCTCGTAATCATCCTCGATAAGCCCGCCTTGCTTGCGCCCTTCCTCGTTGAGCTGCACCTCTTCAAAACCGATACGGTTCCGCTGAGGGCATGTGTGGAGCTTGCCAGCGGCGAAGGTCTGATAGCCAGCTCCGGTTAGCACCTCCGCCAGCTTGGGCCCTTCCGTGAAAGGCTGGGCATCCTTATTGACGTTCATATGAATGCCGTAGCGTCCTCGGCCCGTCATCATAATGCGCCGGGCCGGCACACAGACCGGCACTTCACTGAAGGCCTGACGGAAATTGGCACCCTCATAAGCCAGCTGATCGATCTGCGGCGTCATCACCAGTGGATGTCCATTGACGCCTAGCCAGTCAGCGCGAAGGTGATCGGTGCTGATGAAGAGCACATTCGGGGTCTTTGGGTCTTTTGCCGGATCGGTCATACTTCCTCCTTATCAGCGTTCGGTCTCGGCTCATCCACAGAGTCTAAACGCGAACGCCAAAGGGTCAACCATGAAGTCCGCGGGCGTCATTGGCAGGTGGAGGCGGCTATGCAACCACTGGCTGACTTAGAATGGAGTCTGATTTTTTTGCTAAAGTGACCCCCATTGTCAAGACCACGAAATGGGAAAAATAAGGTGGATTAGGATGCTCCAAGTTCCGGTTCCTTAACAGCAAAGTGCACCGCCGCCGGCACCGCGTAGT
>PWVB01000086.1 GCA_003562365.1 Anaerolineae bacterium
CATCAGTCAACGCCGTAGATGGGTTGGGCGAGTTTCGCCTAAGGTGACGATAGACTTCGCGCCCCTACATATCGTGTGCGTTAACTACGCCGTAACAATATGTAGGGGTTCCGAGACGCATCAGAATTGCTGCGCTATCCGAAAATACCGTTAGAAATCCGCACTCCGGGTCGGTTGACGGAGGCTTGGACACGACCGTCACCGCCAAGGTGCTTCACGGCCTATAGATACAGGTGACGTATCAGTGGACGGCAGGCCGGTCTGGCACAAGGTGGGTGTTCTCGCTCGGCAGGTTCAGCTCGCTGATCTGCCTTGCCGGTACATCAAAAACTCTCGCCTGCCGATGACAAGGACGGGACGTCCGATGAAGGGCCTAACCTGGCCCGACAGCGGCTCAATCATGCCCAGGGCGTTATACTGAGTCGCAATAGCTCCATCGCCTTGGATCAGGTAAGCCTCACGGGTCGGCTACGTGGCTGCTTGCAGGGCCACTTTCACACCAGGAGTGACGTCTCCGCCCACGTTAGCTGCCGATAGGTGGAGCCACATCCTCTGGGGCAGGAGGGCGTAGCTCCTTCCCTTCAGGAAGCAGCGGCGCATAGTGTCGCGGACTAAGCGCGCGTCAACCAGGGCCGATCCGATTTCGTGTTCCACCAGGCCCGCGCGGCCCATTAGGTGCTCCTCCTGGCCGAGTCGCGCCTACCCGGCAGCCACAAGCTGGCATCACACACCGCGCCTAGCCCCACTGCATCGTGGCAGACCTCCCCGGTAATGGCGCGCAATCGCTGTTCCGAGTCGCTAAGTCAATCTGCCGGTTCTCCAGGTTGCGCGATGTCGTCAAACACCAGGTATGCGGTGAAGAAGCTTTGTACCCACGCCACGTCATCCGGTGGTTCACCGGTTCGGACGCCAGAGGCTGCAGCAACTGCGTGCTGTTTTCCGCCGCACAGCCCCGCTTTGGCTTTCGAGCGAAGAGCATCCCCCAGGTGCCCCAGTGGTGGTCGATGGACAGGCGGTCGTCAAACCTCAAGACCTCAGAGCCGCTGTCGACCAAGGCCGCGGCGTGATCTAGACCGGGAAAGCGGTCGTTGAGGATTGGGCGTACGGCGTCCCGGTAGAACTGGCCGCGTAGCTCTGCGATGGGAAAAAGTAGTCCTACGCACAGACCATCCTGACTTTCACGTGTGTGCAGAGGTGTAAGAAGCGCAGGCGGCCTGACCACGCCGCCTTTTCAAGCCTGGTCAGGCGGCGCGAGGTGCTGTCTGATCTGGGCAGCCACATCATCTAGCTCTGACCGGGAGGGTTTCTTCCCCCAGTTTGTCTCGATGCGGAATCCATCGTTCTGGTAGCGGGGGATCACGTGGATGTGAACGTGGTCGACATCCTGGTTAGCGGCCTGCCCATCGGCCAAGAAGAGATTGATGCCCTCGCACCTCAAGTCTACGGCCCGAAGTGCCGCCGCCGTCTGCTGGGCCACTGCGAAGAGCTGCTTTCCCACCGCCGGGTCCAGATCGGCCAGGCGTCGACTGTGAGACCTCGGAATCACCAGGGCGTGTCCCTGAGTGATCGGAGCGATGTCCATCAAGCCCAAGGCGACATTGTCCTTATAGAAGACGCTAGCCTCTCCTCGGCCCGCTGCGATTTCGCAGAACGGACAGGTCTTCACCATAGCACTACTTCCTCACTTGTACAAATGTGAACGCTGTACTCAATCTACAGAAACGCCCCGCGTGGATGGTAGGGGTTGTTTGGTTCACAGGGAATCAACCTATGCTCCCCGGCGAGCACTCGGCGCACCAGCCATTCGCACCAAGGCTCGAAAGGCTCGTCGACAGCCTCTATTTCTTTCAGTGAGAGATAGGCGGCCCTATCGGTCTCGACGCCGTCGGGAGTGGGGTGGCCCGCCCCGTGATGACACAGGAAAACAACCGCCAGCCATCCGGACTGCAGGTTCTGTATTCCGAGTAACCCGTCGATCTTTGCCTGGATCCCGCTTTCCTCACGGGTCTCCCGCAATGCTGCATCCCGAGGGGTCTCTGTGTAGTCGACGATACCCCAGGGGATGCTCCACTGCCCGGCCAGCGAATGGTCCTCAGCCTGCCGAACAAACAGGGCTCTGTTGCCCTGAAGGACAACGGTACCCACGCATATGACCATTTTGGGCGGCCATTCAGTTGAAGCGTCGTGCGCCTCTTCGATGGTGTTTGTCATCGTCCAGGAACCGCATCCGCCTGAAGCACGTTCGGTGGCCATCCTATGCCCGCGCGGTGATGCTTCCGGAATCGCACTGTGTAGGTCCAGAAGCTGCCACGAATACCCTCTAGCTCGAAGCCTGCCCTTTGTCCACGCTGTACTGTTGTCCTTCTCAGCGGATAATCTGGATCGGGAAAGAACTCAGTGACCGCCAGAATGCCGCCGGATCTCAGCACCCGCCGTACCTCCGCCAGCACGCGGTTCTGGTCCGGGATCTCTGGCAGTGCGGTGATCATATAGACTAGGTCGAAGGCTACGGCTCTAAAGGGCAACGCGCACGCATTTCCAACGTACAAGCGCGCGTTCTCAATGCTGCGGTATTCTGGGCGGCTCAGCTTCGCCTCTAGCTGTGCCAGCATTGCTGGCTGGATATCCAGGGCTGCCACTGTGCCCTCGGCACCCACAGCTTGTGCAACATGCGCTGTGTACGCACCGCTGCCACAGCCGATCTCCAGCACGTTCATCCCTCGCTCGATGCCGCTGCGCTCAATGATGGGCCTAGGTGGTTGTAGAAACCGACGCACATCACTATCGAGATAAGAACCCAAGGCGGCCGGCGCCGGAAAGTTCAGAAAACGCCTTAGGAGCTTGGCGAGCGTCAGCCAGACACAGGCCAATCCCAGTAAGATCAGGATAGTACGAAGTGCGGCGCGAAGCAGTGGTTTCACCTTTTCCAATTACCAGCCCCGCATGCCTGGGTGCTAAGTTGCTGATAGGCCTCGGCGGCCCAGAGATGGAACGCTGGCAGAATCTCGCGGCGCTGCCGGAGATACTCAAGGTAACAGAGTGCACCCCGCCCCGGCCCTTGCTCAGCGGCCCGCTCCAGTGCTGCCCGATAAGGTGGGTCGCCAGCCTGGTCCCAGGCTAGCTTGTCAGCGACGAAGACCGCCCTGTCCAGCGTGGAGCTATCCGCCTTCAGCGTGGTGTGACAGCCGATGGCGCTCAGGACCGCCGCGTCGATGATGCCGAAGGCATCCCGGGCGATCAAACTGGACAGTTTCTGATGAACTAGCACGGGGGTCCGACGCTCCTCAGGGATTATAATCAGTCCTAGTGACTCGGCCAGCGGCAGGCGCCGGTCCGTAGAGATGACCGCGCTTATATCGTGCAGCCAGGCGGCCGCGTGGGCCCGCGTAGCATCGATGTGCCACTGCTGTGCCAGGCGGCGGGCCACGGCGGCCACCCGCCGGCTGTGCGCGGCGGTCTCCCCGTGACCGGTTTCCGTCAGCAGTCTTGCTGCATCTGCCGCGACGTCACCAGTCAGCGAGAGCGCTCCAAGGTAAGCAAACAGGGTTGGATGCATCGGCACCACGCTTTTCGGATGAGCCATCCACCAGTGACTTCAGATTATAGATTTCTCTTCCGGCAAAGTCAAAGCGCCGCTTCGCGGAACGTTATCCGTTGTCGCAGCATAGTGTCAGTCGAGATCCTCCCACGTGACGCCTTCGCTGGCCAGCACGAAGTCCACGCCATAGGCCGTGGCCGGCGTCTGATAGCCCGGCGCCACGTTACCGTCCACGGCTCTCCACACCGCCGCCAGGGCGCACTGCAATGTCCAGACCACGCCTGCCTCAGGGCCTTGTAGCCGCGCTGCAGCGGCATGGCCCGCATCGTCCGTTACCTCGCCCCAGACATCGGTCCAGCTCCGCGTCAGCGCCTCGGGGGTGGGCCCGGGCTTCACGGTGCGCATAAGGAGTTTGCGCACCGCCGGCAACCTGAATAGTGGGCGCAGGATGACCGCAAGGATGAGCTGCCGACGCACCGCAGCCGAGACGGCTGCCCAAGTGGTGACGTTGGGGATGCCCGTGCTGTGGTAGGCTGTGAAGAGATCGCCCCAAGTCACCCGTAGAGCCTTGACTGGTCCGCGACCGAAGTCGATCAAACGGGTCTCAATGGCACGTCGGGGAGGCACCAATTGCCCCCCGCGACGTACGCGATCACCGTATGGGATCAGCTCAATGGTGGTGCGCTGGGTTCCTGGTGGAAGGCCCGCCGGTCCCTGGGGGTGGAAAGCCAGCGTGAGGTGCGTTGCCGATGGCAAGCGCTGCTGCAGATGCACGGCCAGGCAGTCGGTGGGCGCTACGTCGAAGCCCACGCTCGGCAGCAGCATCACGCCTCGCGCCTTAGCTTCCGCGTCCCGCGCTGCGATGGCTTCGTAGACGGGCATCTCGCCGTTCAGGTCCAGATAGTGCGTGCCGGTGCGTAGACAAGCTTCGACCATCGGTTTGAAGGTGTGCAGGTACGGCCCCGCGCAGTGCAGCACCACGGGCGTTTCGCTGAGGGCTTGGTCCATGGCTGCTGCATCATCAAGGGGAAAAACCCGGTACGCGACGCCGAGTTGGTCGGCCAGGCTCGCCAGTCTGGCAAGGTCTCGACCGGCGAGCAGAGGCCTTAGCCCTTGGGCCACCGCCATACGGGCCGCGGCACTGCCCACGAATCCGGTCGCGCCGTAGAGCAGAAAATCGAAGGACATAGAGACACATCCCTTCTGTTGATCGAGAGGATCCCGTTGCAGAGCGGCAACAGGCGATTGGCCTACCCCTGGCGGAGAGTTAACCGATAGCCCAGCGCTTCGGCCGCGGCCATGATCTGCGCCTCACTGACCTGGGTTGTGTCGAAGTCTACCTCCAGGCGTTGTCGGTGATAGCTGGCGGCGATGCACCGTATGCCCGGCAGGTCGTCCTCGATGCCCTCCAGGAGCATCGAGCATGCCGGGCAGTGCATATCGGACACGTAATAGACCTGTTTCATCGTCTCCTCACGGACTAAAGATGATCTGACCGGTATACATACCCATCGAACAGCTGTAGTTAAGGACCTTACCCGGTGCCTGTGGAGGGAGGCTGAAGGAGAAAGTGCCGGTCTCCGGTAGGATTGTCTGAATGTTCCACTCAGGGACGATCAGTGCCCTGGAGCAGGAGTAGAGCCGGTCACTGACAAAGGTCACCTGGGTGGGGACGTCGGCCCGAGCGTGAAGCTGCTCTGGTTCATAGCCGAAGGGTAGCGCAGCGATGGTGAGTAGATTCGCCTCTCCAGGGGCGGCAACCGGCGTGGGCCGCACTTCGGATCCCGCCACACCCCGTGGTTGTGCAATGGTGAGCGGAACGCTCATCAGGTTCAGTCCCTGGTTGACCGAGACCACACCAAGGACGATCAGCACTACCGCTGCCAGGTAGTTGAAGCCGTGCACCGTCGCTGTGCCTAGTTGGCTGGCCAGATAAGCGACGGCAAAGAAGACGACACTGCTTCCTAGCGTGAATGCCACCATCAGCCCAGCTGCCTGAATCGGGTTGCCCGTGCCGATGGCCAGCGCCATCATCACTTGGGTGACACCGCAAGGAATCAGGACGGTCAGGGCGCCAAGAAAGAGTGGCGTGATCGCCGTAACACCGTCCTTGGCCTTACGGCGCAGGTAGCGTGTCACGAACCTGGGCGGCTCAAAGGTGAAGTAGCGGAAGATCGGGTGGGCGTTGAGCATTCGTAGGCCGTTGCCGACCATAAAGATCCCGATGGCGAGCATCAGCAGCGCGCGTAGCGTGGGCGTGAGCTGTAGCATCGAGCCCAGCGCGCCGAGGAGGATGCCCAGCACCGCATAGGCTACCAGCTTCGACATCAGGAACAACAGGATGGGACGGGCCGTCACCGAGGCTGATCGGCGGTGGCGCCGCGCGCTTTTTCGGGCTGGCTTGGAGGTCGCAGGCGTCAGCGACCCCGTCAGCAAGCCACCCTGCACCGCAAGACAACTCAACCCTCCGGCGGTCAAACCGGTGACAAAGGCTGCAATCAGATCGACCATGCTGCCTCCTGGAAGCTTCGAACGTTCTATATTAAGGAGGATAGCAGACACTGCAGTCACCATCTAGGGCTAGATGGCGCGGGGACTCCCCGTCATTTGGCGGGGCACCTAATCTGGTAGGGTGGGCTATCTCTGTCGATTGAGCTCCCCGACAAGATCGCCTGATAGGGCGTCCAATAGGTTGACCGGTTGCGCCGAGCACAGAGATCTACTGCGATTTGTACCTTGCCGGAGTAAAGGGACAGGGCATACGGACCAGCGTGCGGAACAGTGGGCGGGCGGATAACTCAAACTCAAGCAGGTGACTCTCTGACGGATCCTGAGTCTTCCTAGTTGTTATACTGAAACAAGACGCCGACGGTGGGAGCCACACTTCCTGTCTCTGATGCCAATCTGTCGACCGGGCGGTTGACACATCGTCATCTGGTTAGTCGCTACGGAGCCTCTCGCGCAGACGGGGATGTCTGCGATCTGCCTCGGCTGCTAGGCGCTATTGGTATGCGCAGCGCCGGCTTACCGAAGCGACTATCGAAGTCGCGGTCCTCGGATAGAATAGGCTCAGGCATTGATTGCAGTGCGTTTGGAACTCAAGGAGCGGCGTCTATGGTGTCACAAAGCTTACGTCTGGCCCGGCCCCGCCCTTTGGTGGTGGAGGAGATCCCGCCGGTCGATTTTCGGCGGCTCACCAACGGGCACTGGTTTGCAGATTTCGGCCGCGCCGCCTTCGGCACAGTCCGGCTGACGCTGGCAGCGCAGCAACCGACCGGCGCGATGTTGCACCTAGGCGAGAAGCTTGCCGCTGACGGGCGCATTGACCGCCAGCCGCCAGGATCCGTTCGCTATCGTGCACTCCCTCTCACGCTCCAGCCGGGCACGCAGATCCTGCAGATGGAGATCCCGCCCGATGAGCGCAACACGGGTCCAGACGCTATTCGAATGCCAGCAGCGCTCTTTGAGGTGCTCCCCTTCCGGTATGCTGAGCTGGTCATTGACGATGAAGCGACCGTCGACCTGAAGGGGGCCCACCAGATGGCAGTGTTTTACCCCTTTGACGAATCTGCTGCTGCGTTTCGATGTGAAGACGAGCGGCTGAATCGGGTCTGGGCGCTGTGCGCCTACAGCATCAAGGCGACTAGTTTCTGTGGCGTCTACGTGGACGGCGATCGGGAGCGCATACCCTACGAGGCCGATGCCTACATTAACCAGCTGTGCCATTACGGCGTCGATGCTGAATACGAGTTGGCCCGCCACAGCCTAGAGTATCTGCTCTTCCATCCGACCTGGCCCACGGAGTGGTCGCTGCACTGCTTGCCAATGGCCTGGGCAGACTATCGGTATACCGGTCGCACCGACCTGTTGGCCGCCTACTACGACTTCCTGCACCGTAAGGCGCTGCTGCCACTGGCCCGCAAAGATGGCCTGATCAGCACTGAGACGGGGCTGGTAACGTCCAAGCTGCTGACCTCTCTTCATCTCGATCATCCCCACGCGCTCCGCGACCTCATCGACTGGCCGCCTGGTTCCTTTACCCAGGGCGGCCAGGGAGAGCGTGACAACTACGATATGGTGCCGGTTAAGACTGTGGTCAATGCTTTCCACGCCTGGAATCTTGATTTGCTGGCGCGGATCGCGACGGTGCTCGCGCGCCCGCACGATGCCGAGTGCTATCGCGCTCGATACCGTCGGGTGACCGCCAGCCTGCAGCGCGCCTGTTTCCGTCCGGATCGGGGCCTGTTTGTGGACGGCGAAGGCTCCGACCACGCCTCACTGCACGCAAACATGGTTCCTGCTGCCCTCGGCTTGGTTCCCGCTGGCCGGGAGACCGAAGTGTTAGCGCACCTTCGGGCCCGCGGCATGGCTTGTAGTGTGTATGGGGCACACTATCTTCTGGAGGCCTGCTATCGCCTAGGCGCGGCGAACGATGCGCTGGACCTCATGACCGCAGAGCACGATCGCGGCTGGCTGAACATGCTGCGGGCGGGCTCGACGATCACCTTGGAGGCATGGGACCATCGCTACAAGAACAACCTCGACTGGAACCACGCCTGGGGCGCTGCACCAGCCAACATCATACCTCGTTTTCTTGCCGGCGTGCGTCCAGCGCAGCCTGGTTTTGCCGAGATCAACGTCGCTCCACAACCGGGAAGGCTGCAGACAATCGAGGCTGTCGTGCCGACGCCGCACGGCCCGGTGCACCTGCAGATCGATCCGCCAGTCGCAGGGCAGCGCCGGTTGAGCCTGGAGACCCCTGTCCCGGCGAGGTTGAGCCTTGTCGGGATTCAGGCGACAGCCTCGGCGCGGCACGGCAGCGAGCGCGAGCTGCAGGTACCCTCTGGCAGAACAGTCGTGCACGTTGATCTTAGGAGGTAACAACTGCTAACTAAAACCGTGCTAAATAATGGTAGACCGCGTCAGCGCATTTGACAAAACTCTAATTCTGTGTTATCCTTGGAGGTGAAAGATCGAGGTTTTGGAAGTGACC
>PWVB01000508.1 GCA_003562365.1 Anaerolineae bacterium
CGGGAGAACGCCGACGCCATGCTCGCGGCTCTGGGCGAGTTCCATAGCGGACGTCTGAAGGATACCTGGCAGCGCGTTCTTACCGCCGCTTGAGAACTCCCCAATAATTTGTCCTATACCCCCATCCCTCAGGCTCATTGACAAACACCACCGCCATGGTATACTTTTCCTCACGTACATGCCCGGGAGGGATGGCCGAGCGGACGAAGGCGACGGTCTTGAAAACCGTTGTGGCTGAGAGGTCACCGTGGGTTCGAATCCCACTCCCTCCGCTTGGTTGCGCAGGGCATCTTAACAGGCTAACTCGGAGAGGTGCCAGAGCGGACGATTGGGGCTGCCTGCTAAGCAGTTGTGGGGGTTAAACTCCACCCAGGGTTCGAATCCCTGCCTCTCCGCCTTGCAGTCCCAGTAAAGACCCTTGCCCCTGTAGCTCAATTGGATAGAGCACCTGCTTGCGGAGCAGAAGGTTGTAGGTTCAACTCCTACCGGGGGTACTTAGGTACTGACTGCACCGCACTATGCTAGGCAAATAGTCCCTTACACGCCTACTGGCCCTTCCCACTCTGCAACCAACGAGAACTGATGTCTCCGGCAGATACAGCGTTTATGCTTGCTTCTGCCAAAAGCACAGTTTGCTGCACAAGCAGCACAAGTGGTGAGTCATTCCAGAACAGATCTCTAATCGGCGTTTTCCACCGCACCGAAAGCCTCAATGTAGTCTAGCGACTGGTGTCGAAAATAGGCGTTGTAGAGTTCGGCGTAGTGTCCACCGCTGTCTAGCAAGTCAGCATGGCTCCCCTCCTCAATTACAGCGCCGTGGTCCATTACCAGAATGCGATCGGCGTTCTTGATCGTCGAGAGTCGATGAGCGATGACAATCGCAGTCCGATCCTGCATCAGCATATCGAGCCCCTCCTGAATTTGCATCTCGGTGAAGGGGTCCACACTGGCGGTGGCCTCGTCCAGAATAAAGATGGATGGGGCCTTCAGCAGCACGCGGGCCAGAGCCACCAGTTGACGCTGGCCCATCGACAGATTCGCCCCACGTTCGCCGACATCGGTGTCCAGCCCATCGGCAAGGTCAGCAAGCCAATCTCCCCCACTGATCTGCATAGCCGCTGCACACACAGCATCGTCCGAGGCGTCAGGCTGACCATAGCGAATGTTCTCACGCACCGTGCCAGAGAAAAGGAAAGGCTCTTGGGGCACCAGGCCGATCCGCTGACGGTACTGTGTCAGATCCAGGCAGCGCACATCGCGCCCGTCGATCAGAAGCTCGCCTGCCTGAAACTCGTGGAAGCGGGGGATCAGCCGAGCCACGCTGGTCTTGCCAGCCCCAGTGTGCCCCACCAATGCCAGCGTCTCGCCAGGATCAATATCAAGCGAGAAGTCAGGTAACACCAGCTCCTCGGGAACGTAGCTGAACTGTACGTGACGGAACGTGATCTGTCCGCGCAGGTTGGCGACGGGTTCGCTGGCCCGCTGTACTACTCGCGGCTCAGCATCGATCAGAGCAAAAACCCGCTCCGCCGAGGAGAGCCCGTCCTGGAATTGGCTCCAGAAGGAGGCGATGCTCGTCATCGGCCACCAGAAAAAACCCACGGCCTGCATAAACAGATACCAATCACCTGGCGAGATACCGGCGCGCGTCGCCAGACCACTGGCGTAGAGGAAAAAGGCGCTGGCGAGCCCCGAAGCCATACTCAATACAGGGAAGATGGCGTTGAAGGTAATATCACGTTGCAGACCGATGCGGTAGGATTGTCGGTTGTTCTCGTGGAAGCGATCGTAGATGGCCTTCTCCTGACGAAAGGCCTTGGCCACGACTATGCCACTGATAGACTCTTGGATCTGAGCATTTATTATTGCTCGTACGCGACGCGACTGCCGGGTTACCTTGCGAGCAATGCGGCGAAAGCTCAGCGCAACGATAGCAGCCACAGGAGCCACACCGATCAGCAAGAGCGTCAACCCGAAATTCAGTGTAGCGAGCCAGATCGTCAAGATCGCCACCAGAATGACCTGGCTTAGCAGATCCAGAGACAGCGTCACGACGTTGGAAAATTCCTGCGTGTCTGAGGTGACGCGGCTCACAATCTTGCCTGAGGGATGCTCGTTGAAGAAGGAGAGATCGTGGCGAACCGTTGCTGCGAAGGCATCCTCACGCACCTTGAGAACCACATCCCCCACAATCTGCGCAGTGTAGAGTCGGCGGACGTAGTTGGCAGTCCAGGCCAGTACCCCCAGCCCTAGAACACCCAGCGCCGCCATCACGATAATCCGGGCCCCCGGCGAAGTCGACACCCGATCGAGCGTCGCCGATACAAGAATCGGTGCCCCAGTACCGGCGAGCGAGTTCAGTAGGATCAACACCGCCACCATGCTCATCCGCGCGCGATAAGGTCGGAAGTAGGAGAGGATCCGCCGCAGCAGTTCGCGGTCGCCATAGTCACGATCGTAGCTTTCTGTGTCAAGCCCGTCCAGGATGAAGCCCATAGGTCGGATCTCCTTGTGCGTATCGGGGCGTTACGCAGGTGCCCCCTCAGCGCTCATATCGGGTAAAGATACGCCGATATGGCTCGCAGCGCGCCATCAGCGTCTCATGGGGCCCTTGATCGATCAGCTCGCCGCGGCGCAATACCAGGATGCGGTCGGCCCAGCGGATCTGACTCAACCGATGGGTGATGATAAAGGTCGTGCGCGCGCGACTGATGCGGCGCATGGCTTGCTGAATACGATCCTCAGTAGCGCTGTCAATGGCGCTTGTGCTATCATCGAGGATGAGGATCCGCGGGTCGGTGAGAAAGGCTCGCGCGATGGCAATCCGCTGCCGCTGCCCGCCGGAGAGCGTGACCCCCCGCTCACCGACCTCGGTCTCGTAGCCATCGGCGAAGTCTAGGATGAAATCGTGAGCCTGGGCCTCGCGAGCAGCCTCTTCAATAGCGGCCTGGCTGGCGTCGGCACAGCCGAAAGCGATGTTCTCTGCCAGCGTGCGCGAGAACAGAAATACATCCTGCTCGATGGTTGAGATCTGAGAGCGCAACGACGCCAGGCTCCAGTCGCGGACGTCCACACCGTCAATTAACACCCGTCCGCTGTCGGCGTCGAAGATGCGGTTGATTAAACGCGTCAGCGTCGTCTTGCCAGACCCCGTCTGGCCAACAATGGCCACCGTCTCGCCGGAGCGCACAGCGAACGTGATATTGCGCAGCACCGGGTTACCATCGTAACTATAGGAGACGTTCTCGAAAGCCACCTCACCACGGACAGGCTGTGCAATGCCTGCAGCGTTCTCGTCAAGATGGGTCTCGGTGTTGATCATACTAAGCACCCGCTCAGCGCTGGCGAGACCCAGTTGCACCAGGTTGAAGGTGAAGATAGAGATGAAAGTGGGAAACCGCAGAGCACTGAACAGACCGACAAACGCTACGATCTGTCCCAGAGTGGTCACCCCCTGCTGCCAGAGCAGCAAGCCGTGCAGAATGCAGCCAGCGTAGCTGAAACTGAAGGCCAGCATAGGCCAGTAGCGCGCCTCAATCCCACCCTGTTTGACGAAGTAGTCGCGGAAGACCCGTGCATTGTGTGCAAAACGCTCCCACTCCTGCGCCTCCTGAGCGTTGGCCTTCACCACCTCGATCCCGGCAACCGACTCCGCCAAACGCGCGTTCATCAGGCCATACTGCTCCCGCTGTGCGGTGCTGATGGGCTTCAGTCGGCGATTGTAGTCGTAGACGGTGAGTGCCAACAGCACGGTGAAGATCCCCGGCACCAGCAGCAACCTTGGCGACAGCTGCGCAATCAGAAAGAGGGGGATCACCAGACCCATCATCGAGTCGACGATCAACATCAGGCCCGGGCTGAACATAGCGTTTAGCATCTGGACGTCATTCGTGGCGCGGGCCATAATGTCGCCGATACGCTGGCGGCCATGGAAAGTCTGACTCTTACCCAGAAGGCTCACGTAGAGTTCGTCCCGTGCGTCGCGCTCGATACGCTGTGCGATGAAAGAGACAGAGAAGTTACGTACTAATCCGGTTACGCCCTGGGCAGCGGCAGTGGCGACCACGCTAACGGCAATCGCCAGCAGTGCCGCCTCGGCCCAAGTGGGCCGAACGATCAGGTCGAAGGCGCGCCCGACGTAGACTTGGATGCCACCGTAAGCTAAATTATTGACGACCGCCGCCAGCACCATCGCGATGGGAAATATAGGGTAGCGCAGCAGGTGTGAAACTAGCCAGGGCACCGGCCCGCGGCGATTGTAGGCATACTCGTGCTCCAACGTGAATTCCCGTTTGACCAACGCGCACCCTCCGAAACCCATCACACCGGCAGCAGACAAGCCTCAAGTGTCCCACACATTGACAAACAAGCAACTCCCAGTTGCTACACCGCCGCACGTCACGGCATCAGAGCCCGGCAGCCAGATCGGTCAGGTTGACTGGAGAGCACAGCGAATAAGGGAAATCTGCGATCAGGGAGACTGGTGGAGGCGGCGTGGCAGCGCCTCGTATAGCGGCTTTTGCCGTGTCTCTAAGCCTGAAGGCAGTTTCTCTGGCGCTAGCTTATGAGAACATCTTCATGCACTGCGTGTTTGGTTTCTGACGCGATTGCCGATATTATTCCCTTGCACGGTGGCCAAGCCATGTTAGACTATGATCAACTTGGGACAGCAGGTCGGGGCAGAGCCAATGGCTGACCCTTTGGAGACAGGGTGAATTCTGTGATCACACGACGACAGATGCTCAAGATAATGGCGGCAGGCGCCGTTGCAGGCGCTTCTCCGCGCCTCCGAGCCTTAGCGCGGGAGTCCACGACCGACGCGCAGCCTATGCCCATCACACCAGAGCTGCCCGGTGAGGACGCATGGGAGCTACACGGACGGGTAATTCAGAGCACTGCGATCTACCAGGAGCCATCCGCAGCCAGCTCACGGGTAGCAGTCTACGCCCGTGATCAGTCCCTTCCCATTCTAGGGGAGGTCCGCGCGCCCTTCTCGGCCCACAACGATCTGTGGTATGAGTCCAGTGAGGGCTACGCGCACAGCGCTTGGATCCTACCGGTACGCGTCTATCCCGAGCAGCCCTTCATTCAAGCAACCGACAGCTTCGGCTTCTGGGGTCAGGTAGCCCAGGTTCACACCGAAGGGTACACTGCCCCGAGCACCAGCAGCGCCCGCAAGTATCGTTTCTATGGCGGTACGATCTATCGGGTGATGGATTCCTATCGCGACGAAGCCGGTACCGAATGGTACAAGGTCTTCGATGACTACCCTCCCCGCCAGAGGACGAACCACCAATGGGTCCTGGCGAAGGATATCCGCCGAGTACCCCGCTCCGAGATGCTGCCAATCCATCCCTTCGTGGGTGATAAGCGCATTGAGATCGACCTGCAAGCCCAGCACCTCGACTGCTACGAGGGTGACGAGCTTGTCTTCTCCACAGCCATCGCCTCCGGGCGTCCCGGCCTGAATACGCCGCGTGGCAACCACTGTGTGACGCTCAAGCAACCGTCGCGCCATATGAGCAACGTGCCGTACGCTGAAATGCGCGAGGGAGACCGCCTCGTGCCCGGCGATATCTTCGATCTGCCCGGCATCCCCTGGGTCGTCTTCTTTGACCTCGCCGGCACCGCGATTCACGGTGTTTACTGGCATAATGACTTCGGCGTGCGCCGCAGCAGCGGCTGCGTCAACGTCTCGATCGACGCTGCTTCCTGGATCTATCGTTGGGTCCATCCCATCGGTGGCTACCGTGACGACTTCATCCGCAGCAATTGCCAGGTAGGCACCCCCGTCATCGTTCGTTAACCTCTGAAACATTAGCGCCATAGAAGGCGCTAATGAGTTTCTAAGACAGCATTAACCTCATTCTAAGGCGACCCGATTATCATTAGAGTGACTATGAGGGGATATGAGACAGTGCCTTGATGCTCGTAACTGTTTCGCCCTCGGAGTTTTCATAATTGTGGGTCTACCACGTGTAGTTAAGTGGGCAAACCTTGTAGAATTGAGGAGGTATATGATGCTGACACCATTTGGACGTGCGGGATCACCTTTTCGGGAATTGGAGCAGCTGCGCCGTGAGATGAACCGACTCTTCACGGAATTCCCCACCTCGGGTGGGCTTGGCGCGGCCCAAGGCTTTCCGGCGATGAACGTCTGGATGAGCCAGGACAGTGCCATCGTGACTGCAGAGTTGCCGGGCTGCAATCCTGACGACATTGAGATCTCCGTTGCCGAGGGAGCCCTGACGGTAAAGGGAACCCGCATCGACGAGGCACTTCCTGAGGAAGCCCTCTACCATCGGCGCGAGCGTCGCTCGGGATCCTTTAGCCGCACATTCACCCTACCCTTTGAGATCGATGCTGACAACGTTGAGGCGAACTTCGAGCGTGGCGTGCTAAACATCACCCTGCCGCGGGCCGAGCACGACAAGCCCCGCAAGATCACCATCAAAGCAGAGTAAGAGGAGGGACAATTATGGCTAACGAGACAACACTACAGGTTCAGGAAACGGATAAACAGGAATTAGAGCAGAGCGAGGCTGAGCGCACCCGGGCAGGCATAGTCTTTGTCCCTCGGGCTGACATCTATGAAGTTGAGGATGCTATCTATGTGGTCTGCGATATGCCGGGGGTCAGCGAGCAGTCGATCAGCATCACGCTGGAGGACCACATCCTCACCATTGACGGCCATGTAGAGTCGGAGCAGCCTGAGGGCTATCAGCTTGCTTATGCCGAGTACCGGATCGGCGACTACCAGCGACGCTTCTCAGTCTCAAGTGAAATTGATCAAGAGGCCATCGAGGCAAAATTGAAGAACGGTGTGTTGCGCCTGCACCTGCCGAAGTCCAAGCCATCGGCCCGCAAGATCACGGTCGCTGCCTCCTAGAACTGCAGAACTGACGGCGTCCCCTATATCAGGGGCGAACGGGACTTGCATTGATGGCTTGCAAAGCCTCTTGGCTCTTAAGAGCCCAGAGGCTTTTTGTTCAACTGGCAGCAGCTGGCATACAATGAGTCAGCAGATGAGGTAGATCGCGATGAAACAATACAAGATCATCGGTCACACGCTGCGCAACCTGCTGCACAGTGCAGCGCTCTTTGGCGCGATGCTGTTAATTATGGTCCTGCTAGGCTATTTCTTCGGCGGGCTGACCGGGATCCTGTGGACCGCGATATTGACTTTGCCCTTTCTGATCTTGAGCAACCGCCTGTCGCCGCAGTTGATACTGCGTATGTATGGTGCCCGCCCCCTGGCAGTGAGTGGAGCGCCGAAACTCTATCGACTGATCCAAGCACTTTCGGACCGCGCCAATCTACCCAGACCCCCGCGGCTCTACTACATCCCCAGTCGTATGATGAATGCGCTGACCATCGGCTCGCGGCGCAACGCAGCACTGGGCATCACCGACGGGTTGCTGCACCATCTGACGCTGCGGGAGCTAGCCGGGGTGCTGGCCCACGAGATAGCACACATCCGCGACAATGATATGCAGGTTATGGGCTTTGCCGACCTTATCAGCCGCATCACGGGACTCTTCTCGTCGCTTGGCCAGCTGCTGCTGATCCTCAATCTACCGCTGATCTTAATGGGACGTTCGCCGATCCCCTGGGCCGGCGTAGTCCTTCTGATCGCTGCACCAAGCATTACTGGGCTATTGCAGCTTGCACTCTCTCGAACGCGGGAGTTCCAAGCCGACATCGGCGCTATCCGACTCACCCACGATCCTGAGGGCCTGGCTAGCGCGCTGAATAAAATGGAGCGTCACCATACCGGCCTCCTGCGACGAGTCCTGCTGCCGGGTTATCGGAACCCTGACCCCTCGCTTTTCCGCACCCACCCTGCTATGGACGAGCGCATCCGCCGCCTGCTGGAGCTGCGTGAGGACCAAGTCGACCAGGATGGAGGCAAGCAGCTAACAGCCGACCATCTCCAGCGGGTCGAGCTTCCGCAGGACCTGCCCAAACCTCTCCGCGGCCCACACTGGCACATGAGCGGTTTGTGGCACTAGCGCGATTGGATTGAAGCATCCAGCCGAGCAGGAGCACCTGCAGAACTCACCTTACGGATGTTACCTAGCGCGACTAGAACCTTAGGCTATCTGACAATCCATCTCGCGCAACACCAGCGGTCTGGAGGCACAGAGCGGTCGCCACGCGGCGAGAGTATCATTCCTGGTTTACCAAACTGTGCCAACTTGACACGGTTTGGAAGGCTGCCTTTCTGGAGCCATATTTTCACGTTTCGACACAGATTGCTCCGAAGAGTCTGATATCTGCTCCACGGGCGTTTTAGGTCTCCGTGAACCCAACCCGGCGACCGTCTTTAATGCCTGCCTCTCAATGTTCAAGGCGGCGTTCCGATCTCTGTCTAGCACCGCGCCACAATCACAAGTCCATTCTCTGTCTGACAACTTCAACTCAGAGTTGATGCAACCACAGAACCGGCACAGGCGCGACGAGGGGAAGAACCGGTCAATCTCTACCAAGTCACCCCCGTACCATTCA
>PWVB01000401.1 GCA_003562365.1 Anaerolineae bacterium
AAATGCTGCGGTTAATATTCTGCATCTGGCCCGGACGGGGCCTTCGGGACGCAACGTGGGCGGAAGTAACGCCGAGCGTGTCCCGAGAAGCTCCCCGCTTTAGCGGGGAGAGTCGTCACAGGTGGAAAAGAAGCAAACAGGTGGACATGATCACTTTGCACGACCAGGTCCAATCCCTTGCCGCCGTTGCGATTGACAATCTGAGGCATCAACTCGTACATCGCTCGCTAATCTCGCCTTCCAGGACCGGTCGGTGAAACCTGGGACACCCCACGAAGTGGTCGTTGATCTGGTACACAGCGTGGCAAGTTCGCTTGATGCTCATAGACGACTTATCCTACACTTACGAGGAGTAGACAAGGAGGAAAAGCGGCATTCCACTTCCCGGTAAAACGGGGAGTACCCTGCCGTGAAGACTATGGAACGTTTACAGATTACGCCGCTGGGCGGGCTCGGGGAAGTCGGCAAAAACATGATGGCGTTCGAGTACGGACGCAACATCATGATCATTGATGCGGGAATTATGTTTCCTGAAAGTGATATGCCCGGGGTCGACTACATCATTCCTGACTATGACTACCTGAGAGGTAAGGCCGATCGAATCCGCGGGATCGTCATCACGCACGGTCACGAGGATCATATCGGGGCGTTGCCGCACTTTCTGCAGGAGTTCAACGCGCCTGTCTACGCGACTAAGCTGACACGCGGCTTGATTGAGGTCAAGTTGCGTCGAGATCTCCAGAAGCAGGTCAAGCTCCAGCCGATGGAACCTGGAGACATCCTGCACTTGGGGCCCTTCCGGGTTGAGCCTTACCACGTCTGCCACAGTATTCCCGACACCGTAGGCTTGGGCATCACAACACCGGTCGGCCTGATTGTACATAGCGGCGACTTCAAATTCGACAACACTCCGGTGGATGGCTGGCCGACGGATATCGCCAAGCTAGCGGAATTCAGTCAGCGGGGCGTGTTGGCCCTGTTGTCGGATAGCACGAACGCTGATCAGCCCGGTCGGACGCTCTCGGAACGATCCCTGAACACCACGCTGGCTGACGTCTTCCGCCCTGCTAAGGGACGGGTGATCGTCGCAACTTTCGCTTCGCTGATCTCGCGGATCCAGCAAGTGATGGAAGTAGCGCAGAGTTGTGGTCGTAAGGTTGCTGTTGCCGGCTTCAGTATGTCGAAGAACGTGCGTATGGCGAAGCGCCTTGGCTATCTCGATGTGCCTGACGATCTGATCCTCTCGTTGCAGGAGGTCAACCGTTTGCCCCCTGACCAGGTGACGATCATCGCAACTGGTGCTCAGGGTGAGCCCCGCTCCATAATGGGGCGCTTGGCGACCGGACGCCATTCATCGCTGCGCATCATACCTGGTGATACGGTGGTGCTTTCCTCGCATACGATCCCCGGCAACGAAGAGACCGTCCATCGCGTGATCAACCGTCTCTTTCAGCGCGGTGCGCACGTCGTCTACCATCCGGTAGCCCCAGTGCACGTATCAGGTCACGCCAGCCAGGAGGAGCAGAAATTCCTGATAAGTGTGCTGCGTCCCAAGTTCTTGGTGCCTATTCACGGCGAACTGCGCCATCTGAACCTGCATGCAGCGCTGGCCCAGGAGGTCGGAGTGCCTCGGGAGAATTCGGCAGTCGTAGAGAACGGCTATGCCCTGCGCTTTTCCGAGGCTGAGATGGAGATCGGCGAGCGTATTCCGGGTGGATATGTGTTTGTGGATGGCACCTGGGTCGGGGATGCGGTAAGTCCGGAGCTCATTCAGCGACGTCATCAGGTGGCGGAAACGGGTGTCTGCTCTGTGGCGCTCATCTATGACGCGGAAGCAGGAAGCATGGTGGGCGGCCCCAGCATTACCGGTCGAGCGATCACTACGACTGAAGTGATGGACGATCTAGCGGTCGGAGCAACGGCTGTAGTAGAGGGCGCTATGCGCGGAATCAGCCCAAACACACCAGCGTCGACGGTTGAGCGGGCCGTGGAGAAGGCGGTGTCAGATTTCTTCTACCGCGAGGCCCGAAACCGGCCTGAGGTCATCGTACAAGCTGTACCGGCCTACTAGCTCAGCTTTCCCTTCTTTGGAGTGGGCGTGATGGTGCACATTCTCATTGCCTATAAGCAGTTTCCTGCCCCCTCGGTGGGTCACGCCGGGGGGGAGTCGCTTTTTAGGCTGATGGAGGCACTGTACCGTCGTGGGCATCGGCTGACGCTAGTGGCTCGCATCGCTGACGATGAACGCAAACATATCGCTGCGGTTGCGGCCATCTGTGAGCGAGTGTACACGGTGACACACCACCGTTCGCTCCCCGGACCTCGTACCTGGGCCTTGTTGAGAAGCTACTTTAGCCTGCGGGCCGAGATTCAACGGGTGATTCGTCGGGAGGCGCCGGATTTCGTACATGTGGAGACACTGCAGACGGCCTTGGTGGCCTGGGGGTTGCGTCGTCCTCCTGCTACATTCAGAACACAGGATGTGAACTGGTATCTGGCCGAACAGCGCGCTGCATACCTAACCGGATTTCGACATCAGCTTGCCCGCCTCGAACGTACTGTCTTTCGTTGGTTGGAACCACATTTGTGCCGCCACTACGATCTGACGCTGGTGGTCTCGGAGGGCGACCGGCGACTGCTGGCGCCGGTGTGCGATGGACCGCTGATTATGCCGCTGACACCAGCGGTCCGGCCCACTGGTGCGGACCCGGCCGTACCAGGTACCACAAACCTTGTTTTTGTGGGGGCTATGTCACGTGACCATAACGTCGCGGGGGTGACCTGGTTTCTCGACCAAGTATGGGAACGGGTGGCCTCAGCTTGTCCCCAGGCGCGTTTCTACGTTGTGGGTGGCTCGCCGCCTCCTATCCTGATCGATCGGGCTGATGGGCAGCGAGTCTTTGTGACCGGGTTTGTTGAGGATCTGGCCGGTTGGTATGCTGCCGCTACGATCTTTGTCTCTCCGCTTTTGGTGGCAGGCGGCCTGTTGCAGAAGGTGTTGGATGCGCTAGCAATGGGAAAACCCGTGGTGGCGACGAGTGTCTGCAACCACGGGATCGGCGCCACGCCCGGCAGGCACCTTTTGATTGCCGACCAACCGGATGCTTTTGCGGATGCAGTGGTTACCTTGCTTGCCGACCCCGAAGCCCGATCGCGCATCGGCGCCGCTGGCCAGGCCTTTGTCGCGGATCGCTATGATCTGGAGGCAGCGGTTGATCGTTGGGAGACGGAGATCATTGCTATGATCGGAGGGGATCACCGCCCGATTCCTTGATGTTCACAGCGCTGGTGACTCGGATTCTGTCTGGGTTGAGCTAGCGTGGTATAATGGTGATCAGATCCAAGTGGTTGGATTCGGAAGGGGGCTATGGGAACGAGACGGTCGGCAGCGCGAAGAAGGCGGACGGCGCCAGTCATTCTGACCGGTATACTGGTGGGGATGCTTCTCATCATTGGGGGTGGGGTGGTCTCGTTTCTAGTGGGTTGGGTGCGTGGCAGCCTTGCCTCCCCCGGTTTATCGCCGAGTTTGCCCGGCAGTGTGCGGTCTAGTGAGAACGTCAGCTACGGATTTGGGCAACTGCTACCGACTTGGGCTGGTCGGGAACGGGTCACCGTCTTGGTCCTCGGGGTGGACGAGCGACCTCACGAGCCCGGTCCCTCGCGCACCGATACTCTAATGTTGTTGACCATCGATCCGTCCACCCAGCAGGCCGGTGTGCTCTCGGTTCCGCGAGATCTCTGGGTTCCGATTCCAGGCCATCGGGATGGGCGAATCAACACAGCACATTTCCTTGGTGAGCTGCACCGCGGGACCGGCAGTGGCCCTGCGCTTGCCGTTGAAACCTTGGAGTACAATCTGGGTATCCCCATTGACTACTATGTGCGCATCAACTTCCAAGCCTTTGTCACCCTGGTTGATCAGATCGGCGGGATTGATGTCTACGTGGAGAGCACGATCGATGATCCTCTCTATCCTGATCACGCCTACGGCTATGACCCCCTTTACATTGAAGCGGGTTGGCGTCACTTTGATGGCGATCTAGCGTTGAAGTATGCGCGGACCCGTCATGGCAGCGACGACTTCGATCGGGCCCGGCGGCAGCAGCAGGTGCTGATGGCGATTCTAGAACGTGTTACGTCCTACGAGTTGCTGCCGGACCTGGCCAGGAATGCCACAACGCTCTATAGGACGCTGGAAGCTTCTGTGGCCACCGATATGGCACTGGATCAGATGCTGGCGCTTAGCAATCTGGCTATCCAGGTTGAAAAAGAACACATCCGTTTTGGCGTGATTGATCATACTTGCACGCAGTCCTGGGTGACTCCTGAAGGAGCACAGGTGCTGATCCCCCTGCGTGATCGGATGCGTGAGGTCCGAGATTATGTTTTTCACTCGGATCCCCCACCGGTCGCCGAAGGTCAGCCCACCCCAGCTGCCCTGCCTACGCCAACGCCAGAGATCGCCACCTTGGCTGTCTTGAACGGCACGCTGCGTGGCGGACTGGCTGGTTCCACTGCCGACTACCTGGAAGACAGAGGTTTCGACGTCATCTATGTTGGTAATGCCGACCGCCAGGATTACGCCGGTACGGTGATTTTGCTGAACCAAGACAAGCCACAGACTCTAGCGCGTCTGCTGGCGGAACTGGAACTGCCCACATCGGCTGTGACTCAGGGCCGTGAAGAAGAATCGGCTCACGATATCGTGGTTGTGTTGGGTCAGGACTTTCAGATTCCCCGTCCTGAGTGAGCTTTGTTTCAACTACGGTACAAGCCAGGGACTTGAACGATGTCTGATACCGTGACTGCCAAGGCCTCCGTGCCGCAATCGAGTTTTCCCTATAGGTTTCTTATGCGCCTGGGCCTCCTCCTTATCTACCTTGTAGGTTTGGGTGTTGCGGCGTACGTTGTCTACTACCGTGTGCGGGAGGAAGTTGCCGGTTCGGAGATTCTCCCGGATTTCACGATCAGCAGACCGCCTGAGAGCCAGAGCCCGAACGTTGAGCGTCCGGAAGGCGCATCCCTGCCGATCTGGACGGGCACTGAGCGGATCACGGTGCTCATCCTGGGCATTGATCAGCGCGGTCAGGAGGAAGACTTTTGGCGGTCCGACACGATCATCTTGGCGACGCTGGATCCGGTCACGATGAAGGCCGGCGTGCTCTCCATTCCGCGAGATCTGTGGGTGCCCATACCAGGACATCGGGAGAACCGCATCAACACTGCACATTTCCTTGGTGATGCCTATGGCTATCCTGGTGGAGGACCGGCGCTGGCAGTGGAGACGGTCGCCTACAACTTGGGTGTAGACATCACCTACTTCGTCCGCATTAACTTCGATGCATTCGTGGATATGGTCGACATGATTGGTGGGATTGAGGTTGACGTGCCGGAGCCAATTCACGACCATTGTTATCCGACTCCTGACTACGGCTGTGAAGAGCTCTTCATCGATGCTGGAGTGCATCACTTTTACGGTGATATGGCTCTCAAGTATGCTCGGGTAAGGCGCACCTCTGGTGGCGACTTCGATCGCGCGAGACGGCAGCAGCAGGTTATCCGGGCGGTCCTTAAGCGGGTAACCGAGGCGCGGATGTTGCCACAGTTGGCTGGGCTGTCCCAGGAGATGTGGCAGATGCTGGGCGACTCCGTCAAGCTCGATCCGAAACTGCAGCTGGAGGAGATCATCGCGTTGGCCAACTTGGGTGTCGCTGTTGATCCCGACGATATAACGTTTCGCGTTATCGATGAGCGCACGACGCTGCCTGCCGAGACTCCCGACGATATGCAGATTCTGGTGCCGTTGCGCGAAAAAATCCGGGAGGTGCGCGACGAGGTCTTTGGACTTACCTTCGAAGCCGGCAAGCTTCAGACGCTAGAGGAGGAGGGGGCCACCATCGTGGTGATGAACGGTACCCAGACAGCCGGTTTGGCCTATGCCGCGGCGCAATACCTTGAAGCGCATGGCGTTGCAGTCATTGATTACACCAATGCGGACCGCCAAGACTATGAGGCATCCATGGTCATCCTCAATCGTGACAAACCTACGACTGCTCAGCATTTGCTCTCTCTGCTGTACTTGCCCGAGTCCGCCGTGATCCATGGGGCGAACCCGACGGCTGACTACGATGTCGTCGTCCTGCTGGGCGAAGATTATGTGGCGACGCAGGACTTCGGGGAATAGGGCGTATGTATCTGCGAGTAAATGTGCCTTTCCAGGGCCGTGCCCTCGCCCGGGAGCCTCGGAGCGGGAAGCTAGGCGGTAACAACTCCCTTAAGGCCCTCCTAACGGCTGCATAATAATGTAGTTGAAGCCGTTCATTGGGATATGCTCTACCAGACCGTAGTGTTCTCCGATCGCTGCGAGGACGGGCGGCGGGTAGAACTGGGCTCGCATTATGATCAGGCCAAAGGCCTGCTCACGGATCATCTGCTCAAGCTCCGTCGTGTCCAATAGCCCGTTGTTATATAGGTTCAGCAACTGGGTTGGGTTGGTGATAACCGGTTTACCAGCCAGCATAGTAAACGCGGCCTCTTCGCTTAGCACGGGTCTATCGGAGCTTTTCACGTACGCCATAATGCGAGCGCCGGCTTCGTAGTCACGGGGCAAGGGCAAGTGACCAACTTGAGTATAGCCCACGCTGTCATAATAAGGATAGTCGGCGTACACGGAGTGATCGGCAACCCCGATGGCACGCGCCACTGTCCCCCAGACCGGTCCCTCGGTGGGCAAGTGTACCATTCGTGTCGCTTGTGCCAAAAGCACCAACGGAATCAATATGCTCACGGCTGGGCGCCATGACGGGTGCCGCGTCGTAACCCACGATCGCAGCTTCCCCAACGCGAACCCTGAGAGGATGATCGCTGCGGCGACCGAGGTCACCCAGTAGGCCTCGCCAGCTCCCCATTTCCCTGACATCACCCCGGTTCCCAGCGAAGCTAGGAACCAAAGGCTGTAGATTGATAGGCGGCTTGCATAGGCCTCATAGGCGACCATCGCAAACGCGAGTATCACAAAGAGTGTGTGCACCCTGAACCAAGAGCGTGTCAGTCCGACAAGCTGCGGGTAGAGGTAAGCGTTGACATTGGCCGCGATGGTGTTGACCCACCAATATCCGTCAGTAGCCCAGTTGATCAGGCCAAAGACGGCCCCAAACACAAGGCCAAAGGCGATTACCAGGGCGATTGCACGCCTTGGATGACGCAAAAAGAGATAGCCGAAGACTGCTGCGGCGGTGAAGACGGCAAGCTGCTTGGCGTAGCCTGCCAGAAGAAGACAGAGCAGACCCAGCAGCAGGTTGCGTCGCCCTTTCGGCGTGCTGCCCAGGGGAGTGTCGTCGACGTTGGCGATGAAGAAGATGCACAGCGTCTCGAGGAAGACCATCGTGAGGTGTTGGCGACAGAGTGGCCCGACGTGGTAGACAAAGTTAGACGCGAGATAGGCGAGTCCCGAGATGGCTGGGATGAAGTAGCTGCCGATGCGCCGCCGTACGGTGACCCCGATCAGGATAGCCGTCAAGATGGTGATGGTGAAGGAAAGGACCCGCCCCGACAGCAACGTCTGACCGAATACAGGGAAGAGCAACACGTTCAGGAGATGGAACACCGGCGGGTAGTTGGAGGCGTAGAAGGGATAACTGCTAGGATCACGGTAGGGCCACTCACCCTGGCTGTGGAGCACCGCATCGTAGAGCTCGAAGCTCTCTCCCTGATCGTAGTCGTATGGCCAGCGGAACAGGTTCACGGCGTAAGTGACGTAGACGCCGAAGTAAGCTAGATAGATCAGCACGACCAGCCCCCTGAGGGCGCGAATGCTCCAGATCCACACCGGTGCCGACCTATCTTGAGACGGGCTGGGTGGTAGCCGATCATCGGGCTCCTTGGTTGCGACTGCGGGTTCCTGACTTCCAGCGTAGAGCAGTGTCACGCCGGCAATCGCAACCAGAAGGCCGCCCAGAAGCGCCCCGCGTTCCAGTGGCCCGATCCCCGTCCAGGTACCCATAATGCCTAGCCGCCCGGCGATGAACAGGGCGATATCGCCTCCGAGTCCCAGCGCGATGAGTAGCCATCCGAGTTGGCGTTTGGAAATCATAAGGAGAATTATAGTGAGTTGATGTCGCAGAGGCAAACACCGTATTTTGGGAGGGTTTAGAATAGATTATTGGCTCTACTGAAAAAAGGTCGCGAAGTACGAAGAATCTCAGCTTTACCCACTACATATGCCATTTTTTGTCTTATAAAACACAATATGTGGGGTGTGCCGCTGATGCGCCTACCTTTTTACAGGGGAGCCATTATTGGAAAAAGGGAAAAGGGCAGCTCGCCTAAGGGGGAGGGCAACGTATAGTAGTAGCCCGGGGAACAGGCTAGATAAGGGAGCAGCAGGGAAGCGCCGGCTGAGCAGAAGACAGCGCAAGGAATCCTTTTTGGCATTGGCCGGAGAGATGTACGAGGAGTTGGAGGCTGGGTATGCGGCCCATCCTGA
>PWVB01000067.1 GCA_003562365.1 Anaerolineae bacterium
GCAACTCGCCGTTGTGCCTAATCCGGAGATCATCCGAGATACAGACAAGGGTTGGCTTATGCGAGAAGACCCGCGCCAGATCGCACCAGGGCGTGATGGTGCTCCCTTCGCGCAGGACCCGAATATCGTGTGGAGATCCATGGTACCAGCGTGTCCTTTTATCCACCGCTAACGCTCCTCCGCTGCCAGATCGATCACCAGCACCTCGTGGTCTGCAACGGAGGGCACCGTTACTCTCAGGGTACGCCCATCGAGCGCCGAATTGAGATGGGTGCCGGCCTTCAGCAAGCGCACTGAAAGGGGCTTAGTTCTCTCAGGCAGGGCCAAAGCCACCTTCTGGGGGCCAACCGGCAGCACCGTGCGAAACGAGCCACGCATCATCATCGGGTTGGTCAGGTTGACAAGGTGCACAACCAGCGCATCTGCCCGCCCCCAAATCGTCACATCCAAGACTCCTGAACCCACGACGGTTACCGGAGGGGGCTCGTCAGTGGCCCAGCGAACGGCATTTGCCAGGACACTGGCATGGTCAGAGTTTAACACCTCCCAGAAGATTCGTGCGACATCCCACGGGAAATAGACGATTCGTCCTTCGGTCGCACCGGCACCGATTCGCCGACAGACAACACCAGGGATCGTGGTGTGGGGCCTGCGCGGATAGACCTCCTCCATCGGCAGATCTGGATAGGGCGGCACCAGCGTCAGCGGCGGGGTCTCAAGAGCGACTCGGGGCGTCACGTGGACGCGATATGCGCCAAAGATGATGCGCTGCGCCTCCTCGAGACCGGCGAGGAGGCCTTGAGCTGTCGGCGCGTCGTGCTCGAGCCAGAGATAGGCGTTCTTCAGCGGGCCCTCGATGCCGCCGGAGGGACCGGCTTCCAGATCTACACCGAAGAGATCCGCCAGCCCAAAGGTCTCACGGCGGCGCCCTCGCTCATCGTACAGCGAGGTCTCGAAGGTCGCGACGAGATTTCCTCCGCGTGACACAAAAGCCCGCAGCTGTTCGCACTGACGGTCCGAGAGGGCCGCGATGTTGGGCAGAATCAACGTCTGGAGCCGATCGATCCAAGGTGCCTCCAAAAGCCGATCGTGGACCATCTCGAAAGGGATGCGCGCTTCTATCAAGGCCTGGTAGACTCCAAGAATCGGATCCTCAACTCTCTGCTGAGCCTCGCGAGAGTCGTAGAGTGCTGCGGTCTGCTGGGAGTAGACCAAGCCAACACGGGCCAGAGGGTCGCAGTTCCGCCAATAGTCCTCGTGGTGAGCATGCCAGGTGTAGAGCGCCTCCACCACCTCAAGCCAGCGATTATCGTAGATTTGCCCACCAAACTTAGTGAACCAGGGTCGCATTCCATTCGCGATAGCTTCGCTAATCCAGACGCGAAGTTCCGCTCCGCTTTGAACCGAATCCTTCCAACGGTAACGTTCCTCCAGTCCGACACTAAAAAT
Organism: Anaerolineae bacterium; assembly: GCA_003562365.1. GTDB lineage: Bacteria > Chloroflexota > Anaerolineae > B4-G1 > SLSP01 > PWVB01. Next base: position 1,450 of record PWVB01000067.1, read on the forward strand.
CCCGCCCACCGGTTTGGAGCCGAATGCGGCGCGATACTCCTTGGCGTTCTTCCCGCTCGACCATGGCGCCAGCACACCCTGACGCGCCTGTCGATCGGCAAAGAGCAGCGGGACGCTATCACTGAGGGCCTTCATATCCAGCGAGCTCAATGCACCGCCGCCAGAGTTAGGGATGTATCGTGCGTAAGGCTCAATGTCCCGCAGCGCACAATCCCAATGCCGGACCAGCTCAAGAAGCCGTCTTTGACGCCATTCGGTGTAGGCACGCCACACGGGGTCCTCTGGGTCTGGGTTGCTCGGCAGGTGAGACCCTGCAGCCTCGCGAAAGTTCCTACGGCAATGCTCACAATAGCAGATGCCGTGCCCGGCCCAGCGATTGCTGAAGATCCCGTCCACGCGGTACCGCTCTTCTATTTCTCGATGTACCTCCGTCATAAACTCGAAGTTATACGGACCCAAGGCGCATGTCACCCAGGCATCGGGCATAGACCAGTGACGGCGTGGCTCCCCGTCAGCATCGACCGCAATCCAATCGGGATGCGCCTCAAAGACCTCTTGATGCACAGCGTGTGGGTCGGTGCGAGCCAGCACAGCCATCTCCATCCTTCGACAGCCTGCCACCAGGTCTCCAAAGGGATCTTGATCACCAAGCCAAGCGCTGCGATAGTGCAGCGGGATCTGCGTTGGGTAGTAGGCCACATATCCTCCAGCGCTCAAGCAGGCCCCTTGCGAGTGAGTGCGCCGGAAGTAGTCCAACCAGAAATCCAGATCGAAGTCGGCCGGATCGTTCTCAACCAGTGTTAACTGTGCCCAGCGCAATGGCAGATCGAACCAGTTCTGCTTAACGTGTTCCATCACTTCCCCCAATTCAGTACCGGATCACGTCACAATCTCGATGGCCTCATAGAGCCCCAGTCGGGGGATCTCCACAGTGAGATAGCCCTGATCCCAGGTATGGGTCAGCTGCCCGCCAGAACGCAGTCCCACCACCGTCGTCGGAGCCTCGGCCTGGGGCAAAGTCACCTTGACGGCGCGCATCACAACGGGGGCATAGAAGCTGTTGCCGTGGTGCCCCGAGGTGTTAACCAGGTGCAGATAGCGGGCGCTCCCATCCGACTTTTCCAATAGCCCGACCTCCACCTGTGGCCCGATGCTGCCGGTCAGCGGTTCGACACCGGCAACATTCTCCAGCAGGTCGGTGCAGAACCACGCTGTGTTCAGATGTCCCTGGCGATGGAAAAGAGCACCAGGCAGCCAGGGCACGTAGATGGCGCGCCCCTCTCCGAACGGATGAACCACGAAGCCTGGATAATCCACCACCAGTTCATAGTAGCACCGTTCAGGTGGGCCGAAGTTATGCGGTGGCACCAACCGCATCCGCGGCTGCGCGGCATCGGCATAGCGTGCGTAGACGTAGAAACCGTCCAGATAGACAAGATCCGTCTCCGCCAAACGCCCGAAGGCGGTTTTGTCCTTGAGCTTGAAATAGGACGCGCGCATATCCTGGCGGATTGCCAACACCGCCTCAATACCCAGGCTGCGGAGCGCGGGCTGCTCACGCGGACCGAAGGTTGCGTCTCGGAAACTCGACTGGCCTGTGACAATGAGCGTGCCGCCATTGCTGACGAACCCATCCAGCCGCCGCGCGAGCGCGTCGGACATAGCGTCGACACCCGGCACAATGATGGTCCGATAACCGTCCCAGGCACCCTCCAGCGCCGCATCGCTGCGCATCACATTGAAGAGCATATGCGCCTCGACCAAGCAGCGGAACCATCCGCGATAGGCTCCCTGGTTCATCCCGGCCTTGAGCAACATCACATCGGCCTTGGGCCGAGTGTTGACGTACGCAACCTCATTAGCTGCATGGTAGTGAAACATCTCTTTGACTGAGTCGAATCCCGAACGGTCCTCGTGATTGTCAAGCCGTCCAATCAGATAGTAGTCCAGCGTCCCCCCGTTGGCGAGGCTCTGGGCCAGGCGCAACGCCTGCTGATGAGGCGAGACGGCCACGTGCCGATACGGGTAATCAATGAAGTCCACTGTCGTGTTGCTTGAGACCATCTCCGGATAACTACCCACCGCCCACTTTGTGTTGTCTGAAGCACTATACTGCCAATGGGGCAGGGGCCGATCAATGGCTGTGTTCGACTCCTGGCGTATGAAGCCTCTGCGGAACTCGGTGTGATTAGCGATGCAGATATCGGGCCAGCGATCGGCGATGAAGCGATAGACCTTCTCGCGATGCTCGGTCAGGGTTCGGGCCTTAAACGCAAGATAGGCCCGGTAGACCGGGTCGTCGATCTCCTCCTGTTCGGGCAACGCCAGATCATACATCTCGCCAAACCTCACCTGGCAGGACTGGCAGTGACAAACACCATAGTAATTCCCGCTGTAGTCGTGGGTCTGATAACCGCCCATATTGAAGAAGATACCATCGAAATCGTGGGTTGTGAGCAGTTCCTCGATGATCAACAACGCATAGTGCTGCTGGTATGGACCGTTGATACAGGCGTGCACGTCGCCATTGTAGTCCACAATCTCGCCAGCTCTAGTCCGATATGCCCAGTTGGGGTGCCGCTCGTAGACCGGACGGCGCACTTTGGAGAAGTCTGTTCTTGCGATCACGCGGATATCAACAGCATGACACGCATCGAGAATTTCGTGGAGGCTGTCGCCTTTGAGAAATGGGCTCTGCGTGTGAAAAGGAAGCTCTGTCGGATAGCTGGCGATGATGCCAGCCGCGTTCAGCATCAGTACGTTAGCCTTGAAGTCCTGCAGATCAGTCACGACTCGCTGCGCGTCGATATCCAGCATATCGATTTCGCGGAGATTGGTCTGGATCAGCCGCCATTGCTTCGTCTGCCACCATTCACCCATGTCCTCACACCTCCCTGCGGACCTAGAAATACCACATCACCAAGATTGTACTCCTGTAGCAGCCGAGGCACAAAGCCGCCCACAACTGGCAGGGAGAGGCAAACTGTAACGCGGATTTAACTTGATTCTGACAAAAATGTGTTATAATATTGGTAAATGGATATAGTCAGCCATAGGAGGGGGACACATGCGTTGGATTCCCAGACATCAAGAGATCATCAGGTGGCTTTACTTCCTTATGGTGGCGACGGCGCTCGGGGTGTTTTTGGGTGCGCTGGCTATGAGCGTGAGTGCGGGCCTACTCTGACACCGACTGAAACGCCCCCGCAGCATTAGGACAGTTGTTCAGAATACGCTGCGCCCCTGCACGCACGCGGTCGACGAACTCCTGCGGCGCCAGAGCCACGGCAGCACCCCCATGACTCAGAACCCAACCAGCAGCCCAGTGCAGGTTAGAGACCTCCATATGGAGCGTTGCCGAGCCATCCGGCTGGTCGATGAACTTGGTCCAGTTATCCATATGCTCGCGAACCTGCAGGGCTATATGGGCATCCAGATGCACCACAACAGTGTAGCGAGGCTCGAATCGCATCGCGTCCTCAACAAACGCCTGGGCGGAGAAATCCGCCGGGACCTCAAAACTGCGGGCCACCCCCTCCACTGCCTGGATCCGGTCCACCCGGAATGTCCGCATATCGTCTCGCAGATGGCAGAAACAGATCAGATACCAGAATCCCCAGCGAAACGTGAGGGCGTATGGATCAACCTCTCGACAGGTTTCCTCCAGGTCGAAGCTGCGGTAGGTCAGGCTCATCGCTTGTCGCGATCTGATACACTTTCCAAGCGTCTGCAAGATAGCAGACCACGGACGGTAGTCTTTTGCCGCCAGATCACTCACTACCAGACTTCGCTGAGCCAAGGCGACCTCGCGCAGCAGCTCATCCGGTAACACGTTGTCCAGTTTTGCAATAGCACCGGTGACAGCATCCTGGTAGACGTGACCAGAGATCTGGTTGACGAGGCTGGCACCTAGATAGAGGACGGTGGCCTCCTCCGCGGTGAAAATCAGCGGCGGGAGCCTGTATCCACGCAGCAAGGAGAAACCGCCATATGGCCCTCGCTCTGTGTAGATAGGGATGCCCAACTCGTCAAGCATTCCCATATAACGATGTATTGTGCGCTCGGAGACGTTCAACTCCTCGGCAAGCTCCGCTGCCTTCCACAGTGGCCTGGACTGCAGAAGCATGATCAGCGAGATAAGGCGGGTCGCGACATTGGCCATGCCTGCTCCAAAGGTCAAACAATGATGTCAGATCCTGTCATCATTATACGCCCGGTCAGCCTGAAACAAAACAGCCCCCGGCCTGGCACCGGAGACTGAAAGCTGGCTACATAACGCCGCAAATCTTCAGGTAGCAAGCACCGCCATCGCGGCGGCAAGCCCGACCCCCTTCTCAAACTGGTAATCAAGCTCAGCCAACGCAGTCTCTACCGCGCCGACAGTAGCAAGCACGTCTCCCTGGGAGACAGCTCCCATATGACCGATTCGGAAATACTTTCCTTTGATCTCAGGGTGCAGCCCTCCGGCGACAACGACGCCGGCAGCCTTGATCGCCGCAAGCAATGCCCTACCATCCACCCCTTTAGGGAAACGCGGAGCGGTCATCGTTGCGGCAGCGAGCTCCGGGGCGATTGGCACCTGCGTCATGCCAAGTGCCTCAATGGCGGCCTTACACGCCTCGCTAATGCGAATGTGGCGACTGAAGGAGGCTTGCATCCCTTCCCGAAGGATCAGGCCGAGGCTCACATTCAGTGCGGTGATGAGGTTGACCGCGGGGGTGCCGAAATAACTCGGCTCCCTGGCCTCGTAGGCCTCCATGATCGGCAGCCAGTTGCCCCAGTCAGCATAGTAGTTGCTGACCGGCGTCTTCCGAGCCCAGAAGGCATCCATCGCCCTGGGACTCGCCATCATCAGCGCCAAGCCAGGCGGCGTGCCAATCGCTTTTTGCGAAGCGGTCAGGGCCACGTCTACCCCCCAAGCATCCATTTGCAGCTCCTGGCCGGCGATCGAACAGACACCGTCAACAACGAGTAACACGTCGTGGACCCGAGCGATCTCGCCGAGAGCCTCTATATCCGTAACAACACCTGTCGAGGTGTCTACGTGAGTGACGGTCATCAACTTATAGGCACGCGCCTCCAGCGCTTCCTCGACAGCGCGCAGAGCAGGGCGTCCGCCAACTGGAGCCCTGAGATGCGCGACCTCAGCACCATAGCGACTCAGCAGATCACCGTACCGATCACCAAAGTAACCGGTGTTCACCACCAGTGCCCGATCCCCAGTTTCAATGAGATTCGCGCCGGCCAGATCCATCGCGAAGGTTCCCGACCCAGCGACCACAAACGGCTGCCCTTCTGGCGCCAGGAAAACCTCTCGCATCCGCTCCAGAACTTGACCGAAGACTTCAATGAAATCTGGAGCGATATGGCTGGTAGTGGGCATCCCCAATGCCGCCAAGACAGCCGGCTCAAACTCAATCGGGCCCGGGATCATCAGTAGTTTGCGATCCTTCATAGTTCTGACTCCTTTTGAAAACGAACAGTCGGAAGCCGGTGCCGAGCCGAACTCGTGTCTGATAGAACGCAGCCGGCTCTCAATTTTGTACCAGAGAAAGTAGAGAAACGCAACCTTCCACCCGCTCCACTTACGCCATCAACCAAGTCAACCAGAGCGTCACCGTCACCAAGCTAGCAAACGTCGTCACCAGGATCGTCAGGGCCGCAAAAGGGACATTGGTCTCGAATTCGGTGGCCAAAACCAGTGACATGACAGCCGAAGGTGTAGCGCACTCTAACGTCAGGACGTTCCGCGCCAGCTGATCCATCCCGATCAGTCCACCCACCAGATATGCAATCAAGGGAGCCATCACCAGGCGACCAATGCTCACTGTTAACAATCCACCCCGGTGGTTACCTTTTCTTGGCGCCCGCAGAGCGTAGAGCACCTGAGCGCCCAGGACGATAAGAGAAGCAGGCACCAAGCCCTGTCCCATAATGTGCATCGCTTTGCCTACCGGCTCCGGCAGGGTCAGCCCAGTGAGGTTGAGAAACAATCCCAAGATCACCGCATAGATCACCGGTACAGAGAGCACTTGACGAAGACTCTCCCAGGGCGAGGTCGCCCTGCCGCGCGCTGCCAGATAGACTCCCAAGCTGGAACGAATCATTGAACTCACCGTTACAACAAGCGCCGCGCGCGCCAAGCCCGGCTCACCAAAGGCAAAGAGATTGACCGGCAGTCCGTAATTGCCGGTGTTGCCCAGCAGCATCGTGACAAGAAAGGTAGCGTGGGTTGCCTCATCAAGCCTGAGCAAGCGACCAGCAATCTCACCGAAGGCCCAGATTGCAAGTGAGGTCATAACGAGCCCCAATGCTAGCTGACCATACTCCCCACCACTGACGTCAGAGTTGACCAGCGCATCGATCACCATCGCTGGACTAAAGACGTAGAACGCCGCCTTGGAAAACGTGTCCACATCAAGACGCAACTGCTGCTGCGCGATAGCCGAAATGCCCGCAACCAGGAAAACCGGTAAGAGTATGTTGACGAGAATTGAGAGCATAGCTGAGTTATCCTTGGACAAAAGCAGGCTGACTGTGATTGACAAAGAAAAAAACCCCGTGACCCGAGATCACGGGGCCCTCCAAGATCACCCCCGTGCTGCTACTACTCGATAACGATCTCCGCTGGATCCCCTCCTGTCCATTCCGGATAGGTCATGTTTAAGCCTTCGAGGGTTGAGGTCAGGATCGAGCCAATCACCAGATTACGGTACCATTTGCGATCCGCCGGTACCAGATACCAGGGTGCCCACTCGGTGCTGGTCTTGTTAAGCACATCCTGGTACGCAGCCATAAAGTCATCCCAATGTTGACGATCCCTTAGGTCTCCAATGTTAAATTTCCATCGTTTATCCGGTTCATCCAAGCGTGACTGAAGCCGTTCTTTCTGCTCCTCCTTGCTTATATACAGGAAGAATTTGAGGATCGTGGTACCCTCATCGACCAACAGCCGCTCAAAGGCATTGATATGCTCATAGCGACGTTGCCAGATCTCCTTGGGAACCAGTTCGTGAACTCGGACCACCAAC
>PWVB01000035.1 GCA_003562365.1 Anaerolineae bacterium
ACCTTAGGCGAAACTCGCCCAACCCATCTACGGCGTTGACTGATGCCAAGCAGTAGGGCAAATGCGTCATCTGTCTACGAGACCTGCCATCGCGCTTATGTTAATTGCTGCGCTATCCCGAGATGGCGCCTTGCTGGCGTCTAGCGTACGTAGCTGTAGAATCAGGAACACCGAAGGCTTTAACCTAGGAGGTGCCCTGTGACCCCCATCGATCCGCAGAAAGCTGCTCAGATGCTAGAGCAGCAACTGGGCCGCTGGCATGCGTCTGTGTCCGATCCTGCCGCGGCCCAGGCCGATGTGCTGCACCGCTATCTGACCGACTACGCTAAGACCCGCTACGGTCAGCAGCACGGTGCAGCTCAGATCGACACGCTGAGGGATTTCCGACGCGCGGTCCCGATCATCACCTACGAACAGATCAAGCCGACCATCGAGACGGTGATGGCCGGCGACATCGAGGCGCTGCTCTGGGAACCACCCGTGGGCTGGGCTATCACCCGCGGGACCACCAAGGGTGAGTCGAAGTTCATCCCGATGACAACGACGGACCTCCAGATGCGCGTCAGTGCAGGCCGGGCGGTGATGCAGTACGTTGCGTCTACGCAGCGCATCAACATCTTCCAAGGCGTCAACCTTAACCTCAACTTCCCCTCAGTGGTAGGGACCCTCAAGTTCGGTGAGGCGGAGATCGCGTACGGCTACAGCTCCGGCATCTACACGAAGCACGTCTCTACGCGCACTCCCGTGCGTTCGATCCCGACGCAGGAGGAGATCGACGAACTGGGTGGGGGAAAAACGCTGCGCGACTGGCATCGCCGGTTTGAGCTAGCCTACGACAGGTGCAAAGACAAGAACGTGACACTCGTCGGTGGGGTTTGCTCAACAGCGCTGCAGTTCGGACGCTACCTCCACCAGCAACACGGGATCTACCCAAAGACCCTCTGGCAGGTGCAGGTGATGACACTGGGCAGTCAACCGGGCATCAACACCAACTACCGTCCCTCCCTGGAGGCGCTCTACGGCCCAGCGGCCATCCGCGAGATCTACGGCGCCACCGAAGGTATGTTCGGTCAGCAGCGCGACGAGAAACGCGCCTGGGTACCCAATTACGATCTCTTCTTCTTCGAGGTGAGAACGCGAACTGGAATGAAGATGCTACACGAGATGCGGCGCGGGGAGATGGGCAACCTGGTGGTCTCCACACCTGTCCTGCCGCGCTACGAGATCGGCGACCGCATTCTGGCCCTTCGCCCACCCTACTTCCGCTGTATAGGACGCGACCGTTGGTGGGTGCCGCTGCGTTACTGGTGGCAGGAGGCCGTCGCCTTCAACTTTGGGCAGCTCTAGCCGCCGCAGTGCCATGAACTCGGTGGCCCGCTACCGCCGGCGAGTCAGCGAGTTGAAGAGCAGCGACACGCCAATCGCAATCAGGATCAGCGGCCAGATCAATGTCCACTGGCCAAGGGCTAAGCCAAAGAGCACAACAGCCCAGATCAGGCTGCCAAGAATCGGCCGCCGATACTCGGGCACCAACAATCGAACGACCACCCCGAGCAGAACTAGCACACCGGCACCCAGGAAGAAGAGCTGCCAGACCCCGATCCAAGCCTCCAGCTCAACGGGGAGATCGAATCCGACGTCACCCAGCTCCAGGCGCAAGCGGTCCAGCCAGCCTAAATTGTTGGCAAGCAGGACCACGCCGGCCCAGATAAGGGTCGCCGCCCAGACAATCGCACCGACTGGATCGTGACGGCTCTTTTCCTCGACCGACTTCTCCTCCTTCTCACCGCGCTTTTCGAGCTCCTTCTCCTCCATCGCACGCTGTTTTTCGTCGACGAGATAATCCGCGCGCTTCGGTGTCTCCTCGTCCATATGAGGCCTCCCCACCTTTGATCTGCACTTTCTTGCCAACAGTATAGACCAAAAACCGAGATCGCGCAATCTCGATAGTGAAGATCGCAGATGGACCAAGTCGACAGTCAGAAGCTTACTGTAGGTGCATGGCCTGTCATCCGCGATTTCGCTTGACACACACCTAATCCTATCTTATAATTAGACTGACCAGTCAGTCTACAGCGCAGGAGCCGAAGGGAGCTCGATGGCGCCCCATACTAGACCTTCCAACGCAACTCGCCTCCGGATCATCCAGGCAGCGCTCGACTGCTTCGGCCGCAAGGGCTACAACAGCACCACGATGGATGAGATCGCCGCTGAGAGTGGCACCAGCAAAGGCACACTCTACTGGCACTTCGAGAGCAAGGACGATCTGCTGGCATCGGCGTTCCGTTGGTTCTTCGAGACCAACTTCCGTCCCGAGGCACTGACCATTCTGGAGACTACGCCTAACGCTGCTGACAGGCTACGCATCCTCGCCGACGCGATGGTTGATGTGACGCGGAAGGCCGAGGGGCTCTTCAACCTCTTCCTAGAATCCTGGGCTTCCAGCGCCAATCGCGAGAAAGCCGCGGATCTCTGGCTCGGCCTATTGGTCCAGTATCAAGAAGTCGTGGTTGATATCATCGATACCGGCGTCGAGCGCGGCGAGTTCAGGCCCGTCGACGCCGAGGCACTGACCTGGGCACTGATGGCCGCCTACGACGGTCTGGCCGCTTATGTGATGCTCCAACCGGATCTGAATCTGTTGCGTATTCACACCACCTTTATCGAGTCCCTCTTACGCGGTCTTGAGGCCGACGCATGAGTGCGCAAGGCTCATTTCTGAGCAACGGCTCAGAGGGCAACAATGGCGAAGTGGTCATCCAGACACATGGCCTGACGCGTGATTTCAAGAAGCTCCGTGCCGTTGACGGATTGGACTTGACCATCCGGAAGGGCGAACTCTTCGGCCTGATCGGACCCGATGGAGCCGGTAAGACAACGACGCTGCGCCTGCTTGCCGGCTTGCTCAAGATCACCGAGGGCACGGCAACCGTCGTCGGCCACGATCTGGCCCACAAGCCGGAGGCAATCAAGCCTCAGATTGGCTATATGGCCCAGCGCTTCAGCCTATACGCCGAGCTGTCAGTAGCGGAGAATCTCAGCTTCTTCGCCGAACTATACGACGTTCCCTCAGCGGAGCGCGCGTCGCGGACCGAGCGGCTGCTGTCCTTTGCCGGCCTGACCCCCTTCAAGACAAGACGTGCCGAGCACCTATCCGGAGGTATGAAGAAGAAGCTCGCCCTGGCCTGCACGCTGATTCACGCACCGCCGGTTTTGCTGCTCGACGAGCCCACCACAGGCGTGGACCCTGTCTCCCGACGTGAGTTCTGGGACATCCTGACTGAGCTGTACACTGCCGGCACCACGGTGGTGGTCAGCACGCCCTACATGGACGAGGCCGATCGCTGCTCCAGGGTCGGCCTGCTGCATCAGGGACGCTTGGTCCGCTGCGATCCGCCACAGATCATTCGTACCCAGATGGAGGGCGAGTTGATCGAACTCCAGACAGAGGACTGGCGAGCAGCGCGAACGCTTGCTGATGACCTGCCCGGCATCCGCCAAGTCCAGACCTACGGAGAGTCGCTGCACCTGCTAGTGGATGACGCCGAGGCACGGCTGCCAGAGATCGCGGCTCAGCTCAACCGTGAGGGCATTGATGTGCGTTCGCTGCGCCGCACCCGCCCACGGATGGAGGAGGCTTTTATATGGCTCGTCCGCGACCAGGCACAGCAAAGGCTACGCTGAGATGTCGTTGCGCCATCTGATCGCCATCGTCCGTAAGGAGGTACGCCACATCCTGCGCGACCGCTCGACCTTCGTGTTGGTCTTGGTAACCCCAGTGACGCTGCTCTTCATCATGGCCTACGCGCTAACGGTGGACATTGAGGACGTACCGGTCGCCGTCCTGGATCACGACCGCAGCACCCTCTCCCGCAGCTTCACGCAGCACATCAACGCTGGTGAGGATCTGGAGCTCGCAGCCTACGCCACCACGTTGGAGGAGATCGACCAGCTGCTCGTCCACGGGACTGTTAAGGCGGGCGTGATCTTCCCGGCGGGCTTTGGAGAGGATCTCCTGGCGCACCGCCGGCTACGGTTGCAGGTGATCATCGACGGCACCGAACCGGAGAGCGGGACCTTCGCGATGGAGCGTATAGGGCGCCGTGCGGAGGTTTTCGTCACGGAGCAGTTGGCGGGCCCCGGATCAGCCGCAGCCCTCCTACGCCCCATTGAGGTTAGCATACGCGCCCTCTACAATCCCGGACTCAAGCCGAGGGTCAGCTTGGTGCCGGGGCTGATCTCGATGGTCCTGGGAATGCCAGCCCTGTCGGTCGCTCTGGCGCTGGCCCACGAGCGCGAACACGGCACGCTGGAGCAGATTATGGTGACGCCAATCACCCGGGCCGAGTTGCTACTGGGGAAGATGATCCCTTACGTCTTTATCGGCCTGATCAACGTGGTGGTCATCCCTCTCGTGGCCATCTCCGCCTTCCGCATTCCCTTCAGCGGGAGCTTCCCGCTGTTTTTCCTGCTCTCCAGCGTCTTCCTCTTCGCTATGCTAAGTATGGGCACGCTAATTGGCGTCTTTATGCGCACCCAGCCAGCGGCGCTGGCGCTCTCCTTTTTGGTGATTTTTTTCCCCGGCTTCTTTATGACCGGTATCTTCTTTCCCATCGCGGCGATGCCCGAAGAGCTGCAGATGGAGGCGATGCTCCTGCCGGGCACTCACTACGCTATCATAACGCGGTCCATCTTCCTGCGGGCGGTCGGTCTCGAGGTGTTATGGCCCAACGCCCTGGCGCTTGTGGGGCTGGGCATCGTCTTCACCGCCAGCGCCGCGTTCTTCTTCAAGAAAAGGTTGGGCTGAGATGGTGAAACGCATTGGATCGCTGGCGGTCAAGGAGTTCCTGCACCTGCTCCACAACTGGTGGCTGCCGGCCTTTATGCTCATCGGCGGCGCAGCGGAATTGCTGCTGATCGGCTGGGCCACTTCTCGGCCAATCACCAACCTACCACTGATGATCCTCGACAACGACCGCAGTGCTGCCAGCCGCACCGTCGCCGCGGCTCTCGAAAACGCCGACACCTTCACCCTCAAAGCCTATGCTGGGACGCTGAACGAGATCCAGGAGGCCTTCGACGGCGGCCAAATCAGCGCCGCGTTGGTAATCCCTCCAGGCTTCGGAAGCCGGTGGGCGGACATCGACATCACGCTCGCCAATCCTGAAGCAATGCGTCCCGCTGTGGGTCTGTGGGTTGACGGAGCTGAGAGTATGGCTGCCCGCGCCGCCGTTCGCGCAGCTGAGGGCGCGCTGCAGCACGTCGGACAGCAGGCACTGACCCGCCGCGCTCACGCTCAGGAGACAGCGTTCAGGCAGTTCGAGCCCAGCATACGGGTTCGATTCAATGAGGAACTCAGCGAGGCCCTCTACACCACGCCGGCCGAGTTAGGACTGATGCTGGAATTCACCGTCCTGCTCTTCGCAGCGCTGGCCTTTGCCCGCGAGCGCGAGTTAGGCACGCTGGAGCAGCTGCTGGTGATGCCCTTCTCCTCACTAGAGATCATAATTGGCAAGTCGATCCCTGCCCTGGTGATCGGGGTGGCCGACTTCTGGCTACTTCTGGCAGTCATTCACTTCGCCTTCGGCGTCCCGGTGCGCGGCTCGCTTCCACTACTCTTTGTGCTGGTATTGGGCTACGTGCTCGTCGAACTGGGCAAGGGATTGGTGATCTCTATCGTCTCTAAGACCCAACACCAGGCCTTCCTACTGGTGCTGATGGTGGGCATGGTCGACTTTATGTTCACCGGCTTCGCCGCGCCGGTAGAGTCGATGCCTAAGGTGCTGCAGTGGATAGCCCGACTGATCCCCGCCCATCACTGGCTCACCATTCTGCGCAGTCTATTGCTCAAAGGCGCCGGGCTCGATGTACTCTGGCCGAATGTCGCCGCGCTGGCCGTGCTTGGCTTGATCATCGGTACCTTCTCACTGCTCTACGTCCGGCGGGCTCTGGACTGACTGAGGATAATATGACCAAGCGCGACGTGGCGATTGTCGCCCAGGGGTTGACTAAGCGCTTTGATGGATTCACCGCCGTCGACAACGTCGATGTGGAGGTCCGACGCGGCGAGATTTTCGGTTTCCTGGGCCCTAACGGTGCCGGAAAGACAACGACGATCCGGATGATGCTGGGACTGCTGACGCCCACGGCCGGATCGGTGGAGGTGCTGGGGGTGCCGGTAGCTCAGCGACCTCGAGAGATCCGACCCCACGTCGGCTATATGGCGCAGAGCTTCAGCCTATATGACGACCTGACGGTGTTACAAAACCTGCGTTTCTACGGACGCTCTTATGGCCTCAGTCGCGCCGAGCTAAGAGAGCGAATCCGTGAGGCACTCCGCCGTACCGATCTGGAGGGACGCGAGGATGTGCCCACTCGCGCACTTTCCGGCGGCTGGCGCCAGCGATTAGCGCTGAACGCCGCCATTCTTCACCGCCCTGAGCTGGTCTTCCTCGATGAGCCCACCGCCGGCGTCGACCCCACCTCGCGCCGCGCCTTCTGGGACCTGCTTTATGGTCTGGTGAGCGAGGGCGTCACCGTCTTTGTCACGACCCATTATATGGACGAAGCCGAGCACTGCCACCGCCTAGCCTTTATCCAGCGGGGTCGAATCATCGCTCAAGGGTCACCAGCCCGGATCAAGCAAGAGGAGATGCAGGGGGGGGTGTTGGAGATCGACTGTGACGAACCGAATCGCGCGCGAACCGTGCTGGCGGAGATTGAGGAGCTGGACGAGGTGACTCATTACGGTGCTAAGCTCCACGCGGTTGCGAAAGCCCCGGAGGACTTTGAAGCGCGCATCATCCACGCTTTGGAGGAAGCAGGGCTGGTGGTCCACGCGGTAGAGGCCATCAATCCCTCGCTGGAGGATGTCTTCATCACCAAAATGGCCAGAACCCGCGACAAGACAGCCCGCCGGTCAGAGGAGACCGACGTCCGCGATGCTAAGTCTGCCCCCCAGAACCAGGAGTGAGACCTATGAGACGAAAATGGATCTATGTGTCCGTCGCCGTCGGCGCTATCGCCTTAATGGCCGTTGCAGTATGGCTGGCCTTCGGGGCAGATCCCAAGCTGCAGCAGCAGGCTCTGGCGGAGCTGGGGCTCAGTGATCCGACTGCCGGGCCGCTAATCGCTGCGGGCTTCATTGAGGCCGAAGAAACAACTGTCACCACTGAGCTGGGCGGACGCATCGCGGCGCTGGAGGTGGTCAAAGGACAGATGGTGGAAGCTACCCAGACGCTGCTCCAGCTGGACACGACATTGATCGACGCGGAGATTGCATTGGCACGAGCAGCCGTGACAACCGCCGAGGCACAGCTGGCGCAAGCACAGGCTCCACCACGCCCAGCACAGCTACGTCAGGCGGAGACCATGGTGGATCTCGCTCAGCGCCTTGAAACAGGCGCCCACCAGGCTTGGCAGGATACGTTAGCACTCCGCGAGACACCACAGGAGTTGAATGCCGAGATCGCTCGAGCACGGTCCGAGGTAGTCGTAGCGCGGGCTGCGGTGCGTAGCGCGACGGCGATCAAGGACGCCGCAGAGATCGGCTATGACGCCTTTCACGAGGCACAAGAGGAGATCCGTAAGGCTCAAGAACGCTGGGAAGATTTGCCAGAAGCCCAACGCCCTCCCAAGCCTGAACTGGAGACACAACTAGAATTCCACCTGCTACCCAACGCCTACTGGCAGGCGTGGGTCGCCCTCAATGCTGCTCACACGCGCTGGGAGATCGCCCAGACGGCGCTGGCCGACCTGCTGCGGATGCGCGAAGATCCTCAAGAGCTGAACGCTCAGGTCGATGCAGCAGCGACACGCCACGCGTTGGCTGAGGCTGGCGTCGAACAAGCCCAGGCCCGTCTCAACAGGCTGCAAGCAGGCACCAGAGCGGAGCAGCTGGCGCTGCTGGAGGCTCAAGTCCGCAAGTCCGAGGCTGAGGTGGAGACGCTGCTGAGCCAGCGAGAGAAGCTTACGCTGGTGGCGCCGACGTCCGGGATGGTGCTGCGCTTGAGCTTGCGGCAGGGAGAGCTGGCCCTGCCTCGCGCCACCATTCTGACCCTGAGCAACCTCGATGAAGTCACCCTGACCGTCTTCGTTCCCGAACCGCGACTGGCCGAGGTGCGAATCGGCCAGAACGTCGCTGTCACCAGCGACAGCTATCCCGATCGCGTCTTCCGGGGTGAGGTGGTGGCCATCGCGGCGCAGGCAGAGTTCGCACCGCGAGAGATCGAGATTCGGGAGGAGCGCATGAACCTGGTCTTCGCCGTTGACGTGCTGATACCCAACCCTGACCACGCTCTGAAACCGGGAACCTATGCCGAAGCGGACTTCGGTGCTGCACCACCCGGTTTCGCTGACGCGGTAGCGTCGGTGGTGGCGAAAGGAGGCGAGCGATGAGTGCCCGCTGTGCGTCACATCGCATCCGGTTTACCGGCCTGCTACTGATCGGCCTCTTAGGAGGGATAGCGCCTA
>PWVB01000300.1 GCA_003562365.1 Anaerolineae bacterium
GTTAGCCGCGGGGCCGGAATCACCGTCACACCTGTGCGCCATCCCTGTCTGGACGACAGCTATACTGAAGATGCGCTTGGGAAATCGGGTCTGCATGGTCCGCTCTCTATGAAGCGCCGGCAGGGGCCTGACGCTCTTGTTCTCCGCTAAGGAATGCCATTCTGTCAAAACCACGCGCACGCGTTCTCTTTTTGGTCAACTCTGCCCTGCGAGCACCTCACGCACCTGCTCAAACCCGCACTGTCCGCTGGTGAGGACGGGAACGCCGAAAGTGGCGACGGGATCTGGGTAGGAGAGCAAGAAGACTGTCATCGAGAGCTGGGCCAGCACGACACAGCCGATTGCCTGGGCCGCCTGGGCGTTACGAATCGCCGTCGCCAAAGCTCGGTTGTGGCGTTCGACGTTACCGACGGCCAGGAGCTCCAAAGCCTGCCTCACGGTGACGCCGACGAGATCGCGATCGGGATCGAGCCCGGCGCCAATCTCCTCTGCAGTCTCGTGCAGCAGGGCCTGGGTGCTGTTTGCCGTGGGCCCGTGGGTGACCACGACGAGGATGGGGCCGCCGTGCGCCCGCGCCATCATCGGACGATCGATCTGCACCACTGGCACGCCCTTGAGCGCCATGGCAGCCTGGACCTGCGGATAGGCCCGGTTCATAGTTGAGCAAGTGATCAGCACCGCATCGACGCGCCCTAGGTCGACCAGGTCGTGGGCGTAGCGGACAAAGGCGTCGATATTGGACTGCGGCGGTGTGGGCTGCCCGGCGGCATGGGCCTCCATGGAGAAGGCCTCTCCGATATGGCCCCAGCGACCGTAGGTGATCATCTCAACGCTCAGGCGCCGGATCCGGTACGCACTCTCCTGGAGCTGGATCAGTGTCTTCGAACTCAGGTGCATCGGACCTCGCTTGAGTTGTGACTGCACTATCGCTCTGAGTTGAGTGTAGGCAGGTAGGGGCGAAGATCAAGCACGCCGACCGCGGTCCCTATTCGAGATCCACTTGGCCTATGGCGTTCTGGGTTCGATCAGCACCACCTGCCGCTTCCCAATCTGGAACCGTGCCACTCGCTGGTAGCCGGGGTGGGCCACCCTCTGGCCCTTGTCTGAAGCGATGGCCACGATCGCTGTGGGGCGCAGCACCGTCTGCAGGGCATCAAGCATCCGCCAGAGTGGGGGCCGTGGCGGAGCCGAAGAGGCCTCAGGCGAAGTCGGAGGATCGCCTAACTGCCAGGTCGAGTGGCGTCCGTAGGGTACGTCGGAGATCACGACGTCCACGGCCGCGTCGCCTAGCTCTGCCAGGAGCGTTGCGCTGCAGGTGGCGTCTGCCAAAAAGAGCCGGTAATCCAGGGCATGCTCTGTAAACTGAAAGGCGTGCAGCTTCTTCAGTCGCCGGGCGCTGTCAATGGCCGCGGTATGTGAGGCTTTGCCGTAGGCAGCCTGCATCTCGGCAAGCTCCTGGATGCGCTGGTCCAACCCGGCCAACGTCAGGAGTCCTAGGTTGCGCTGGGCGACGCATAGGGCCTCCGGATCGATGTCGGAAGCGATGATGCGCCCGATAGCGTCCCAATGCAGGTAAGCCAGGGTGACCAGATGGTAGGCGCTGCCGCAACACGGATCGTAGATTACAGGTGGCGCCTTGAGGCCCCGCGCACGTCGCGCAGCAAGGCAGCGCTGGAAGATCTCGCTGGTCAGGCGTATGGGGAAGGCAGGATGCCCGGGCAGGCTGTAGAGGACCCTGCCGCTGGAAAGGTCTGAGTAATCTTGTCTCTCCGTAGCAAACTGGTAAGGCATCCTGTCATCCCCATCAAAGCAGGCGGCGCTAGGCGATCGCCGGCTGAAGCTCCCGCTCGCGGCGGGCCGCAATGACCTCCTGGGCCAGATCCTCCGGCAGTATATCGTAGCGCTTAAACCTCAGGCTGAAGCTTCCCCGCCCTTGGGTCAGGCTGCGCAACTCGGTGGCGTATCCCCGCGCTTCGGCTAAGGGTACCTCCCCATCGATGTTGCGGAAGTTGCCGCGGACGCGCATCTCGTTCAGCGTGCCCCGGCGGCGCCCGATGTCGGCGACGACGGTGCCCAGATAGTCTTCCGGCACGTTGACGTCTAGTGCCATTACCGGCTCCATCAGCACCGGTGCGGCCTTGTGTATTGTTTCTTTAGTTGCCATGCTGCCAGCTACCTCAAAGTCGATCGCAGCTGAGTCCACATCGTGGTAGTCACCGTCCAACAGCGTCACTTTTATGTTGGTGATTGGATAGCCGGCGATGACGCCCTCCTCTAACGTGCGGCGCACGCCGATCTCGACTGGTCGCACGAACTCTCGCGGCAGATTGGATGCAGGGGAGGCGTCCTCAAAGACGACGCCCTCGCCTTCTACCTCCTCGCCCAGCGGTTCAACGCGCAACTCGATGCGGGCGTAGTGTCCGTGACCGCCGGACTGCTTGCGGTAAGTGGTGCGCACCTCAGCTGGTCGTTGGACGGTCTCGCGGTAGGCGACCTGGGGAAGGCTGACCTTGGGGGTCAGGCCGAACTCCCGACGCAATCGGTCCACGGCAATCTCCAGATGCAGCTCACCCATACCCGAGAGGGTGAGTTCCCCGGTCTCTGCGTTGATCTTTCGAATCAGGGTTGGGTCCTCGTTGCAGAGTCGCCGCACGGCTCCATTCAGTCGATCCCGCTCGTCGGGAGAGCTGGGGGCCAGGGCAATCGAGATCACCGGCTCGGGAAAGTCGAAGGCCTCCAGGACGATCGGGTCCTCCGGATCGCACAGCGTGTCACCTGTCACCGCCGACTTCATACCGACAAGAGCAACCACATCGCTAGCGGCCATTACGTCCACCTGCTCGCGATGGTTCGCGTGCATACGGTAGATCCGGCCCACCCGCTCCTTTTCCTCAATGCGCGGATTGTAAATGCTGTCCCCGGTGTGCAGTGTACCCGAGAAGACGCGCACCCAGGTGAGGTGACCGACATAGGGATCGACGGTGATTTTGAAGGCCGATGCACAGAAGGGCTCGGTGGCGTCGTCGTGACGTTTGACCTTCTCGTTGGGCCTGCCGGGACGGTGCCCGACCGTCGCGGGCATATCGATAGGTGATGGCAGGAAATCGACCACGGCATCCAGCAGGGGTTGCACCCCCATATGCTCCCGCGATGCGCCACAGAGCACCGGCACAACGACGCCCGCGACTGTGGCGCTGCGCAAGGCAGCTTTGAGGGCGTCGAGGCTCGGCTCTTGACCCTCCAACCGCTGCATCAGTAGCGTGTCATCAGTTTCGCAAATGGTGTCGATCAGGGCCTCACGGGCGACTTCGACATCGGCGAGCATCTCGTTGGGCACGCCGGTAACAGTGTAGTCCTTGGTGTCGCTCTCCCACATATAGACCCGTTCCGTCAGTAGATCGACAATGCCGTGGAACCCATCCTCACGTCCGACGGGCAGTTGTACTGGTACTGCGCTCGAGGTGAGTCGCTGGTGGATCTCGGACAGGACCCGGTTGAAGCTCGCACCGATGCGATCAAGTTTGTTTACGAAAATCAGGCGCGGTAGGTTCTCCTGGTTCGCGTGGCCCCAGACGGCCTCGGTCTGCGGCTCGACGCCACCGACGCCGCACAAGATCATCACTGCGCCGTCAATGACGCGGATCGAGCGCACGACCTCGGCAGTGAAGTCTATATGCCCGGGCGTGTCGATCAAGTTGATGCGATGATCGCGCCAGTGGCAGGCGGTGGCGGCTGACATAATAGTGATGCCGCGTTCCCGCTCCTGTTCCATCCAGTCGAGCTGCGTGCTGCCCTGGTCAATGTCGCCGGCGCGGTGAATGCGTCCGGTATGGTAGAGAATCGCCTCGGACGTCGTCGTCTTTCCGGCGTCGACGTGAGCGAAGATACCGATGATTCGAACTTTCGCTATGGGTGCTTCTTTCCTGGCCATACAAACTCCTGGGTCCCCCCAAACAAACAGACGGTGCTGCGCCGGCGCGTCACTGCGCACGACCCTTCTGCACCGTCAATACCGGTCTCGTCCTGCGGACCGGCGATGATCCGCTGCCTCATCAACGATCTGGCACAAAATCGGCCTCGCACTGCTACACGCGAGGCCTCACGTATAACTTCCAATCCACTATTCTAAGCGATCCAAGCTGGAAGTCAAGCCTACGCTACATGCAGCGCTGTGCTGCGCCACCTCTTGCCACACTGATTTTACCAGACTTTCGTGTTTTTTAAAGTCGGATTATAGACACTCTGCTGGCTAACGCAAGCAGATTCTTGATTGACTGAGACGTGCTTGCCGGAGCAAGTCTGACCGTCTCTCCGCGAGTGTCTTCGGCCACCGATGTCCTATGGCGACCGGGCCTGACTCACTTAAGCTTTCCTACCTGCTGTTCTGTGCCGTATTCCAGTCGCGGTCCAGTACCACACTACGATTCTGCGCACACGAACTGTCGATCCCCCAGCCCGTCGGTAACAACCGCGCTGCGCTCAAGTCGTCGGCTATCAACCCCTGGTTCTTGGTCAGCAGCCGATGCCACCCGTTTGCACAAGCGAGCCACCTTCTCCCTCTGTTTGCGATACGCTTGGCCTCCCCGCTGCCGGAGTGCCAGCGTGCGCTGCGCCTCCGTCACGCGTCGCTCTAGCCAGCTCCGGTGTCGTGGGGGGCCTTCGACTCTCGTGCCTCTCGCCACCGGCTCAGGTAGGACGAGTGGATCCCTTCCCGTCGACACAGCGCGACGATCTCCCCAGGAGCCGTGCATGCGTTGGCATCTTTCAGTATCCGAGTTTCTCCGCCGCGCTAAAGCGCCGGTTCTTCTTCTGAGGCTTCAACTCTGGGTCCGGCCGTTCCGTTCGATGCTTCTCTTCGTGGCTCAGCCTCATGGTCCCTTTTATTCCCGAGCAGAGTAGTGTCACCTTCGCTGGCACATAGAGGGTTATGCAGTGCTATGTGCGCCTTCCGCACCGTCGCGTCAATGAAGAACCGTACTTGATCGGACTGAATGGGCGGCTCCAGAGCGCCCGCTTAGTGGAGTTCGGCGGTCACGTCTTCACTGATTGCGGGCAGGCAGCCAGTCATGACACCCACAGCACCAGCCTGCACAGCCTGAGGATTCACGCCCGAAGTCACTTGATGCGTATTCGGCGCGCCGTCCAGGTCTGTGGTGTCAATTCTGTTGACATCGTTCACTGTCGACAGGCAGTCCAGGTGGTTGCTCGTAAACGGGAACGATTCGCTCCCCTCCGGAGAGGGGGATCTTTCTCGCTAGACGCCTGCAATCCAATGGCCAGGCGCCTCAGCAATTCTGATCTGTAACCTGGCGCCATGGAGAAGATACTCAAAGGCCAACAATGCGGGTTTCTGCCTTTAAGCTGGCAAACGCTCCTAGTAATCGAAAGTTTGGTCGCCGACGGCAATCTCTTGCATAGGGGTCTCACCAGGTCGGGGGCGGCGTAGCTCGATGAGGTTGAGAACAGTGTAGCCGCGGTGGCGCAGGAAGGCGATAATGGCTTCGTTGTTGGGATGGACCCAGTTGTAGACTGTATTGCCGCCTAGCGCAGTGGCTAGAGCCTCAGCCTCTCCGTAGAGTGCCCCAGCGATGCCCTGACGGCGATAGGCCGGATCGACGTAGAGTGATTCTGCCCAGACCACATCGTCGACGACACGGCAGACCAAATAGCCGACGAGCGCGCCGGCCTCGGTCTGGGCCACGTAGATGGGGTCGCCGGCTCCGCGATAGCTGGCGAGCTCCTCCCGCGCCGCCGGCAGGTCAGGATCAACGGAGCGACCTCTAAGCGCCGCCAACGCTACACGGAAGTCGGCGATCAGCGGGAGCAGATCGTCTAGGTCCTTGCAGACGAAGCGACGCGTCTTCATCCCGCCGGCAGCCAGACGGTGAAGGTAGTACCCAGTGGGCTGCTCCTCAGCGTGATCTCCCCGCCGTGGGCGCGCACGATGTTCTGCGCAATGCTCAGCCCTAGCCCAGTGCCAGGGAGCAAGTCAGTGTTGACCGTGCTGCCCCGATAGAAGCGCTCAAAGACCCGCTGTTGCTCATTCTGAGGAATGCCGGGCCCAGTGTCCTGCACTGACACCGCGACCCAAAGGGTGCCGTTCCGCTGTTCCAGCTTGCCGTTCAGGGTGATCGTGCCGCCCGAGGGGGTGAAGTGCACGGCGTTGTCGAGGATCTCGCTCAAAGCCTCAACCAAGCGGATCTGGTCGCCCAGCAGCGGAGGTAGGTCAGCCGGAAGCGGGGTCAGCACCAGTTGCACGCCTGCCTTGGCCGAGGCTGTTTCGTAGCGGTTGACGAGCTGATCGATCAGCGTCGCCAGGGCGACCGGTGTCCGAGCGGTCTGCGTCTGCCCTGCGTCGAGGGCCGTCACCTCCAGGATGTCCTGGATCAGATGGCTGAGCCATGCCGTCTGTCCCTCGATGACCTGGAGATATGCCTCTCCCTCCTCCGACAGCGCGGTCTGCGATAGCAGATGAGTATACAGCTTAAGCGTTGTCACCGGCGTGCGTAGCTGGTGCGAGATGTTATCCAGAAAACTCTTACGCGCCCGCTCTAGGTCTTTGAGGCGGCTGATATCGTGTTGGGTGCACACGTAGCCTACCATCGATCCAGCTTGGTTGCGCACCGTCGAGATGGTGAGCGCCACGTCAAGGGTGCGTCCGTCCTTGCGCGGCAGCTGTGCTTCTCCCAGCGAAGGTTCCGCGCGTGCTTCGGTGGCTTGCATCAGACGTCGAATGTTATCGCCGACCACCTCCCCGGCGGGTCGAGCCAGCACTTCTTCTGCCGTGTAACCCGTGAGGGTGGTGAAGGCTGGATTGACGTAGACGATGTAGCGATCGCGGTCGGTCATCAGAATGCCGTCCTTCACGCTGCGCAGGATCGCGTCGCTGCGTTCCTGCTCCGCCAGGATTTCGGCCGTGCGCTCGCTCACCTGCACTTCTAGCGTTTGGTTCAAGACCTGCAGCGCCAGCGCAGCTTGGCGTCGTTCGGTGATGTCGTGTAGAAAGACGAGATAGCCGGCGCGGCCGGAGTAGTGACTGCACAGTGGAGTCACCCGCCACTCCAGAAAGCGCTCCTTGGCGATACCGATCTCCCCGCCGGTAGGCGCTGCGGCCCAGAAAGGTTGTACGCCCTGTGGCCCAATCTCCGGGCCAGCGAGTACGCCGATCCGTTTGGCGAAGACGCTGCTGGCGTTTCTGCCGATCAGGTTGTTTTGACCGATTAGCTGCTGTGCAGCGGGGTTGACTGCGACGATGCGACCTTGCATGTCGAGGATGATGACCCCGCTTTCCAGGCTTTCCATAACCCGATCTCGCGCCACCGGAATCAGGTCGAACAGATGGAGCCGCGTGAGGCTCCACAACAACAGTGCCCCAGTGATCGCGAAAGCTGCCGGCGTCCAGTCTCGCCAGTTAACTACATTGGGAGCCAGGACGTAGAGCAGATGCGCGATCCACGGGGGGGCAAGGCTGGCTAACAGGATCACGGCCCGGCGCCGGTAGACATCACGATACCGCAGCGTTGCTTCGGCGAAAAACACCGTGGTAGCGAGCAGCACCAGGTAGGCGTGGGCTGCCGGTACCCAGAACCAAGGTCCGCGACCGTACACCAGCACCCGGGGGTCGGCTGCGGAGAATGAAAAGTCGCGCCAGTGGAGGTGGTGCAGGCTGTTGGTGTAGACCAGCAAGAGGGTGACTGCCGGGATAATCCAGAGCGCCGCGTGGATGAGGGGTTTGCGCCAGTGCTCCCGCTGGGTTAAGGTGATCGCGAAGTAGCAAAGGCAGGGCGCAACGGCGAGGGCGCCTATATAGGCGCCCTGGGACCAGAGTACTCGCAACCGGATAGCGGTCGCGTTGGCCTCGACCAGGGCCGCGCCAGCCCAGAGAGCCGCAGCGAACATGGTTGCGAACAGGGCTACGCCGCCCGGGCGGTCACGATAGCGTAGCGCCAGAACTGCCACGCCCAGGGCCAGGCACGTTGCAAAGGCCAAGACCACGCTGTAAATAGTGAGCTGCCAGTGCATGACCTGCGGATCCTTCCCTCTTCTGCTGAGTACTGGCGCCATCTTACACTGATACGGGGGAAACTCAATTCGGATCAGAACGATTGTCAGGCCTAGCTGCAATAGGATAGTCCATCGGCTACGATGCCCATCACATCGCGCTCCAGCTGGGTGAGCAACCCGGTCGGCAGCAGCGTCCGGCAAAACGGACCAGTGCATAGTCAGTCAGAGGCTTTGAAGCGCTTAAGTAGCCCGGGGTGGGCCGCAATGATCGCCGCGCTAGCAACATGGTATCGGTGGACTAGTGCCCTGAGATCACCAGGTCGAACGATGATCCGGGTCTCACCTCTGTGAAGTAATATCGCTCAACTTCATCCCAGATCGCGTGCCACCGCTGCAGGAACTCCTCATTTTCCCTTTCGGA
>PWVB01000464.1 GCA_003562365.1 Anaerolineae bacterium
ATCAGCAGCCTTTGAGCGAAGTAGTGTTTCCAGCAAGCCTTCTATCCGCTGCAACCACTCCTCGAAGTTGGCCTTGTCAGGCTCCGCCTCAAATGACTCATCGAAATAGATTTTCTCGCCGCCTACGCTTGCATAGTCTTTGGTCACTTCCAAAACCTCCCTTTTTCACCTCCAAGTATAACACAGAATTAGAGTTTTGTCAAATGCGTTGACGAGGTCTGCAACTATTTAGCACGGTTTTCGTTAGCAGTTGTCACCTCCTTAACTGATGGTTGAACTACTCTCTCACCTTGGACGGTCTTCCGGATTCGCCGGAAAACCGTCCGAGGGCTTACACAATCTCGCCGAACTTGCCACTGAAACGACGGAAGAACCAATATCCGAAGATCAGTATGATCACCGCCGTAACGGCGGTGCGAGCCAGGAAGTCCAACGCTGTGAGGTTGCCGTAGTAAAGGATGTCCTGGTAGGTGTTGACAATCGAGGCCATCGGATTCAGGCGGAAGAGCCAGAGCTGTGGATTGAACGTGACCCCTAAGAGACTCGCCTCGGTGGGCAGCGACTTCATCGGGTAGATGACCGGCGTGAGGAAGAACCAGGCCTGGATTCCCACATCCATGACCATATGGGTGTCCCGATAGAAGACCTCCAGTGTCGACAGAATGAGGACCATTCCGATTGCGAAGATGACCTGAATCAGGACGGGCAATGGAAGGAAGAGTAGGTGTCGGGTTGGCATCACGCCGGAGACCATTGCCAGGATGAAGAAGACGGGCAGTGCGATGAGAAAGTTGACCAGGTTGGAGAGCACCACGGAGATGGGAAGTACCTCCCGCGGGAAATAGACCTTCTTCACCAGGTTAGCATTGCCGACGATGCTGGGAATACCGCCCATCACGGCCCCGACGAAGAAGTTCCAGGGCAGTAGGGCGCTCAGGAAAAGAACGTGGTAGTTCGGGATGTCCTCGCGCTCGAAGAGGACGCCAAAGACAAACGAGAAGATCAACATCATCAGCAGTGGATTGAGCCACGACCAAACGATGCCCAGGAGCGAATTTTTGTAGCGAACCTTGACATCACGGGACACAAGATTGTAGATGAGATCGCGGTAAGCCCAAAGCTCTCTTAGCCAATTTAGCATAGCAGGGATGTGTGCCACCTGTGACGTAGATTTGGGGCCGGACGTCACCCGGCAGATATTGTCAGCAGGGATTATACCATCACTGGCGTCTCGAACAATATGACGGGCAAGGTATAATGCGCTTGTGAACGCTTCAACTGTTTTGAGCCTTAAGCACACTGATCTGCTGAGTCGTGGCGCCATCGTGGTGGTCCTGCTCTTTGCAGCATGGTTGCGGCTGATCGCACTGCCGGAGCTCCCGGT
This sequence comes from Anaerolineae bacterium, assembly GCA_003562365.1. Lineage (GTDB taxonomy): Bacteria > Chloroflexota > Anaerolineae > B4-G1 > SLSP01 > PWVB01. The sequence continues at coordinate 1,385 of PWVB01000464.1, forward strand.
AGGGTTGCACTATGATGAGGCTGCTAATCTGATCCTCACGCGTCAGATTGTGGAGGAAGGCTATCGTCCCCTCTTCATCCGCGCCTACACCGGCAAAGAGGTGCTCTTCTTCTATGCCGCTGTGCCGTGGGTGTGGATGACCGGTGGCGAGCCTTGGGGCTTGCGACTGACCGCAGCGATGCTGGGCCTGCTCACCGTCGCAGCGACCTTTGCCGCCGTGCGGGCACTCACGCAACCGCGATCCGGCGCGACGTCTATTGCGCTTTTTGCCGCTGCGTGGATGGCGGTGTCGGTGCCGCATCTGATCCTGAGTCGGTATGGCTTCCGCGCGATCGCACAGCCGCTGCTACAAGCCTTGACGGTGGCGGCGCTTTGGCGGGGACTGCGCACGGGGAAGCGGCGCTGGCTAGCCCTGGGCGGACTCTTTTTGGGGCTCACCGGTTATACTTATCTGGCGGCCCGGCTCTTTCCCTTACCCTTTGTCCTGGCGCTGGGATGGCTATTGTTCAGGACGACGCCCGCTGAGCGCCCGCTCCGCCTGCGACAGCTTGCTCTAGTGTTGGTGATTGCGGCAGCGACCTTCGCTCCGCTGGGGGGCTATTTCCTGCGGCATCCCGCCGCGTTCACAACCCGCATTGCCCAGGTGGCGGCGCCGACGTGGCAGGAGGCCTGGCGCGGCTTGGGACTATGTCTGCGCGCGATCTTCTGGCCTGACGCCGGCGATGCCTATGTGCGCTTCAACGTGCCAGGGCGACCGATGATGACCGGACTGTCGGCCGCGCTGGCGCTGTTGGGTGCGGGCCTGATCGGCGTGTCTCCCCGTCGGGATGCAGCCGAGGGTGCGGCTCGGGTTCTGGCACTGAGCAGCGTCATCTTGTTGGTGCTGCCCAGTGCTTTGGCGACCGGCGAGATCACGCCCAGCAATCTGCGGATGGTGGGCGTCTTTCCCTTTCTCTCCATCCTCCCGGCCTGGGGGCTTCACGGCCTGTTGACTTGCCTGCCGAACCGTCGCGTCCAATGGGGGATTGTCATGTGCCTCTTCCTGGCAGGAGTGCTGACTTCCACGACGACGTATCGTGCCTGGGCAAGCTCTGACGCCCTTTTTGAGGCAGCCGATGGGGAGATGGCACTGGCGGCACAGATGCTGGATCTCTACGCCGCAGACCCGAGCGAGACCACCGTCTACATTGCCAGCGAGCACTACCGCCATCCGACGGTGGCTGCACTGGCGGCACACTACGACCGCGCCAAGTGGCTCACCGGTGGCGCGACCTTGGTGCTGCCCGCGCAGGGAGGTGCCGTCTATCTGGTCCCGGAGAGTTTGCCCCCCCCCACGCCATGGCCCGCTGCCGTCACCACGCGCTGGGAGACGGTTAGGCAGCCCGGCCTCTCCGATCGAACGGCGCTGGAACGCCATCATCTCTCGGCTGCGGACGTTGCTGAGTTACGTCGGCGCTTGCTGGATTCGCCCGCTTGGATGCGCCCGGCGCCAGCTGGCGAAGCGGTTGCGGGCACGGGCAGCGCCAATTTCGCCCAGGTGGTGCGCCTGCATGCGGCCCTTATGCCCCGACCCTGCCGGGTGGCTGAGCCGTGTCCTCTCCTGATCGCCTGGGAACCCCTGGCTTCGTATTCGGCGCTGCAACCGGTGGTGCGGCTGCTGCATCCTCAAACGGGTGAGTGGGCGCGGACGATGGCGTTCCACTATCCGCCCGAGGAGTGGACGCCGGGTGAGTTGGTGCTGGATCAACTGGTCGTGACGCCGCCGATGGGGACGCCGCCGGGCCAAGGGTACCAGATCGGCGTGGCGTTCTACGATCCGAGCCGTGACGCAGCTCTACCGCGGCTGGTGGCTGAACGCTTTGCCGGGTTGGAGTCACGGTTCCCCGCGACGGCTGAGGGCTTGCAGCTGGCGCCGATGGCGCAGCCACCCGCGCCGGGTGATGTGGCTGCTGCCTGTCGGAGGATCTCCCAAGAACGCCCGGTGGCGTGGATGGGGCTCGATCTGCTGGGCTGGCGACTGACGCCCGACAGCACACTGCTGCCGGGGGAGACGCTGAAGCTGCATCTCTGTTGGCAGGCTCTTGAGGCTGCGCCCCCTTTCGAGACGGTGTCGCTGGTGCTCAGAGGCCCGGTTGAGGCCACGCTTTTTGCGGGTTCGCCTGCTGGCGGATACGCCTTTGACTCCTGGCGTCTCGGTGAGTTGATTGAGGATGTCTATCCGCTGCGACTGCCGCGGACCCTGCCGGCAGGCGCCTACACGCTCCAGCTGCAGTTGGATACCTCGGTCGCCCACGACCTGCTGGTGCTCGATGTGCAGTCGGTGATGCGGCGGTTCGAGGCTCCCGATATTGAGCAGTCGCAGGATGTCGACTTCGCAGGGCCGGGGGGTGAGCAGATCCGACTGTTGGGCTACGCGCTACGGGAAGCGGGGTCGCCTGAGCTCCAGCAGGTCACGCTCTACTGGCAGGCACTCGCCACGATGGAGGAGGATTACTTTGTCTTCCTGCACCTGCGCGAGGCCGCAAGCGGCACCCTGGTAGCCCAGGTCGACGCAATGCCGCAGAGCGGTGCTTATCCCACATCGCTATGGATGCGCGGAGAGGTGGTGACCGATGTTCACATCCTACGCTGGCCCGTGCCAGATTCATCTGATCCGTTGGCGTCCGGCTATGAACTCAGCGTGGGACTCTACCTACAGGAGAGCGGGACCCATCTGATGGTCGATGGCGAGCGCGCGTGGCGCCTGACCGACCTGGCTGCTGCACCTTAGGCGGGGTGGCGGTGGCGCCGGTCGGCTAACGTCCGCGGTTGCGGGGAACGACCTCAACCTCCTCCGCAGGATAGCGGAAGCGTTCTCGTTCGCGTCGCGGCCCGTGGGGGGGGATCTCGACGATCACATCCCCCTTGAGGATGTCCAGGTCGATGACCCGGCCTATGCCACGATCGGTCTTGACGTGAGCCTTGATCCGCGGCAGCTCCTTGGCTTCTTCCTTGTAGACCTGATGTTCGTAGGCAAGGCAGCAGCGAAGCCGTCCACACATACCGGTGATGTCCGAAGGCGCCATAGAGATAGCCTGATCCTTGGCCATACGGATGGAGACCGGCTGAAACTCGGTCAGAAATCGCGCGCAGCAACGGCGCTCACCGCAGACTCCAAAGCCATCCAGGACCTTGGCGTGATCCCGTGGACCTACTGAGCGCAGATCTACGCGACACTTCATGCGGGACGAAACCCGTCGTCGCAGAGTGGCAAAGTCCTTCTTGCTAACGTTGCCCGTACAGAGTACGATGGCGCTGCTGCCCTCCAGTGTAAACTCTGCACTGATGACTTTGAAGTCGAATTTATGGGTTTCGACCTCCTCCTGTGCTACCTCAACCAGTCGTTCAGCTCGCTGTTGCATCACGAAATGGCGCGCCATATCCAGCCCGGTTGCCCGTCGCAAAACCTTGCGCAGTTTGCGGGAGGTAACCTCATCAGGGGGAGCGTCCGGAAGGTGGGTGACCTGGCCTGCCTGCTCACCGTAGACCGTCTCAACCACCACCCAATCGTCGGCTACCAGCGACAGCGCCGCTGGTGCAGCAAAGTGGTAAGGCTTGCCAGCGGGCTGGAATCGCACGCCAACCAAGGTGTTAGTGTTGGACGCCGTCGGTTCCGTCCCGCTCTCATTCGGTGTATTCGTATTTGCCTGTGTCATAGGGCCAAAGTGTCCGTTATTAACTATGTGAACCTGGACCCGAACTCACACCGCTGCCGCCGGACGCGCATCGGGTCCGCTGACGATATCTGTTAACGCTCGGTATGTGCGGGTGAGGTGACCTCACCCAATCCATCGCATGCTAACTATACCTGACACGATGGGTTTGGCAACCGCTGTGCCAAGAGGGCTTCAGCAGTAAAGAGACGAGGTTCTGCGAGGGGAACAACGGAAACCGGGGTAGAAAGCTGGGTTGAAGGCGTTTTGGGGCGGCGGGGCGCGTGAAACACCGCAGTAAGTGCGTGGCGGTGGCGGTGAGACGCGCAGTAAGTCGCCCCTCCACGGGAAAACGCGCCCTCGGGTTCCCCGTTTTCGATAGAGATAGGGCCGCTTTCGGGTGATATGGGCGGGCCAGAGCGCCGCAAACCGGGTTCGCGGCAGGGGTAAACGGCGGTGTCACGCTGTCCTAGGTTAGGGTGCTTTGAGAAGGGTCAGCGAGGCTTCGCGGAAAAAGCGGGCGACGTTGCCCAGTAAGATCAGGATGTCGCCGATGAGAGAGGCTTTGGCGGCGTTAGCCAGACCAAACCAGGGCGCGCGTTTCAGCCGGCGCCGTTCCTGGCCGGCGTTGCCAGGTGCGGCTGCCCAGGGCGTGGTCGCGGAACGGACAGTCGGGCCGGGTATGCGGTGGGTCGGGATGCACGTCGGGCTGCGGATGCAGCCGGCAGCGCTGGCGGCAGACCCATTTGGTCTGGTGCGCCGTGTCGTTGTGGCCGTTGCAGTGCATCCGGTAGCCGTGAACGCAGAGCGGGACACCGTGCCCATCGTAAGGGCGTTCGAGGCAGCGCGCGTCATCCTTGTAGCCGGCGTGGCGGCGAGGGGGGATGGTACGCAAGGCGTGTAAGTCCTCGTGGACGAAACGCAGAAGCTCATCGTGGCCTACCCCTGCGTCGCCCAGCACCTCGCCGATCTTGAGCTGGGGGTAGCGCTGTCGCACGTCCCGAAGCCCCGGCAGGGTCTGCAGATGGTCGTTGCGATTGGCGGTGACGAAGGGACCGCTCAGCGACCAGCAGGTGAAGAGCCGGTCATCCACCCCGTTGAACGCCTTGCTCTTGTAGCCGAAGGGGTGCTTGCCTTTGGATCCCGGGCCGTCGTCCGGCGCAGCGTCCTCTACCTGAGGCTGATGGGAGCCGCTGTAGTAGACATAGGTGGCGTCGGGATCGCGGGGGGTGGCGTGGCAGCAGTGATCGCGACAGGCGGAGGTATCGCAGGCACACCCGGGATGGTCGCCGGCTTGAGCCGCGCACGCCCGCTGATCCACCGGTCCAAAGCAGCGCGGATTCTGGTGATGACAGCGCATCTGGGAGCGGCACTGGCGTCCGGACCACGGCGGCACCTCCGCCAGCGGCGCCATCGGGAGCGGCAGATGTGGGCGGAGGGCTTCCCAGGGAAAGACCTCCGGAAAGCCGGGCGTATGCTGCCGCCGCTCTTCGGCCGGCAGCGTGCGCAGCTCAAGCCACGGCTGTAGCGGGAGGGTGTCCAGGGCCCAAAACGGGCTATCGCGGTCCTCCACCGGTGCAGTTTGAGTGCTGGGCGGAACCCATGTGGTCTGCGTCATCGTCGCTGCCTCCGCTGCTCTGCGCGGTGGGCGTGTAACCCGTGAAGATACGCCGCGCGGGACTCCCGCTCGCAGAGCCGATACAGCTGGGCCTGGCGGCCCGGATGGCGTAAGGGGAGCAGGGCTTGATCGTGCAGCTGCCGCATACGCTCGCGACTCAGGCCCCAACGGCGGCCCAACGCGGCCCGGCTGCCCGGCGGCTGGTCGTCCAGTCCGTAGATGGCGTTCAGCACCGCTTGTAACCGGTCTGGGAGCTGCTGTACCGCCGTCAGCAGAGCTTCGTGTACCCGCGGATGGGTCCAGGGATCCGGCGCGGGGAGATAACCCTCCGGCCGGTGGGCCTGACGCAACGCGCGCCACAGCGCTAACCGCCCCACCTGCACCAGATCAGCGTACGGTACGCCAGCGCGGGCCATCCGGTGCAGCACGGCGTGAATCAGGTCGGTGTGCTGGCGAATCAGCGCGTCCTGACAGGCTCGGCAGCCTCCCTGGGCGCACTCGAAATCCCCGCCTGCAGCGGGGTCGTTCTGGGGTATACTACACATAGCGACACCCCCTGGACTAGCGGTTTTATAAGATAAGCTCACTTTACAGGAGATGTCGTTTTTTATGGGTTGAGTGCGGGTGCTTGCTTGGGTTGGTTTTGCCCTATCGACTTACCGCAGAACCCCTCTGAACGGACGGATGATCCCGCGTCTGTCACAAAAAACCCGGGATCGTCCACCTGACCATCAGCTGGCCGACGCTGACACTCGACACGGGGTAGGCTATCTGCAGATCCGCTCACGCCAGCGTTAGACTTCGACCGGTCCTCAGAGATGGATGCGTCGTCCGAAGATCAAAGACAAGATGAACAACACTAGGAAGATCCAGAACAGGATCCGCGCGATTCCAGCTGCGGTACCAGCAATGCCACCAAAGCCCAGAGCGGCCGCGACGATCGCGATGACTAGCAGGATTACCGTCCACCGTAGCATCATCACACCTCTTTCTCAAGATATCCGAACTGACCCACCTGGCTTACCGCCCCAATCTGGCCTAAGGCCGCAGATACGTCTACACTAGCTGCGCTCTTCCAGAAACTCAGCAACTTCCGCTTCGGCTTTCTCCTTTGCGTATCCATACTTCTCCTGCAGCAACCCAATTAGCTTCTGCTTCTCACCCGCTATCTGATCGATGTCGTCATCGGTGAGTTCGCCCCAGCGGCGCTTGATCGATCCCTGCAGCTGCTTCCATTTGCCCTCCAGAATATCTGAAACCATAGGCCTCCTTCGGTCTTCTTGACACTCTTCCTCGATCTTCTTCCGTACGGATCACTACCGAACAACCATTCCCAGTATAACAGCAACATCGCTGTGTGAATGACGGCTCAGGTTAGTGTCCTGCGGAAATAGGTTGGCTAAGTTAGCTTTAAGTTGATTGGAGCCTTACGCAGCTCTCCAGCCCGGAGTAACCGGTCATTCAGTCAGCGTACTTGACCAACTGCCTGCGGGTATAGAACAGATTATTGGAAAAAAGGGAAAAGGGCAGCTCGCAAAAGGGGGAGAGCAACGTATAGTAGTAGCTTGGGGAACAGGCTAGATAAGGGAGTGGCAGGGATGCGACGGCTGAGCAGAAGACAGCGCAAGGAATCCTTTTTGGCATTGGCCGGAGAGATGTACGAGGAGTTGGAGGTATGGTATGCGGCCCATCCTGAG
>PWVB01000540.1 GCA_003562365.1 Anaerolineae bacterium
AGGGCGGCCAGGATGGTGAACCCGGTCTGATCCACCCAATCCCAGACAAAGCCTCCGACGGCGCGGGGATAAGCCTCTACCACCTCCCAGTATTCTTTGAGGGCACCGGGACTGTTTCCCATCGCGTGAGCATACTCACACATGATGACCGGACGCGTCTCCCCGGGATCTGCTGCGTGGGCAGCCAGGCTGTCAATGGGCGGATACATCAAAGATATCACATCGACGGGAGGCTCATCGTAAGCAGGATGGTAGTGAACAAAGCGGGTCGGATCCTCTTTATGGATCCAATCGGCACAGACCTCGAAGTTCGGGCCGTAGCCGGCCTCGTTACCCAACGACCAACCGATCACGCTCGGATGATTCCGATCCCTGGCCACCATACGCGTCACCCGCTCCAGGAAGGCTTCGCGCCACGACGAGTCTTTAGCCGGCCGATCCCAAACACCGTGCGACTCGATGTTGGCCTCGTCCAGCACGTAGAGACCGTATTCATCGCAGAGATCATACCAACGTGGATCATCAGGATAATGACAGGTCCGCACCGCGTTGATATTGAAGCGTTTCATCAGGCGAATATCGGCAACCATCGAGGCAACGGAGACTGCATGGCCGGTCTGCGGGTCGTGTTCGTGGCGATTGACCCCCTTGATCAACACCGGCAGGCCGTTGATCAGAATCTGCCCACTCGTTAATTCAACCCGCCGGAAGCCTACCCGGACCCGTTCCACCTGGCAGACCTTTCCTGTCGGATCCCTGAGCATCAGGAGCAGAGTGTAGAGGGTTGGGTGCTCATCGGACCATTTCGCCGGGCCTTCAATATGCGCATTGATCAGCACGGTCCCGATCTCATCGGGTTCCACCCCTCCGTTGGATGCTGTCTCCATCCTGGCCACCAGACTCCCCTGAGGATCCAGCAGCACAGCTTCAATACTGTAATCCGCCGCAGTGTCCGCGCCCAGATTGCGCAGATCACAACGCACCCTGAGCTCGGCATCACGATAGTCGTCATCCAGCATTGTCTCTACGACGTAGTCCCAGAGATGAACGGGTGGCACCGACCAGAGGACCACGTCCCGATAGATGCCACTCAGCCGCCAAAAGTCCTGATCCTCAAGATAGGAACCATCCGTCCAGCGGTAGACCTCGGCTGCCAGCAGATTCTTCCCCGGGCGCAGATGCTCGGTGAGGTTGAATTCTGCGGGTAGCCGACTACCCTGACTATAGCCCACCAGCTCACCGTTGACCCACAGGTGGAAACCGGCATCCACGCCCTCAAATCGGACAAAGATCTGTCCCCCCGCCCATCCCGCTGGAAGCTCGAAGGTGGTCCGATAGCAGCCGGTGGGATTATCATCGTGCGGCACATTCAACGGATAGCAGAGCGCCTCCTCGGGCAACTCCCGCTCCGATATCTTCTCGGACCAGACCATACTGCCTGCAGCCTCCGCGAGGCGCGGGTCGATGGGAAACGGATACTGAACGTTCGTGTACATCGGCAGTCCGTAGCCCTGGGTCTGCCAGTTGCCTGGAACTGTGATCGGATCCCAGTTGGAGGCATCAAAGCTCGGCGTGTAAAATCCTTCGGTCACTGAAGCCGGACTAGGAAACCAGCGAAAGCGCCAGGCGCCGTTCAACGAGAGAAGAAGCGGGGAACGCTCCCCCCGTCGAGCCGTCTCGGGATCAGGATACGGCTCAAGGTTGACGTGGCGATCCTCCTTTCGATGAGCAATGACGGCCGGATCATCCCACCAGGGACGTGGCTCGGTGTTAGTTGGGCTGTCCGTAGCCGTTGTCGTGCGCTTCTCCACGTCGCCTCCTAGGATGCCCGATTCGGTGTATCGAAGTTCTCCAGCAGTTCCAGCATTACCCCTAGCGCCGGCTCGCTGTCAACGTATGTATACATACCGCCGGTGTAGTGGCCCTGCTGGATGACGGGGATGCCGTGTTCGGCAAGGGCTGCGGTGACCTCGTCGGTTCCCTTGATCTGGAAAGCAATATGATGAACGCCCTCACCCTTCTCATCCAACACCTCCTGCCAGACGCTATCGCCGCCCAGAGGCTCAATCAGCTCCAAAGAGACCTGGCCCAGGTCGAAAAACGCCAGTTTAGCCTGCGCATCGGTGGGCTGACCGCGATAGGTCGCGCGAGCCGCCTCGGGATCCCCCGTGATCATAACCTCCGGCATCGGGAGGCCCAATATCTTGCTGTAGGCCGCCGCCGTCTTGTTGACATCCTTTACTACCAGTGCAATCTGCGTCACAACGTGTGTTCCAAGGGTCTCTTTCTTGCTCATCTGGCTGCCTCCGTGCGTCCAGAATTCAGAGGCCAACGTGGAGGTCACGTACCCCTTCCATGCCGAACCACGCTACGGCCTCACGATACCAGTGCCAACGGTGTAAGCTGCTAGCCCAAAATGGCCTCAATCGCCTCCAACTCCTCGGCGCTGAGATCAAGTGCTTTGACCACCCCTGCACAGTCTTCGACCTGACTGACTCGACTGGCGCCAATCAGGGCCGAGGTCACTACCGGATGGCGCAGAATCCAGGCAATCGCCAACTGCGCCATCGTCTGACCGCGCTTTTTGGCGATCGTCTTCAACTGGCGGACCTTGTTTAACTTTTCCTCAGTGATGTGGGCGGGACGGAGGAAGCCGTGGGGTTTCGCGGCGCGGGAATCGCCGGGTATCTCGCCGCCCAGGTACTTGCCCGTAAGCAGTCCCTGCGCCAGGGGAGAGAAACAGATCGCCCCTATCCCCTGCTCCTCCAACACCGCCAGCAGCCCATCTTCAATCCACCGGTTGAACATGCTGTAGGAGGGTTGATGGATCAAGCACGGTGTCCCCAACGCCTCCAGCATCTCAGCCGCCCGGGCGGTCTGGTCAGGATCATAGTTAGAGATCCCGGCGTAGATGGCGCGCCCACTACGCACGGCGTGATCCAGGGCCATCATCGTCTCCTCCAGAGGCGTATCGGGATCCGGGCGGTGACTGTAGAAGATGTCGACATAGTCTAACCCCATCCGCTTGAGGCTCTGATCCAGGCTCGCCAGCAGGTACTTGCGGGATCCCCACTCTCCATAGGGACCGGGCCACATCCAGTATCCGGCTTTGGTGGAGATGATCAGCTCATCTCTATAGGGCGCCAGATCCTGACGCATCACCCTCCCCAGCGTCTCCTCTGCGGATCCGGGCGGCGGACCGTAATTGTTGGCCAGATCAAAGTGCGTGATGCCCAGCTCGAAGGCCCGCCGCAGCATCATCCGAGCGTTCTCATAGACATCAACACCGCCGAAATTGTGCCACAATCCCAACGAGACCACCGGGAGCTTCAGTCCGCTGCGCCCGCAGCGATTGTAGCGCATCGCGTCATAACGCGTCTCAGGTGCTTCGAAAACCATCCTACCCCCTATAGCAGTTCAGGCGCGAGCGATCCGTGCGGCATGTCTTGTCGTGGCGCCTCCGCCCGCATATCTCAGGATTCGTCGGAGCCCACTACCGTGAATCGACCTTCCAGTCCAGCATAGGCGTGGGGCGCAATCCAGACCTTGAAGTTCCCCACCTCAACGCCATAGGCCATCTCCAGTCCATGAAAGCCGAGGTTTGCCACCGGCACCTCAAAGGTGACCCGCTGACGCTCCCTCGGCTGCAGCGCGATCCTCTGAAAGCCCTTCAGCTCGCGGACGGGACGCGTCACCTCGCCCACGAGATCCTGAATATACAGCTGCACGATCTCGTCGCCGCAGCGCTCTCCGGTGTTCGTCACCGTCGCCGACACGACCAATGTACCGTCCATCGAAACTTCCGGGGTCTGCACTGCCAAATCAGTATACTCAAAGGTGGTATAGCTCAGACCGTAGCCGAATCCATACAGCGGTAGCGTTGACTCATCGAGGTATTGTGACTTATGCTCGCGATTGAACTGTATCACGCCGCGTTCATCCACCGGCCGACCAGTGCTCTTGTGGGCATAGTAGACGGGAATCTGCCCCTCTGTCCGCGGGAAGCTAGCGACCAGCTTCCCGGAAGGCGTCACCGCGCCAAAGACCACGTCGGCCACGGCCCGCCCGGCGCGTATTCCACCGTGCCAGGCCTGCAGGATAGCCGGTACATGCTCCTTCATCCACGTCAACACCAGAGGACGCCCGCTCATCAAGATCACCACCACCGGCTTGCCCTCCAGTGCGCAAGCAGCGACCACGGCCTCCAGCAGCGCCCGCTGATGGCCTGGCAGACCCAAGTAGGCGCGCGAGTGCGCCTCGCCGCTCATCATCGCGCTCTCCCCAAGTACCACCACCGCTGCATCAGCCGCCTCGGCCGCAGCTACAGCACCCTCGATGTCCAGATCCTCATCCCCCTCCAGGGCGCAACCCTTAACATAGGTCAGATCGGCCCCGGCGCCCAACACCGCGCGAAAGCCCTCCAGCACCGTTTCCACGTCCTCGGCCCTGCCTGCGCACGCCCAGCATCCCAGTAACTCAGCCCGATCATCGGCCAATGGTCCCACCAGCGCGATCCTGGCGTTGGACTGCAATGGCAGGGCCGGCGCACCGCCGTCTTCCAGCGGGGCGTTCTTGAGCAGCACTATCGACTTCTGCGCTACTTCTAGCGCCAGATCGCGGTATTCGGGCTTCAGAAGAACTTGTGACGCCAGCTCCTCAGCGGTGTAGGGATGCTCGAAAATGCCCAGCATAAACTTGAGGCGCAGGATCCTCCTTACCGCTGCGTCGATGAGCGCCTCAGGCACCTGACCTTCACGCACCAGTTCCACCAGGTGTTTGGGGAAAGCGTGGCCCATCATGTCGATATCCTCCCCCGCCAGGATCGCCTTGCGCGCTGCCTCCTTCAGATCAGCAGCTACACCATGTTGGATCAGCTCGCCGATAGCATCGTAGTCGCTCAATACCACGCCGTGCCACTCGAATTCTTCGCGCAGGATTTGCCGCAGGATGAAAGCATTACAGGAGGCCGGCACGCCGGCGATCTCGTTGAACGACGACATAATCGAACCCGCCCCCTCATCCAAAGCAGCCTTGAAGGGCGGCAGATAGATGTCACGCAACGTCCGCTCGGAAATGTCAACCGTGTTGTAATCCTTGCCTCCCTCTGCCGCTCCATAGGCCACATAGTGTTTGGGACATGCAACGATCTTCTTGCCGCCAGCCAAACCCTGGGACTGAAAACCTCGGACCCGCGCCCGCGCCAAGACAGAGCCCAGATAGGGGTCCTCGCCCGCACCTTCAGCAATCCGTCCCCAGCGGGGGTCACGAGCGACGTCGACCATCGGCGCAAAGATCCAATCAGTGCCGGTCGCGGCGGCCTCATCGGCAGCGGCCCGGGCTGCGCGCTCCAGGAGATCCGGGTCCCACGTGCTGGCCTCTGCCAGAGGTATGGGGAAGATCGTACGATAACCGTGGATCACATCGGTGCCCACGATCAACGGAATCCCAAGGCGCGATTTCTCCACCGCAACACGTTGCAGCTGATTGATGCGCTCGACGCTCCACACGTTGAGCACCGACCCCACCTCGCCGCGCCGAACTGCATCCTCCAGCTCGCCACCGCCCCAGTGGGGACTGACCTGGTTCATCTGCCCCACCTTCTCCTCCAGCGTCATCCGGGCGAGCAGCGTCTCGACCTGTGCCTCTATCTCAGGATCAAGGTGGTTGAAATCATAGTGTGAATCGTTCAAAGCCAGTCTCCTTCATTACGGATCCGCCGGTCAGGAGTGCCACTAACCGTCGTCCCTCTTCTACCCCTCGCGCCTCTGCACTAACTAAGCTGGCGCCAGTCGTGCCCGTCGGCCAGCCGCTCAAACCGCTGCTCTAATTCCCCAACGACGGCCTCAGAGATAGGCAGGTCGTGCCTCATCCAGGCGATATTCTGTGCCATATGATCGGGGTTACGGGTGCCGCTGATGCAGACATCGACGGCATCGTGCGCCAGAACAAAGCCTAGCGCCAGGAGAATGCCGCTCTCGGGCGCCTCAGGTAGTGGACCCTGTGCTTTCATCTCCTGGGCCCGCGCAAAGTAATCCTCAGCATAGCTACTGGGGACCTGGGACGCAGCCCAGACACCATTGGCCAGAGGACGCTTGGCTATGATGCCCATTCCCTGTGCCCGAGCCGGCCCGAAGAGATACAGACGGGCATTCTGATCCACGAGGTTGAAGCTCGTCTGCAGAGTGTCGAAGAGACCACTCTCAATGGCCCACAACGCCGCCTCATTGTCTCCGCTGTAGCCGATAAAGCGGGTCTTGCCCGCCTGTCGCGCCTCTTGAAGGGCCTCAATGACCTCACCCCGCTCCAGCTCCGCGACGCTGCAAGTATGCAACTGCACGATGTCAAGATGGTCAGTGCGCATACGCTCAAGGCTCCGGTCTATGCTGTCGCGGATCGTGTGAGCCGTCCAGGCCTCGCCCTTGTAACCGCCGGCAACGTGCCCAGCCTTGGTCGCCAGGATATATTCATCGCGGCGGTCAGCAATCGCACGCCCGATCAACTCCTCGCTGTTCCCATAGCACGCGGCGGTGTCAAGAAAGTTGATACCGGCATCCAGCGCGGTGTTCAGCACCTCGGCAGCCTGAGCGACCCCCGTCGTTTCGAGCCCACCGATCTCGGCCAACCCTACCCCCAACCGCGAAACCTCCAGACCCGTTTTACCCAACACTCGTGTCTCCATAGTCTTTACCCTCCATAGCTAACCCTGTAGCCTTCACCGCGATACCGGCCCGCACGCCAACCCTTATCTCCCACCATCCGCACCGAAGACGTCCGGCGATCCGCTCAGCAGATGTGCAGTCACTGCTGCGGTCCAGTGATAGTCGCGTATCGAATCCATCTTAACTCGGATGTCGTAGGGCTCCTGGTGCTGGCCCTTACGGTCACACGCCACCGGCGGAACCAGATCTTTGGCGTCGTAGAACTCAAAGAGCACCGCGTAAAGCGCATAGTACTTCGCCAGCATATGCAACATCCGCGCCTGCAGCGCCGCTGCCTCTGCTACCCGGCGCTGCTTCAGGAGCCCACGGATGATCAGGTAATCGTAGTTGATCCAGGTGGCGCCTCGCCACATATCAGTGGACCATGCCGGATGGTCCAGAGAAAGGCTGGGAACCGGAAAGGGAGCGTCAAACGTCGCCGGATTCTGAAGATGGCCAATCAGCGCCAGGACGCGATCCTGAGGCATAGCGTTTAGTAGAAGCGGCAGAAAGCCCGAGAAAGCCTTCACCGGCGACCGCGTACCATCCATCTCCCGATCACAGTAAAAGCCCTGCTCGGCATCCCAGAGATCGGCGTGAATCCGCTCTGTCATCTCATCGGCACGTCCCCGCCAAAGCGCGGCCTTGTCCTCGTCCCCCAGTGTGCTAGCGATCTTCGCCACCGCCATCATATCGAGCGCCTGGAAGGTAGAAAAATCAACGGCATCCACCAGAATCGCCTTGTCAAAACGGGGGGAGTTATCCATTCCCGACTCGCCAGACCGACAGTCAGGAGAATCCTCAATAAACCACTCCAAAAGCCCATTCCCATTCGCATCGCGGTGGGTTAGGTTCCACGTGAGATAGGCTTCCAGACGTGGCAACGCGTAGGTCAAGCGCTCCGGATCTCCCAACGCCTGGTAGTTCTCCCAGACACCCCAGGCCAGGATCGGCGGTTGGGTGATGGTACTGTTGATCCCGCCAACGCGCATACAATGCGGGATCATCCCAGAAATCGCCGGATCGCCCTCAAGCTGGCGTTCCAGCACCGCCGCCAAGAACTCCCACGCCAGTTCGGGATCGATGTGGTTCATCCCAAAGCTGTGGAAGACGCTGTCCCAGAGCCACATATGCCGGTGAGGCACGCGATCGGGCGTCGACCAATGCTGCCGTATGACGCCTTCAGGCGCCAGGGTGTTCACCCGCATTACGCTGAGGCACTTATTGTAGAGGCGCGCCTCCGTAACGCCGTCCACCAAAGGATTCGTCATCTGCCTTCCAGCGGCAGCCGGTAATCGCCGGTAAAAAGAGAGCCGCTGCGCCACGACCTCCGCGAGATCCTGCCGCAGCGCCAACTCGGCACGCGCTTGCGCCTCCGACGCTGAGGCGCCGTAGGCGAGCGCCCATCTGGACCCCTGGCACAGCAACGCGATCGCATCGCCGTGTTCAGCGTCAACAGTGAGCGTGCTGTTGCCATCGCGTCTACCCAACTCACCGTCCTCGAAGTACAGCGATACCTCAGCATTCCGGGGTGCCGTCCCGGTCAAAGAGTGCCACGCGGAATAGGCCGCGACCAGGTCGGCGGGGATGCTCTCCACGACGTCCGACGTCACCGGCTGCGCATCCGCAGCCACCAAGACATCACCGGTGGCCACGGTGACGTGCATAGTCCCACTGCAGTCTATGCGCAGGATCCGTCGGCGGGGGGTATGGATGAGCAAGCCATAGGGCGTGGCGGCAGCGGAAGCCACAAAGCCCGAGGTGGTGCGGGTCGGGCCATCCATGCCGGAGAACGCAAAAAGTAGACCCTCTCCCCAGCGATTCGGCAGATCCGGGATCGCGGCAACCAGCTCACCAATGGGCTCCGCCGTGGCCCTACCCACCAGCTGCTGTCCCGGTGATCGCGGTAACTAAGCTGAAGAACCCCTGCTTCCGCTCCGAACTGATATCCCAGTTGACGGGCACACTCTGATAACCACTGTCGTGTCCCTCGCCCGTCATACGGTAGTCAAAGTAGCCCCAGCTGGCGTGACGATCCAGCGCTGCCAACAGGTTATTGTCCTCGGCCTCGAAGTCAAAATGATCGTCTTCATTGAAGAGGATGGGCTGTCCGTGATAGCCGTTTACCTGTCGTGTTTGGTCCACCATCTCGCGAATACGATCCTGCTCCCCAACACCGTTTCCGTGAAGCAATAGGAAGTCCGATGCCGCCACCAGATTCTCTGGCGGCACCACCCCGCCGCACAGACTGGTGCTGACCAGCAACCGGCCCTTCGGGGTTGCCACCTTGCCTTGCGAACGGCGTTGGACGCGCTCGATCAGCTCGTGGCAACGATCGGCCCGGAGGATCGCGTGGTCGTACTTGCGGTGGTCGACCTCGTTGCCCACCTCGATGAGCAAATTGGCATATTCGCAATCCAGCAGCCAGTCGGTTGCGTTGTCGACAGCTCGAATCACGCTCTGTTCGTCAGCCAACCGCTGGTCCTGCCCGAAGTAAAAGTAGCCCACAATCGGCACCATGCCCAGGACGTCGGCGGCGTCTAGGATCTGCCTCAGGCGCGCCATATAGGCAGCGCGAAGCTCCCCGTCGCCGGTGAAAGCCGAATTATGCCAGGGTTGATCCTTGCCGTAGCCACGTGGATTCCCACCCTGTAGGTTGATAGTGAAACTCAGAACGCCAGCCTCACGCCACAAGGGCATAGCAGCGACGAACTCGTTGGTGTTTCGGTCCGGATCCCACGGACCTGCACCGCCTGGAGCGTCCTCGGGATAGTCCCACTGGTGGCGGGTCTCGGGATTGAGGTCGTCGAAGATGCCCTGAACCATCCGGGTGTTGAACAGAAGTCCCTCGGCAACACGCCCTTGATAGCGCTGCCCTGCATAGGTGAGCTCCCCATTGATCAAGAAGGAGTCGCCCTGAGTCGCAATAGCTGTCCTGTACGCTTGCATTTCATTCACCCCTACTATCCAACAGTCTACGAAACGCCCGTTTGACGGCATAATAGCCCTCTTTGGGGCGCCGATACTCATCGACGACACCTTTGTTGTTGAATCCACGCGGACGTCCGAGGATCTTCTGGACCGCTTCGGAGGTCCGGACGTCACAGAACTGCCAGAGAGCCAGCCCAGCAGCGCGCTGCCGGTCGACAAAGAGATGGCGGATCACCGTCTCGAGCAGCCGTGCCTGATACTGCTCCGTCCATCGTGCTTCATTTCCATCGCGCCATCCGTAGATGGCGCCCGCACCTATTTCGGAGATGATCAACGGCTTGGCGACTTGAGCAGACGTGTCGAGACGCGCAACAATGCGGTCGATCTCCGCCGGGATCTCTTCAATGCTGGTACCATACCATCCAGGGTAGCAGTTGACCGATACAATGTCAACCAGATCGAGACAGAGATCTTCGAACGGATGGTTCGAAGCATAGGTCAGCGGTCGCCGACTGTCCAGTTCACGAAGCCACCCGAGCAATGTCTCATAGCCCGACCGACAGGCCGGGTCGTGACTGTGGCTTTCATTGAGGATACCCCACATAATAACCGAGGGATGGTTATAGGCTGCCTCCACCATCTCATCGATATGCGCCAGTTGCCCCGCGACGAAATGGGGATCGGTCAGATGCTCAGCCGTATGCTGCCATCCGATGGCCTCACTCCACACGCAGATGCCGACCTCGTCGCACAGGTCCAGGAAACGCCCATCCTGAGGATAATGACTGCCGCGCACGAAGTTGGCCCCCATATCCAACAGCTGCTGAATGTCGGAGACCATCACCATCTCCGGCACGGCGTGACCGAACTGGGGATGGGCCTCGTGGCGGTTGAAACCGAGAAGGCGAAGCGGCACATCGTTGAGCAGGATCTGTTGATCCCAGACGGCGATCTTCCGAAGCCCGATGCGGACGCGAAGATCATCACCGCCCAAACGAACGTGCAGCAAGTGCAGGTTAGGTGACGCGGGCGACCAGAGTTTTGCATCGGGCACCTCGAGGGTGCGGACCAGGGTGCCGGAATGCTCACTCAGACTCAGGGACTCCGAGAGCAGCATCTCCCCGTCCACTGCCAGGCTCAATGTCGTCGCGCCCGAAGCTTTTATCGAGCGATAGGAAATGACAACCTCGATCTGCGGAGGTGCGATCGAGGTTGTCGTCACCCGCACAGACTCGATCCAACGTTCGCCTAGCCGGTGGAGCTCAGCGCCTCGCGCGACACCGCCGAAATGATGCCAATCGAAGTACTCCAGGTGGAGCGGAGAACGCCCGCTGTCAAAGCGATTGTCCACCATAATGATCAGTTCGGATGTGCCACTCTTGGGAGGCAAATCGACCCCGAACCGCGTGAAACCCCCGGCATGATCGCGGACGGGCTGTCCATCCACAAAGATGCGGCACCAGTGGTGCACGCCGTCGAGCATCAACCGATGAGGCACCGCATCCTGAAGGGTAATCCGACGCCGATAAGCCGCCAGGCCACGCCGACCAGCGTAGGACGGCGTGGCATCGAAACAGCCCGGGACTGCCATCCGATCGTCAAACGCAATCGATGCCGGATCCACGGCCTGCGGATCGGCATCTCCAAGAAATGCGAAGTCCCAGACCCCGCTGAGGTCGACGACGACCCGATCGTCGTGTTCCCGATAGCGTCGATGCACTGGCCACCTCCTTACACAGCTCACTGAGGTTCCTGCGAGGGCTGACTACAGCCCTCGCAGGAACCTATCTTCTGATGATCCTCGGGCAGGCTAACGGTACGCCTGAGGCGTATAAGCTTCCAGTTTAGGCGCAGCAAAGGTCGGAGCAAGCCGCGCGAATCGTTGTCGCCCGTCCAGCAACGGGATTGTCGGCCAGCTGTCACCGATCAAGGGCCGAGCGTATTTGCCAAAGTCATCGGTCACATCGGTACGCGAAGGAGCAATCCATTCCTCGGGGAAGGTCCGCTCGGAGTTAGCCACGATGTCCAGCGGCACCTTATCGTAGCGCACGTTGTAGATATCCCCGGCCTCCCTCAGAATGGTCGACATGTAACCTGACCCGTCCTCCACGGCCACCTGGACCGCCTTCCAGCCGACTTTGTATGCCTCCTCGAGATCGACCGTCGAGGCATAGATAACGTTGTGGCGCTGGTCAGTGCCGGGCACATTGCCGCGGGCCGATCCTCGAGCCGTCAATCCGGCTTCATTCAGATAGTTGACGGTGATCTGCTGAACGGTCATCTCGCTGGAGGAGAACATCGTGTGGCCGAAGGAATCCTTGCGCTCCCCGATCTCCCCCACATCAAAACCCTCACTGACCACGACGACCGCGCGACCGCGCTGCTTCAGAAGATCGTTGACCGCATCGGCAAGATCCTCGAGTCCCAACCCGGACTCACGTAAAAGGATCAGCAGGGGCATCTGGCGCTCAGGATCCGCGAGCCGCGCGGCCGCCGGGATGAAGCCGATCTTACGGCCCATCGCCTGGATCACCAGCACCGGGTCGGATGGAGATGACCCAGCGTTCTCCTGATCGGCGTTCTGGACGTTGAGGGCCCAGTAGCGCGCCACGCTACCATATCCCGGCGTATGATCGATCACCTCAAAGGCACTGTCGCCCACATCATTATCGATAGTCTTGGGGATACCCGTGGCAACGAGATCCAGGCCCCGCTTGTGGGCCAGCTGCGCCACCTTGTGCGCCGTATCCATTGAGTCGTTACCGCCATTGTAGAAGAAATAGCCGATGTCGTGGGCTTTGAAGACCTCAATGATGCGCTCGAAGTCCTCCTGTTGGTCAGCCTTAAGTTTGTAGCGACAGGTACCGATAGCGCCGGCCGCTGGCGTAACGCTCAGATAAGCGATCTCCTCGTCGGGCTGCGCAGACATATCCAGCAGCTCCTCCTTCAGCACTCCCTCGATGCCGTGGAACCCGGCGTAGAGCGTGCCCAGGGTGTCGGGATAAGCTTTGCACGCCTCAGACACCCCGCGCAGCGACGCATTTATGACCGGAGTTGGACCTCCCGACTGAGCAACAATGACATTCTTTGGCCTTGCCATGGATTATGCCTCCAATTCCTGCCACCCGGTGTGAAAGCTCCCCTCCCGGTCGATCCGTCGATAGGTGTGGGCGCCGAAGTAATCACGCTGAGCTTGAGTTAAGTTCGCCGGCAATCGCGCGCTGCGATAGCCATCGAAGTAAGCCAAGGCCGAAGAGAGCGCGGGCACCGGTATACCATTAGCGGTCGCATATCCCACAACCCGGCGCAGCGCCCCCTGGCGCGCCATCACCATAGCGCTAAAGGTCTCGTCCAGCAACAGGTTGGTCAGGTCAGGATCCGCAGCGAAGGCAGCGTGGATATCCTCCAGGATAGCCGCCCGAATTATGCAGCCGCCGCGCCAGATCTTGGCAATCTCGCTGTAGTCGAGATCGTAGCCATACTCGGCGCTGGCCAGCCTGAGCAACGCGAAGCCCTGAGCGTAGGCACAGAGATTGGCCATAAAGAGCGCATCGCGCATCGCTTCAATGAAGAGCGGTCGGTCACCATCGTAAGCCGGTGTCGGTCCCGCCAGGACCTCCGATGCCTTAACGCGTTCCTCCTTGTAGGCCGAGATGATCCGAGCTTCTACCGCCGCGTTGATCGTCGGCGTAGCACCGCCGAGGTCCAGCGCATCCTGAGAGGTCCATTTGCCTGTTCCCTTCTGCTTCGCCTCATCAAGAATCACAGCGACCAACGGCTTGCCGGTCTCATCATCCACCTTAGCGAAGATATCGGCAGTGATCTCTACTAGGTAAGAGGCCAGCGAACCCTCATCCTCAGCTGCAGACTCATTCCAGGTGTCAAAGACCTCATGAAGTTGAGCGGGGCTGAGACCCAGACCACGGCTGAGAACATCATAGGCCTCAGCAATCAGCTGCATCACCGCATACTCGATGCCATTATGGACCATCTTGACATAGTGACCCGCTCCTCCCGGCCCGATGTAAGTCACGCACGGCTCATCGTTTACCTTGGCAGCCACCGCCTCGAAGATGGGCTTGACGAGGTGCCACGCCTCCTGAGGCCCGCCAGGCATGATCGAGGGCCCCCACAGCGCGCCATACTCCCCGCCGCTGACGCCCGTGCCGATAAAATGCAATCCGATATCAGCCAGCATCTGAGCACGCCGCTCGGTGTCACTGAAATGAGAGTTCCCTCCGTCGATCAGCAGGTCACCCTTCTCCAATACATCCTTCAGGGACGCAATGACGGCGTCCACCGCTTGGCCGGCGGGCACCATCATCATAATGCGCCGGGGAATCTGCAGTACCTCAATGAACGCGTCCTGATTGGCACAGCCAATCACGTTCCGCTCACCATAGTTCTGGTTGAACTGGGCCACCTTGTCCGCATTAACATCATAGCCAGCGACGCGATAGCCGTTGCGGGCCATATTGAGCGCCAGCATCTGGCCCATCACACCCAAGCCCACGATGCCGATATCTGCCCTATCCATATCCTGGCCTCCTCTCAGCTATAGACAGACCTAACTCGAAAACGAAGCCGCCATATCCGTGTCGACCGTCTCCACCGTCTCTTTTTGGAAATTGCTTTCCGCGATCAGCCGCTCGAGCTCTGCCTCATAGGCGGCGCCATCCAGCGGCAGCGTGATCGGTTTTCCGATCAACGAGGAGTAGAGCATCGTGTTGGCCAATTCGACCGAATGGATGCCCTCCTCTGCCGGCGCCACCAGGGGCGTACCGGTAAGAATCGCATCGGCGAAATTCTCGAGGATCTCAGCATGCTGGCCGCCCTGTCCTTCCACGGGAATCTCCACGTTCCAGATCGGGGGCCGGGCAAAGGAGGCCTTGGATGTTTGGAGAAAGGCGGTGGCGGGAACCTCATTGCGGGTATAGGAGATGCGGTCACCCTCCATCACCAACTTCCCTTGATCACCGGCAATCTCAAGACGATTGGTGCCTGGCGCCTCGCCCGTTGAGGTCACAAATAGGCCGGTGCAGCCCTCAGAATAGACCATATAGGCGGTGACCTCGTCCTCGACCTCGATAGTATGTCGCTTGCCGATATCGCAGAAGCCCCGAATCTGCTCTGGCATCCCGACGATCCACTGCAGGAGATCAAGATTGTGCGGACACTGGTTTAGGAGCACGCCGCCGCCCTCGCCTTGCCAGGTAGCACGCCATCCTCCGGAATCATAATAGGCCTGCGTCCGGAACCAGTTGGTGATAATCCAGTTGACGCGCAGCAGCTTGCCAAGCTCACCGGAACGCACCAGCTCGCGAATCTTCTGGTAACGTGGATCGGTCCGCTGGTTGAACATCGCCGCGAAGACCAGATCCTTGTCCGCATGCGCTGCGATCAACCGCTCGCAGTCAGCCTTGTGAACGGAGATTGGTTTCTCTACGAGCACGTGATGCCCAGACTGCATCGCGGCGATGCCGATCGTCGTATGTGCATAGTGCGGCGTCGCTACGATGACGGCGTCACAGACCTTGTCGGCTAAGAGCGCATCTGAGGCGACATAGGGCTTAACGCCGTACCGCTCGGCAGCGGCATGAGCTTTCTCCGGTACAATGTCGCAGACAGCGGTCAGTTCAACCTTAGGTTCCTTCTCAATGTTGCCTAGGTGCAGCGTACCGATGTTGCCGATACCTACGACTGCTATCCTAACCTTCTCCATACCATCCTCCTGTCTAGCCTCTTGATGCCCGTCCCTGAATGATCAGCCGGTCGCCGGATTGCCTGCACACCGTGACCAGGCGGTCCTCGCGCCCTGCAGCGATCCTTATCCCTTCAGCCGGTAAAGCTGTTCCCCTGCGCGCGGGATGAAGAGCAAGCCCTCATCCTCCCGGCCGCGCCAAGCATCCAGGTCAATGGCGTCCGGATCAAGATAGCCGAGATTCAGCGCTTCGCAGCGCTCTCGAGGGATGCGAGTCGCCAGCGTCACCGAAATGCGCGGGCGCTCAATGCCGCTCTCCACATCATAGGCCCCAACCCCGCGCAGGTGGGTCGAATGCGCCAGAACTCCCCACGGCTGATCCTTGAAACGATCCCACTGCTTAACGAAATAGTCGCGCACGTGGTACCCGACCGCATCCAGAACCTTTCCGTGCGTATAGGAGATCTCGTCGATGTGCGGCGCGTAGATGATGACCTCACCGCCGTCCTCAACCACGGGCTCCACCTTATACATCCCCTTGGCAGCGGTCCAGATATCATCGTAGAGTTCCGGCATCACCGACAGCACCCGCTGGTAGCGGCGATCCACGTACCGGATGTGCAGCTTGGACGAAAGCTCGACCGCTTTCAACCACGCATCTTTGTAATCTCCGAAAAACAATCCAGCCATCCCGTGATGGGTGACGACCATATTGCAGAAAAACCTGGGGGTCTCGATGAAGTCCACCGCCTGATCGATGATATCGCGTACCGGCGTGGTGGCTTGGCCAATCACGCGCATGCTGGTGATCAACGCCCCTAACCAGTGCGTAAAGTTAATGACCTCCGACCCCGATACACCGGGGAAGAAGTACTTTGTCGCACCGGAGAACCCCGCCACCTCATGAGGAAAGACCGGACCGCAGACAATTACCAGGTCGGCCTCCACCACCCGCCGGTTGACGGTGACCGGCACCTCCATCGAGAGCATCCCCTCCGTGATCGCCTCCACCTCCGCACGGGAGATCGTACCAACCGTCACAAAGGTCTCGGGAGTGTCCCATTGGTGGTTATAGAGTCCCACATCCTTGTAGCGGGTGCCCCTCTCCTCAGTCGTGATGCCCACAAGTTTGTTCAGCGCGGCTTCACTCATGAAGGGATGGGTTCCCAGTGCCACCAGGAAATCCAACCGCGCCACCCGCTCTTGGAGCAGCTCGGTGAGATGGCGGAACATCAGTGGAATAGGAGCAGTGCGAGTGCTATCAGGGATGATGATGACAACCTGCTGGTTGTCGACATCAAGTCTCTCCAGTCCGGCAGCGAGGAGATCGTGCACCTCCTGCTCACTGAGGTAATGATCTTCATAACCCATACCGACGTTCATACGCTCACCTTTTCCTCTGCTAACCGACAGCAATCATCCGAACATAGTGATGCCTTATGCAGACCATCACTTTCGCACGTGCATGTCGCCATAGACAACCCATTTGTAAGTCGTCAGCTCCTTCAACCCCATCGGACCTCGCGCGTGGAGCTTCTGAGTGCTGATGGCCACCTCGGCACCCAGACCGAACTCGCCGCCGTCATTGAAACGAGTGCTGGCGTTGACGAAGACCGCTGCGGCATCGATCTCATTCACGAAGCGCGTGATATGCTCCCAGTCATTGGAGAGAATGCCATCCGAGTGGAAGGTACTGTGCGCCTGGATGTGATTTAGGGCCTCATCCAGATCTTCGACGACCTTCACTCCCAGGACCAGGGCCAACCACTCTTGGTCAAAGTCCTCAGGGCTCGCCTCTTGTACAACGGCATTCGGGCTACCAGAGAGGATCTCCCAAGCCGCGCCGTGCGCTCGAAGCTCGACCCCGTGCCGGCCCAGCCGTCCGGCCACCGCCGGCAGGAACGTGTCGGCCACCTCGCGATGCACCAGCAGCGTGTCCAGGGCGTTACAGACACTAGGACGCTGCACCTTGGCGTTCTCGATGACGTCGATGGCCCGGTTGAGATCAGCGCTGGGCTCCACATAAAGGTGACAAATGCCCAACCCGCCGGTGATCACAGGAATCGTGCTGGTCTCGCGGCAAAGCTTGTGGAGGCCGGCGCCACCCCGCGGGATGATCATATCGACGTAAGCATCCAGATGCAGCAGCTGGGTGACCAGGGCCCGATCAGGGTTCGAGATGATCTGAACCGCCTCCAGCGGCACCGCGGTCTTCTGCAGAGCATCACGGATCACGTCGACGAGGGCGAGATTGCTGCGCAGCGTCTCACTACCCCCGCGCAGGATCACGGCATTGCCGGTCTTGAGTGACAGCGTCGCGATATCGACCGTCACATTGGGGCGCGCCTCATAGATGACCCCCAGAACCCCGATCGGTGTGCGACAGCGATTCAACCGCAGTCCGTTGGGCAGCACTCGCCCCTCAATCAACTCACCAATCGGATCGGACAGCGCGGCAACTTCGCGGGTACCCGTGGCGAGCTTCTGAATCCGTGAGGGCGTCAGCATCAGCCGATCCAGGACGGCCTCGCTGAGACCTCTACCCCGCCCGTCCTCGATGTCCATTGCATTCTGCGCCAGTACACCCTCTGCCTGAGCCTCGATCTCAGCGGCGATCATCAGCAACGCAGCGTTTTTGTCCTCAGCTGTTAAGGTCGCCAGCCGCCGACTCGCTGCCCTGGCAGCCTGCCCCAGTGCAATCAGGTCCACTTCCTGTTGACTCATAGCCACTCCTCAGCCCTGTCGAGACAACGGGCAACCAACTGCAGCGCCCGTCCTGATCACCAACCCAGCCTCAATTCCGAATCCGCTACATCAGGATAAGGTCGTTTCGGTGCACAGCAACTGCCCCGTAAGTATAGCCCAGCACTTCGGCGATGCTCTCGGAATGACAGCCTTTGATACGGTCCAGATCCTCACTGGGATAGCGGGCAACACCCCGCGCAATCTCACCACTGTCAGCACCACGGATCGAGTTCGCTTTTCCCGGCTCCGTCACTTCCGGCGCTTCTGAAGTCTCGACGATGGCAACAGTGTCGCCGCGATCGAAACTCCCCTCGATGGCTACAATGCCAGCCGGTAACAGACTCCGCCCTTCGTGACGCAAAGCGCGAGCGGCCCCAAAATCGACTACGATACGCCCGGAGCTGACGGCACCGGCCAGGATCCACCGCTTGCGGTTCTCAGGCGGTGTCTCCAGTGCCAAGAAGCGGGTTCCCAGCGCCTCGCCCGCCGCCACCCGCGCGATGACATCCCGCTCCCTTCCATTGGCGATCACCACCTCGATGCCTGCCCGACGTGCGATCACCGCGGCCTCCAGCTTCGTCGCCATACCGCCCACTCCAAGTCCGGTACCGCTGTCTCCCGCCAGCGCCCACAGCCGATCGTCGATGGCGCGGACTTCGGTGATGAGTTCGGCACGGGGGTCCTGACGTGGATCAGCCGTAAAGAGACCGGGTTGATCCGTCAACAGGATCAGCAGATCAGCATCGGCCAGAACCGCAACGAGGGCCGAAAGATTATCATTATCACCAATCTTGATCTCCTCCGTGGCCACCGCGTCGTTTTCGTTGATGATCGGGATGATCCGGTTGGCCAGCAGTGCCTGCAGTGTGTCCTGGGCGTTCAGAAACCGTCCTCGGCTGGTCACATCGCCGTGGGTCAGAAGAATCTGGCCCACCGTCTGGCCGTAGATCTCAAAGAAGCGTTCCCACATCAGCATCAGGCGACCCTGGCCCACAGCAGCCAGCATCTGCTTGGTCGCAACGGTTCCCACCGAGTCCGGATACCCTAGACGTTCACGCCCGGCGGCGATAGCCCCGGACGTGCAAAGCACCACCTCGCGCTCATTCTGTTGCAGAGATGCACACTGCCGGGCCAGATCCACCATTCGCGGCGGACTGAGCCAACGGGTCCCGTCCGTCAAAATGCTGGTCCCGACCTTCACCACGATACGTTTCGGTTGCTGCGTTCGCACGTTCTACTCCACAGACTGCCGTCTGGGCGATTTAGCCATCCCAAGAGCACCTGGCGATAGGTGCTTGAGCTAAGAATGCCGAACCAATGACGGCATCTTGAGAAAGGCCGGAGCGATTCGCCACCTCTCCAGCGCCGGACCGCTCCGCCTCCGACAAATAGGCTATCCTTTGCTACCGCTTCCAGGGAGGCGTCTCCGGCAGCATCGCCTCAAATGCCTCAATCAGTTCTGTCTCGTAGACACCGGCATAGGTCTCGTCCAGGAACCTGTGGACAGCTTCCTCATAAAACCGTTGCCAGGAGGTTTCTTCATCTCCGGGGTTAATCGGGTAGAAGAGCGCCTGGTTGGCCTTAGCCGCCTTCATATCACCAGGCGCATCGCCGATCATCAAGACACGGCTTGGGTCGTATTTGCCGCCGGCAGCCAGTTCCAGGTGAAGCTGTTTCTTTCCCAACTCCTGCCCGGCGATCACCTCCACATAGGGCGCGATGTCGTGTTCCTGCCATTCACGCGTGAGCGCCTCCACTGGCGTGGCCGAGACCACGATCATATCCGCCTTGTCATCGAGGAACTGCAAGCTCTCTCGCACATAAGGGAAGGGCGGGACACCGTGGACCATGTCAGCAACGGTGGCGTTGACCGCATTCGTCCAGGCCCACGCCCGATCCAGCTCCTGGCTGGGGTGCTTCGCCATGTAGGCTGCCAGCCCATCGTTGCTTTTGGGATAGTCGTCATCCGCGATAAAGACACGGATATCGTCGGCCTGTGGAGGCGACACGTTGCGGGCCTGAACCTCAGGTCGCTCGCGCAGAAGGTCAAAAACCATCACCAACGCCGGCCAACGGTTGATGCCCCGCCACTTTGAGTAGAGGTTGACAAACTCCGCCGCCTCACGAGCGTACTTGGAGACCGCCTGGAGATCCCAGTATTTGATGATATTGGGAGTGAAGCACTCCTTATGCTTGATCTCCATCGTGTCAAACGCACATCCATCAGAGTCGATGCCCACGAAGAAGCTCTTGCTGGGCTGCATCTCCGCCAGCGGGCGGGCAGCGTCTGGATAAGTCACCATAGGTATCCTCCTGGATTGTGTAGACTGCAAAAACTATACACCACTGAAGGCGCTAAAGCCACCATCCACCGGCACGACAATCCCGGTAACGAAGCTGGCACCCTCCGAGAGCAACCATAGCGTCGTGCTGATCAGGTCCTCGGGGTCGCCGAACCGCCCCATCGGCGTGTGATCAATGATGGTCTGACCCCGAGGGGTCAACTCGCCGGTGCCCTCATCCGTCAACAGGAAACGGTTCTGCTCGGTCAAGAAGAACCCAGGCGCCAGCGCGTTCACACGGATACGGGGAGAGTATTCCTGGTTCAGATGCACGGCCAGCCACTGCGTGAAATTGCTCACTGCCGCTTTGGCTCCGGAGTAGCCTGGAATCCGCGTAAGCGGGCGGAAGGCGTTCATCGAAGAGATATTCAAAATCACACCATCCCCTTGCTCGGCCATCAGCTTGCCAAAAACCTGGCTGGGCAACAGCGTCCCGATGAAGTTGAGGTTGAACACCCATTGAACGGCATCGGCGGGCAGATCGAAGAAGGAGATCTCCTTGGATGTCGTCGCCTCCTTGCGGTTGCCCCCCGCTCCGTTGATCAGGATGTCGACGCGGTCAAACTCAGCGATAACTTTGTCAGCACCCGCCTGAACGCTGGTCTTGTCCAGAACATCACAGACCACAGCGACAGCTTCTCCACCGGCCTCTCGAATCTGCGCAGCAACCTCCTCAGCAGCCGCCGGCACGATATCCAGGACAGCGACCTTGACATCCAACCGGCCCAAAGCCTGAGCCAACGTGCCGCAAAGCACGCCGCCGCCGCCGGTGATGACGGCAACCTTACCCTCCAGCCCAAACATTTGATCCAAGTACTTGGTATCCATATGGCCTCCTCAACTCTGTATAGCCCCTACCTCTAATAGATGCAGCAGCGACCATCACTGTGCCGCAAAAGGCAGCAGATGGCGGACGAAGTGGGCCTTTAGAGCCGCGTAATGCGCCTCCTCATACTCGTCCAACACCGCCTTCAGACGCTTACCGAAACGGTCGAGCGCCGAACCAAAAGTGACGTGGAGCACCTCACGACCGTCAAACGTGTCCAGAACCCCGGCGAGTTCAGCGTCGGACAGGGTCTCTGGCACTGGAACTTCGTCCACGTCTGCCGACACATGGTAGGTCACGCGGTCGGTCTCATATCTCTCCCGTGCCAGCGCCAGAATCTCCCGAAACAGACCCGGATCAACCCCGGCGATTGCCCGCAGCGCCTCCAGGTAGCTTGTGCCAGCCGTCTTCAGATGCGCCAGTCCTTCGGTATGTTCAGCCATCGTCGGATAGATACTGAACTTATCGGAGCCAGAATGGATGCTGAGCTTGTAAGGCCCCATCATCCGAGCGATGAACGCGTGCTTGGTGAACTCTGTCTCGAAGACCTCCAGGTCGCCAATATAGTCGACGCCCTTTTCGAACCGGCCCACGTAGCGTGGAGCCAGGCTCACCCACTCCACTCCCAAGCGTGAGAGCTCGCTGGCGATAAAGAAATGCTCCAGCGGAGAAGTGGGGGTTTCAGTCTCGTCGACCGAGATCTCCAACTCGAACAGCGCGCTGCCTGTGGCCCGCGCCAAATGCTCGTACATCTCCACCGCATGGGCCAGGGCGCCGCCGTACTTGCACGCAGCACGGAGAAGCGACAGCTCATCGAAATGCAGGTCCAGCTGCTCCAGCACCGGGCTATGGGGATGGGCGCCGCCCATATCCAGATAGCGCGCCCGCATCCCGTCAGGATAGTCGCGGAGCCTGGTCCAGGGCAAAGCCTCGTACTTACGCCACAAGGTCTCCAGTGGGTCAGTATGCGCGTCGTTGTCGACGTGATCGCCAGGATCGACGGTGAAGAAAGTATAGCCGGCCAGTACACAGACATCTATATCTTCTGTCGTCTTGAGATGATCCGCATCGGCGCCCCACGCCTCACGCCATCCTTCCTCAAGGACTCCCCACAGAGCATCATCCATCACATCCTGTGGAGAGCGCAGCGTACGCGCGTTTTCGCGCATCGACTGCTGCGCCAGGATGGGCGCAATCGCTCCAACCTCACGAATGGCGCGAAGATGACCCGGCGTCGCCAGGCCTAGACGATCTCCACAGCCAGCTGAGGTCGCCAGACCTAACGGCGTAGCCTGCAGCCAGGGCAGGCGAGTCCGCAACGTGTTCGCGTTGCGGGCGGAGCGCGGACAGACCAAGACATCACCTCGCGGTTCGCCCTCAAACCCCTCCGTGTCACCACGCACGCAGAGCACCTTATCACCCGCCTCGTCGCGGGCCAGGCAGTAGTCTGTCCCCTCCCACGCTACGTAGGAGCGCGGGTACACCTTGTCAAACCCCACCAGTTTCCCAAGTTGTTCAGCCATCTTTCGCTCCTTAAAAAACGTCACGAAACCCCAGAACCGTGACCGTTGTGATCACGAGACTCACCAGCATCGTCAGCGAGATAAACATCGCTGCCAGACGGGGGTTCAGCTCCTGTTCAACCGAGTAAAGCAGCGTGGAGAGTGATGTAGGCATCAAGGGCAGCAGGAAGATCATCGCCCGGGTGGGACCCCGAAAGGGCAAGAGTGTCACAGCGAAAGCAGCCACCAGGGCGCCAACAGCATACTTGGCCAGCAACTGCGTCATCAGGATCTTCCCCTCGTCCCGCGACACATCAATCTCCAAATAGACCCCCAAGGCGAGCAGCATCAATGGTGAGTTCATCACCGCCAGGCCATCGATCAGCCCCGCCGGCAGCCCATACAGACCAACACTTGCCAGATTGAGCACCATGGCCAGCAGAAAAGCGTGTAGAGGGAAGAAAAGCGCGACCTTTTTCAGGATTTGGCGCAGATTGAAGTCCTCTTTGTTGGAATAGTGAAAGGACAGGTAGTAGGCAAAGGCAAAGATCGCGATCGCGTTGCCCAAATCACTGATCGCCACCGTGCGCACGCCCTCATCACCGAAGGCCGCCTCGGCGAAGGGGTAAGCTAACGCACCCATCACGCCGCAGAAAGAGACGACAAAAGTACCCATATCCTGTCGCGAGAGCGCCAGGACCTGCCCTCGCCAGCGTCCCACGATGCTCGCCATAATGCCGGCGACCAAGAAAAGCAGCGGCAGCGCCAGCATCGCCCAGGACAGATCAGCGCCGCTGACCACCTTCAGATTCATCGCCGGCAGCGTGACGTAGAGCACTAAGCGATTCAGGACCCGTCCTTCGTCACGGCTGATCAAGCCGATACGTTTGATGAGATAGCCCACTGCGATCAGCAGTAGGTTGATGACCACGCGGCTGGTGACTTCGGCATCTGACATAGAACGGTCTACCCTTAAGCGTCCAAATGATAAGCTTGTTTCGCCAGCCCGTAGGCCAGAGCCTGGACCATCTCGCGGGCGTCGGCAAGATCGATCACCCCTCTGACCACCAACGACGCGACCCAGTTAGCACCAGCACGACGCCAGACGTCATGTCGGGCCGGAATCGAGGGGAAGGCCCGTGTGTCGTCGTTGAACCCCGCTGTGTTGTAGATGCCGGCCGTCTCCATCACGCGCTCGAAGTAGCGCCGCATGCCGTTCAAACTATCGTGGAACCACCACGGCGGGCCAATCTTGATCACCGGGTAGTGACCGGCTAGCGGTGCCAGCTCACGGGCGTAAGTATCCTCGTCCAGCGTAAACAGAATCAAGCTCAACCGCGGATCATTGCCGTACTTGGCCAGCAACGGATGCAAATTACGAGTGAACTCCGAAGTGATCGGTATGTCGGCGCCCATATCGGCACCAAAGCGGGCGAAGATCTCTGGATTGTGGTTACGATAGGATCCAACATGAAGTTGCATCACCAAGCCGTCTTCGATGCTCATCCGCGCCATCTCCATCAGCATATGCCCGGTGAACGCCTGGGCGTCCTCCACTGTCACTGTGCCCCGCAAAGCACGCGCGAAAATCGCCTCTGCATCCGCGGCAGAGAGCTCGCCAGTATAGGCGGTCAACGCGGCGTGATCCGTCGCTCGGGCTCCCATAGACTTGAAGAAGGCCCGCCGCTCTTCCAGGGCCCGAACCAGTTCCTGGTAGCTGGTCACCTCACGATCTATCACCTCACCGAGCGCGTGCAAGCTCTCACGCCATCCAGGCGCAGTCAAGTTGACCACCGCGTCCGGGCGGAAAGTAGGCAACACCCGGCCGGACCAGCTCGAATCGCGGATCGCCTGGTGGGCTGCCAGTGTGTCGCTGGCAGCATCAGTGGTGCAAAGGACCTCAATGTTAAACCGCTCGAAGAGCTGGCGCGGGCGGAATCCGGGAAGCGCCAGCTTGGCCTCAATCTGATCGTAGATCTCCTGGGCGGTGTCGCTGGCCAGCTTCTGGTGAACACCAAAAACCTCATACAACTCCTGCATCAGCCAAGCGCCACTGGGCGTCCCACGAAAAAGGTAGAAATGGTCGGCGAATCTCTGCCAGATCTTACGATGGTCCGTCTCAACGCTTCCACCGTCTTTGCGCCCCACCCCCAGATCCTCCATGGGCATGCCCTGCGAATAGAGCATGCGAAAGACATAGTGGTCAGGGATGATGAACAGATCCGCCGGCGAGCCAAAAGCCGCGTCCTCATCAGCAAAGAGCTGTGGATTAACGTGTCCGTGGGGACAGACCAAGGGCAGATCCGCGACCTCTGCATAGAGCTCGCGGGCCACGCGGCGCTGGGTTGGGTCAGGGTCGAAATACCGATCAGGATCCAACTTCCAATGCTTCTTCATCATACCTCCTCACTGAAGATGGCAGTATAGCTCGCGGAAACAGGACTTCCCGGGTGCTCTGATCACGGAGCGCTGGCTCGGATCACCAACTCGGGCTGCAACAAGATCGTGTTAGAGGGTTCGAGCTTCGCATGCGCGCCGGCCTCTGTCGTGGCCGCCGCCCGCCAAGAGCGCGCTTCAGGCATCGAGGGCTCGGTGCTGTCGACCATCCGGATCTGAGCGAGCAGCAGAGCAACGGCTTTGACGCCCAGCTCGTACCTAGGGATGCGGCACGTCGTCAGGGCTGGCGTCACCAGTGCCGCCAGCGGGATGTCGTCGAAGCCAACCACTGCCAGATCATCGGGCACCCGACGTCCCATCGCAGAACAGGCGCGCAGTACACCCACCGCCACCAGATCATTGTAGCAGAGCAACGCCGTCAGCTCAGGCTGAGCGGACAGGAGATGGCGTGCCGCCTCTTGACCGGCTTCAGCCATCGGTCCACATTTCAGGACCCGGCGGGAGTCGTAGGGCACGCCAAAGGCCTCAAGACGCTCCCGGTAACCTTTCACCCGGCCAAGGCCGCTGCGAGATCCCTCGGGCCCGGACAGAAAACCGATCGCCCGATGCCCGCGACGAAGCAGGTGCGATGTCATGAGCTGCCCGCCCATCACGTCGTCCACCAGGACCGCGGCCACACCGCGGCCACCGCTGTTCAAGTGCCGGTTGACCAGCGCTACTGCCGGATGCGAATCTACCACCATCTGAAGATCAGCGGCGTCCAGCCGTGAGCTACAGAGGACAATCCCATCAACGCGCTTCTCCTCCAACGATCCCAGGACGTCCAGCTCGCGCTCGGGATCTTCGTCAGTGTTACAGAGAAAGACATTGTATCCCTCAGCATAGGCAACGTGCTCGACACCGCGAGCGACTTCGGCAAAGAAAGGATTGGCGACATCGGGCACCACTAGACCCAACGTGCCGGTGTGGCGCGTCGCCAGGCCGCGTGCAATTCCACTGGGCCGGTACCCCAGACGCTCTATGGCCTCCAAGACTCGCTGCCGGGTGGCCGGGCTCACATCGCCCTTCTCATTGACCACGCGGGACACGGTCATCATCGAGACACCGACCTCGCGCGCTACGTCAGCCATCGTCACGCGGTCCGTGGATCTTGCTGAGTCAGACAAGAGACTACCTGGTTTACCAAACTGTGCCAACTTGACACGGTTTGGAAGGCTGCCTTTCTGCAGCCATATTTTCACGTTTCGACGCAGATTGCTCCGAAGAGTCTGATATCTGCTC
>PWVB01000355.1 GCA_003562365.1 Anaerolineae bacterium
CCCGCCAATGCGTCAAACTCTGGATTATGGTAGCCATGAGCGCGCGAGAATCCCCGTGCCGGGCTGTCACTGGCGAAGTTGCGCCGCAGTTGATCGGGATCGCTGCCGAGCCCGCCGAAGCCCGTGATCAGCAGTTCGTAGGCACCCTCAGCAGCCGCTGAGTCGATGGTCGCCCGGTCCATTGTGACGTGTTCCACGGTGATGCCCACCTCGGCGAGGCCGCGGTCAATGATCTCCACCACCCGCGTCGAAGCCATGATCCAATCCGGCGAGTAAGCCAGCCGCAGCGGCGTACCATCGTAGCCAACGTCCTCCAGCAGCTCGATGGCGCGCGCCGGGTCAAACGGATATGTCCTCACGTCCGGAGTATGGAAGGGGTTCGCCGGCGGCAAGAACCCGGGATGGCCGACACCCCCAAAGCCAAACAACACCCGCTCCACCATCGCCTGGCGATCCACGGCGTGGGCAATGGCCTGCCGCACCCGCAGGTCCTGCAGCGGCGTCTCTTTTTCGAGGTTGAAGTAGAGGAACATCCCCCATTCGCCGGGCGCCTCTGCGATCTCGAAAGGCTCCTGGTGGAAAGGCGCCAGCATCTCATCGGTCACACCTCCGAACTTATCGAAGGCCGCGATCTCCCGATTAGATAGGGCCAGCAGTTCATCACTGATGGGGATGAATTCGATGCGTCCTACGTGAGGAGCACCTAGGAAGAAGTCGGGGTTGGCCTCAAAGAGGTAGGTCCCCTCCTCCTGGCTGAAGGAAACCAGCCGGTAGGCGCTGCTCCCGACGAAGGCGTCCGGCTCGGTGTAAATCTGCGGATCCTCGACATCCTCCCAGATGTGGCGCGGGAAGATAAGCAGCGACTCCGCCGTGGTCTGCAGGAATGGCGCAAAAGGCCTTGCCAGCTCAAAGGCCACTTGTTGCTCGGCGACCTGGATCACACTCACGATCTCCTGCACCTGCGCCATAAACCAGGCGGTGCCGGGATGCGCGCGATAGTACTCGATCGAGAAGATAACATCGTCCACGGTGAGCGGCTCGCCGTCATGCCAGCGCACATCGTCGCGCAGCGTGAAGGTCCAGGTGAGGCCGTCATCGGACAGAGCCCAGTCGGTCGCCAACCAGGGGATCGACTCGCCGCTGGCGTCACGCCAGACCAGGGTGTCAAAGATCAGCGAAGCACGCATGTAACCTGGTCCCCGGTTGAACCCAAAGGGCGAAGGATGCCCCCAGTAACTGCCGCCCGGCAGCCGCAGCACGTCCACGGCGGTGGACGCTCCCCCACCCTCACCCAGTCCCGGCAGCTGGCAAGCCGCCAGCGTCAGCAGCACGACCAGCACCAGAGCTCCCAGAACTCGTTGTAACGCACGATGAACCATCACATATCCCCCTCATCCATTGACAGGATAAAACCAAGTGTTCTACTACGCTCACCAGTCGAAAGCGGGTGCCGCCCCCAACAGGGCGCGGGTGTAAGCATGCTGCGGGGCGCTGATCACCCGGCCGGCAGGCCCAGCCTCAACAATCCGCCCCTGCTGCATCACCAGGATCCGATCGGCGATTTTACGCACCAGCGCCAGGTCGTGGGAGATGATCAACAGGCCCATACCGCGGGCACTCTGGATGTCCTTCAGCAGGTTGATCACCCGCGCCTGCTCGCTGGCATCCAGCATCGAGACCGGTTCGTCAGCCACCAGCAGCTTGGGATCCAGGACCAGGGCCCGCGCGATCGCCACCCGCTGCAGCTGCCCGCCGCTCAGGGTGTGCGCACGCCGTCCCAGAAAGCCTTCGTCCGTCGGCAGGCTCACAGCGTCCAAGGCCTCACGCGCCCGTGCCTGGCGCTCATCATCAGTGCCGATGCCCTGCACCTCCAGCGGCTCCCTCACCACCTTACCCACCGACAGACGCGGGCTGATGGCATCAAAGGGATCTTGGGCGATGAACTGGATGCGGCGATAGCATCGCTTGCGGGCCGCTGTAGACAGTCCAAATAGGTCCTGCGCCTCAAAGCGCACCTGACCGGCGTCGGGCACCAGCTGACCCACCAGGAGCCGGCCCAGCGTTGTCTTGCCGCTGCCGGTCTCGCCCACCACCGCCACGACCTCACCCTCCCATACGACCAAATCGACGTCACGCACGGCCTCCACGCCATCATCGGCGGGCCGCCGCCCGATCTGACCGTTCGCCCTGAAGGCCTTGCGCAGAGCAGTGGCCTCTAGCAGCGCCTGCAGCCCCCCCAGATGACACGCGATCAGCCGTTCGCCCCCACTCGCCACGCCGGTGCTGCGCGCCAGGAGCGGTTCCTCCACGCGACAGCGCGCCACTGCCTGCGTACAACGGGGGTGGAAGCGGCAGCCCATTGGCGGGTTGCTGGGGTCCGGCAGACTGCCCCGGATGGCGCGCAGATCCCGCGCCGTCGTCATCGTGGGATAGGCATTCAGCAGGCCCCAGGTATAGGGATGCCGCGGCGATGCCAGGATCTCCGCGGCATCGCCGGTCTCGATCAACTTACCGGCGTAGAGGACGACCACACGCTCGGTCAGCTGCGCGACCGCTGCTAGATCGTGCGAGATCAAGAGCAGGCTCGTGCCCTGTTCGCAACAGATGGCTTGCAAGAGCGCTACCAACTGAGCGCGCGACAGCACGTCCTGACCGCTGGTCGGCTCGTCGGCGATCAACACCTCTGGCTCACAGCTCAGCGCCATCGCCAGCATCGCCCGCTGCTTCTCCCCACCGCTGAGTTGATGCGGGTAGGCGCGTAGGTGGCGCGATGTCAGACCCAAGCGCCGCGCCAGCGCCATCGCACGGGCATCGGCCTCCCGCGCCGAGAGGTGCAAATGCACGCGCAGCGGTTCGGCGATCTGTGCCGCGATGCGGTAGACTGGGTCGAAGGCGGTGCCCGCCGACTGCACCGCCATCGCGATCCGCTGCCAGCGCACGGCGCGCCAGCCGGTCTCATCGAGTCCTACCAGCTCTTCTCCTTGCAGCCGGATACTGCCCTGTACGCTCGCGGGCGGATGGAGCCCCAAGAGGGCGCGTCCGATGGTCGTCTTACCCGATCCCGTCTCCCCAACGATGGCCAGGGTCTCACCGGCCCGCAGGTCGAAGGAGATGCCGTCGACGGCCCGCGTGGCCGCTGCCGCAGGCGTTTGATGCTCGCCGACCGCCGGGAAGTGAACGTGCAGATCGCGAACGGAGAGCAACGCGCTCATACGCCCTCCAACCTCGGTTGGAGCGAAGCCTCCAAACCAATGCCCACGTAGGCCAGCGCCAGGATGAGCAGCGTGATACAGATCCCCGGCGGCAGCAACCACCAAAGCCAGCGTTCGGTGAGCAACAGACCGGGGAGGTTCAGCGCGAAGCGGATCATCAACCCCCAGCTCTTGGCCGCCGGATTGCCCAGACCCAGGAAAGCCAGGCCAGCCTCCAGAACCACGGCCCGACCAGCCGCCATAACCAGCTGTGAGGCGATCAACGGGCCGATCTCGGGCAGGATGTGACGGATGAGGATGTGAAAGGCGCCGCCGCCGAAGCCACGTGCCATTTGTACGTATCCGCGGCGCCGCACCATCTGCACCTGCGCCCTGATGATCCGTGCCGTGGTCGGCCAGAAAAGCAGAGCGATCACTGTCACCGTCTGGCCCAACCCCGTTCCCAGAAAAGCCGCCAGCAGGATGAGCAGCGGCAGCCGCGGCAGGATGAGCATCACGTCGACCCCGCGCATTAAAAGGCTGTCAAGCCAGCCGCCGACATACCCGGCTACGGCCCCCACCAGGGTGCCCAACGCCACGGTACCCACCGAGGCTCCCAGCGCCACGATCAAGGAGATGCGCGCGCCGTGAATCAGCTCGCTGAGGATATCCTGCCCAACGTCGTTGGTCCCCAGCCGATGCGTTGGGCTGGGCCGCTCCAGCGGCCGCCCCACAAAGGCGTGGGGATCGTAAGGCGCCAGAAGTGGTGCCGCGAATGCCACCAGGATCACGCTGGCCAACAGCGTCAGGCCAAAGACCAGTGCGCCCCGCTTGTGTTTCGGCTGCGGCTGTCGTTGGGATCTCATACGTGCCTCAGCCGCGGGTCAAGGCGCTGGTTGACCCAGTCCGCCAGCAGGTTAGCACCAAGCACCACCGTCGAAACCGCAAGAAAAGCGCCCTGGAGCACCGGATAGTCGCGGGCGCCCACCGCCTCGAAGATAAGGCGGCCCATACCCGGATAGTTAAAGAGCGTCTCGATGAAGACGGCGCCGGTGATCACGAGTCCGGCGTGCGCGGCCAGGTGAGCCACGAAGGGCAGAAGCGCGTTACGCAGCGCGTGAACCCACTTCAGCCGTCCAGACGACAGCCCCTTAGCGCGCGCCACTAGCATAAAGTCCTCGCCCAGCACCGTCACCATACTGTTACGCACCAACAGAAACTGGCTGCCCATCGTCGCCAGCGTCAGCGTCAAGGCCGGCAGCACCAGATGGCGACCAATGTCCCGGGCCGCATCCAGCAGGCTGGGATAGGTCGCGAAGGGCGTGCGGCCTCCGGCCAGCGGCAGCCAGCGCAGACGGGCACCGAAGACAATGAGCAGCAGTGTCCCTACAAAATAGACCGGTGCGTTGCTGATGACCACGCTGAGCGTCACCAGCACCTTATCCGCCGACGAACCTCGCCGCCACCCTGCCAGAGCGCCACCCAACAGGCCCAGCACCGCCGCCAAGGACAGGGCGGTCAACGTAAGCAACAAAGTCCAGGGCAGATGAGCGCCAATCAAGCCGCTGACAGGACGATTCAACCGGATCGAGCGCCCAAGATCGCCGGTCAGCGCACCGCTCAGGTAATGTCCATATTGCGCCAGCAGGGGGCGATCAAGCCCGTAGTAGGCCGCCAGGGCAGCCCGCACCTCGGCGTCGTAGACATAGCTGGCACTCGTCGGGTCGAGCAGCGCTGACAGCGGATCACCAGGCAACCAGCGCGGCAAGAGGAAATTCGCCGTCAGCACGATCCAAAGGGTCAACAGGTATCCGATCAGACGGCGCACCATCAGACGCGGCGTACGGCAGCCTCAAAACAGGGAAGGCAAAGGACCTCCCCGCCGTAGTTGCGGGTGCGGGTCTCCATAGCTATTTCGCCACAGGTAGCACAGGCCAACGACCTGTGGATGCGGGCCGGCTCGGGGATGCGCGCCTCGACTGGTACGACTTCAAAAAGCACTGCCTCCGGCAGATCGAGCACCTGCTGCGCTCGGTCTTGATGCAGGGTCTCAAACCGCGCTCGCTCGGCAGACGTCGCCTCTCCGGAGCGCACCCGCGCGAAAAGCCGGGTGTGCTCCGGGTCACGCTCGCCCCAGGCATCGGGACGCATCACGATGCGTAGCGCCTTCCCATCAGAGCGCCGAATGAAGGTGAAAGCGCTCTTGCCGTAGTCGAGATGAATCAGATTGCCCTTACCGAAGGTGCAACCGGTGAGGTACTGAATGGCATCGACACCGCACATATCGGTCTCCACCACGGCAACGATCTCCTCATCGGCCGAATGCGGGCCGATTTCCCGCAGAGCGATTTCGGCGGCGCGAATGCCAATCGCCAACCCCGGGCACATATGCCCATGAAAACTCCGGGTACCCTGAATATCCAACATCTTTCCCCTCCACGATACAATTGGACGACTAGACATGACAACAAAAAAGAGCCTGAAAGGCGCCGGCTTCAAACCGGCAGCGGCCTTCATGGCTCCTAACTCACAACAGATGAACGATGCTGTACGATGGCGGGCGACCCCGCTCGACTACGCTTCGGCGGCAGGCGCCTCGGACGCAAGGTCCAGGTAGACAGTATGGTTCAGGAAATCGATCCGGCTGATCCGTCCCCGGACCAGTTTCTGTTCACCCAAAAGATTGACCAGGACGTAGACGCCATCCTCATCTTGCAGCGTGACCACATCCTCCATCAGCAACTGTGCCGCCGGTTGCTCCGGTAGCTCGAGTGCAACCTCCGTATCGGCATCGGCAGGTGGCGGGGATGAAATGACATAGACCCTCGCTTCACACATGCGGGCATCTCCTTCGTCACATCGCCGCCGGAGAAACCTTCAGGTCCCAGCGCGGCGACCCTCAGCGAGCACAGCGCACCAACTTCATGTCGGTGATGAGAAAGATAACATACCAGATGGGATTGTCAACGCGACGCAGCGCCCGGCCGCCAGCGTGCAATCCTAGATCCCGTGTGCCAGCAAGGCCTGCCGGATCGTCTTGATGGCTGCACTGATCTGTTTGGTCAGCGCCTGCCATTCGATGCCCACGATCTCAAAGTGCGGCTGGTTGATGGGCAGCAGCAGCTTCCGCCCCCGGGCCCCAGCAACGGCCGCGGCAATGGCGGGCGTAATCTCACCCATCATGGAGTTGGGGATCACCACGCCAATGGGGGCCAGGATGAAGTCGGCCTCATTCACCGACACACAGATGGCGTTCTCGCCGCTGGCACCGCGGCTCGCGCGCGCCTGCATCATCTTCTGGGTAGCCACAGCGTTGGCTCCGAGCGCCAGTATCTCCGCGTCCAGCGGCAGCTCCTGACGCAACTGCGTGACGATCTGAGTACCGATCCCCCCCACCCATCCCATCGATGACGGCGATGACGACGGGCGATGACTTCGTACGGACTGCACACGACATAAACGTCTCTCTTCTCTGATCTCAGCAGCGCCCGTGGCGCCCGGGACGCTGGGGGAACTGTGAGCAACTCGAACGACAAGTTGCTCACAGTTCCCCCAACCCCTACTACGGTTCCGTGCCTTTCACTCTTGAGAAAGGAGGGTGGTCTCGATGTTCGGTAAGGTTTTCTTTTGACTTGACACGGGTACCCTGCGAGATGTACCGGGATACCGCACCAATGAACCTCCACACGATTATGTCCATCCAGGATACTGTTCTGGGGCGTCGCCCGCCGCCTCCAAGACGCGGGTCTCCGCCTCCCCAGTGGTTGGCTGGATCTCTTCCAGTGTGACCTCGAACTCCCAGCGATCTCCGTAGTCGTAGAGGAAGGTCATCGCCTGATTCACATGCAGCGGGAGCGCTCCCACCTGCACGTCCGAGACCCACGGACCCTCGTCCATGTAGGGGTGATAGAGACGCTGCTCCACCCCCAGACGATTCTCATAGCGAAAGTCGTACAGGTGATCGTAGTCGAAGTCGTAGGCGTCGAGGATGTCGCCAGCCAGCTGCTCCAACGTAGCACGCGCAGGAACCGCCAGCCGCCGCCAAAGGCGCTTTCCCAGGCTGACCTTGAAGATGTGTAGCCCCTCACGGAATGGACTCTCTGCCGGCAGAGGTAAGGTGCGCTGCCACATCGGGAAGTAGGGTCCCAGCACGGATTGTAAGGTGCCCGGGGGGATCTCTTCCTCCGCCTCGAGGTCCAGAATCCGATCAAAGTCTAAGAAGAACTCGGCGCAGAGTAGAGTCAGCAGCGCCTCGCCGAAAAGGGTGAGCTGCAGTCCGGCAATCTGCCAGCCCTCCCCGGCGACGGATGGCCCCTCCTCGATCTCCACAAGCCCGAAGAGTGCCAACAGGCCCAGATTATGCCAGCCAGGCGTGTACGCCAGGAAATCAAGCCTATCATCGGGTCGGGCGAAGAGGTTCATCCACTTGAGGAAGTTCTCCGGGATGTAGTAGAAGGGGCGCGGTCGCTCTCCGACAATGTCCGGGTGTGCCCGCAGCAACCAGGTTTCCAGCAGAGTGCCGTAACGCTCAGTGGGATTGAGGGTCTCCCAGGACGCCGCCAGATCTCCATCCACCATAAGAGAAGGCTTAGAGCCTATATGGTCCAAGTAGGTCAGGCCTGAGGCGCGCAACAGCAGGTAGAGTCCGTGAATAGGAGGATAGGACTTTTGCTGGGGCCGTTTTAGCCCCAGATCGAGAGGTCGATGCAGACGGGCATTGATCTCCGGCAGACAGCTCAGGGGCAGTTGATGGGTCCCGGTGACCCGCAGAGCTCGCTCCCGGACATATCCCAACAGCGCTTCGAAATCGTGGAGAATGGGACCGGGTTCCGTCTCCGTGATGCTCTGTTGGCGTAACAGCCGCGCGTGAGAACGCTTAAACTCGAGCTTCGAGCCATCTCCGACGAACATACTGACCGCCCCTTCTTTCTTCCCAGGGAGATCCCTCTGGCACCCTTTTTCCAGTGGGACGCATCTCCTCACTGTTTCCTATGATGCCACAGGAAGAGAAAAGCAGCAAGCGGATGTAGCTGTTCAAGGGGCGGAAAAGGAACGCCTAGTTGGTAATGAGGAGGCGGGGTCACCGGCTTTTCGGATTAGCTAACCCACTCCGCAAGATCCTAGTAGCCGGAAGCTGCACCGATCCGTGCGGTCAAAGTCACGACGGTGCAGATCGG
>PWVB01000019.1 GCA_003562365.1 Anaerolineae bacterium
AAAAAGGGTGAGAAGTACCAAGAATCTCAGCTTTACCCACTACATATGCCGTTTTTTGTCTTATAAAACACAATATGTGGGGTGTGCCGCTGACGCGCCTGCCTTTTTACAGGGGAGCCAAAAGATATCTCTCACAGGTGCCCACGGGCCTTAACCGTCCGATACGGCGCTCAAAACAGGTTTGATGCAAGTAATCCCTTAACACTTCCGCTCGACTCGCAGTGTGCCAACGTCTAACGCACGACTATCTCGGATGGTGACTCGCTATGCTGCCATCTCAGCTTCCAGAGGGTGCTCTGCCTCAGAAATGACCACCGGGGTCTGCACACGCCGACTCAGAAGAGCGACAAACCCGCCCAGAATCAGAAGCGCTAGGACTAGCACAAAGGGAAGACGACGGTTAACCAGTGAAAGCTGTCCCGCAATCCACCCGAAGGGTGTTGCGCCGACAACCACCATCAGGTTGAGCAACGCCATAGTCCGAGCACGCTCCTTAGCATCCACCGTCGTCACCGTCAGTTTGTCCAGCATTGTGCCTGTCAGCGGGATTCCGGTACCTTCCAGCATCGTAGCAATCAACAAAACCGTATAGCTGCCCACCGGCGCAGCGATCAAGATCACCTGGCTGATCAGCAAGCCGACAAACCCGATGATCATAAGCAAGCGTTCTCCAAACTGACTGAGCTGAGCCATCCGCTGCAGCCGGGGCATTGCCACAAAAAAGAACGCCAACATAGTCATCGACCTGACGAACGGGTACAGCGCCAGATGCTCGTCAGGGATGCGCAGCTCCTGCGACACGAGAATGGACCAGAAGGTGCCGCGGATCGTCCAGGAAACGTTGAGAACCAGCATCAGTGCCAACGTATAGAGGGTTGCCGGGCTACGTACTATATGACGCAACACCATTGGCGATTCCTGCACCAGCGATAGAACCCCCTGATCGGACGTCTCGGTCATCCGCCTGATCCCTTGTTCAGTCTCGGTCACCATCGAGTTCATGATCAAGAACTTCGTCGTCATCATCACGAAAGCCAGGAAGTAGAGCCCACGCATCGTCGGGACCATCCCGAAAGCCGAGATCAGCACTCCGGTCAGCGGTGCCACGAAGGCAGCAAGCAAACCAGCGATATAGATCCAAGAATAAATGTCCAGAAGCAGCCGCGACTCCGTATCCTCCACGAGAATGAGATTCCAGGAGTTATGAGTCACCCGCCAGACAGCATTTACAATCGCCGCAACGAGAAAGTAAGTGAAGTTCTGTGCAAAGGCCCAGATCAGAGTTGGAATGCTCCATGAAAGGATGTCGAAAATCAGCGTCGTGCGCTTTCGACCCAATTTGTCAGTAATGGCGCCGCTCATTAGCGTCCAGAAGATCTGGAAAAGCAGACTGATGCTGGTCAAAAAACCTATCCGAGCATCGTTCAAGCCAAGGGCTAACATATAGATTGAGACATAAGGGGAGTACAAGTTGAATGGAATGCCCCATAGCGGCTCCGTTAGAACGCATCCGCGGGCGTTCCCGCGCAACGACTTGAGGGTATGAACTAGACCGTGCTCAGACAATGACAGTTCCTTGAACATAGAACCGCCCTCCCACGATATGGAGGGCGACCGAAACCGAACACCACAGAGGGCAACACAGACCCCCTGACATTATACTTACATAGATCGCACAGGAGCGTTACCGCTTAAGACCCCCGGCAGGTCAGACTACCGAAAACCGATATAGCGTGCTGGACCGAAATGTCTGTCCGGGCTCCAAACGGGTTGACGGGAATGCTGGCTGATTGGGCGAGTCAGGAAAGTGCTGAGTCTCCAAACAGAATCCGCCGCGGAGGCCATAGGTGTGCTCCCCTTTGCCAGGAAGCTCTTTCGGAAGCATGTTGCCTGTGTAGACTTGCACACCGGGTTCGGTCGTGAAGACCTCCATCACGCGGCCCGACTCGGGTTCATGCACACGGGCGGCCAATCGCAGGCGTCCAGCCTCACCGTTGATAACCCAGTTATGATCGTAGCCACCAGCGATCTGCAACTGCTCGTCATCAGCGTCAATGCGCGCACCAATTGGCGTGGGCTGGCGAAAGTCCAACGGGGTACCCGCCACTGGTTGAATCTGGCCGGTCGGAACCAGAATCTCGTCAACCGGCGTAAAGGCATCAGCGTTGATCATCAGCTCGTGATCAAGCACCGTCTTCTGCCGCCCAGCAGACAGGTTGAAATACGAGTGGTTGGTCAGATTCAGGATCGTCGTCTTGTCTGTCGTGGCCTGGTAATCGATGCGCAGGCCGTTATCGGAAGTGACAGTATAAGCTGCTCTCACCGACAGCGTACCCGGATATCCCTCCTCACCATCAGGGCTCAGCAAACTGAGCTCCAACATTGGCTCATCAGCAGGACCCTCGCGCGCCCACGCCTGCCAGACCTGCTTATCGAAGCCCCTTAGGCCTCCGTGCAGGGCGTTGGGCCCGTCGTTGCGCGCCAGCTGGTACTCAACACCCTCTAGCGCAAACCTCCCCTGAGCAATGCGATTCGCATATCGGCCTACCAAGCATCCAAAAAACGGATTGCGTTCGACATAGTCGCGCAGCCGGTCAAAACCCAACACCACATCACCCATTCGGCCCTCGCCATCCGGGACTTTTAACGCGGTCACGACCCCACCATAGGGCGTGATCCGGACAGTCATCCCCTGGTGATTCACCAACGAGTAGAGGGCGACCTGCGTGCCATCATCGAGAGTCCCATAGGGCGATTTTCGGATCTCCATCATAGCCTCCTTCAAGTCTGCTGCCGAACAGCGACCCGACTAGACGTCAACCGAGAACGATGCACCGCTGATGGCGCGGTCATACGCCTCATCAGGGGTACAAGGCGTATCAGCAAAGCGAAAAGAGAAATAGCGATAGACGTCCCGCAGCACCGCCGTCAGGATGGGGGCGAGAATGATGCCCGGCAGGCCGGCAATCTCGGCCCCGACAATTAGCACCACCATCAAGATAGCCGGATGTACATCCATGGTACTGCCGAGGATGTTAGGGGTGATTAGCGAGCTCTCGATC
Organism: Anaerolineae bacterium; assembly: GCA_003562365.1. GTDB lineage: Bacteria > Chloroflexota > Anaerolineae > B4-G1 > SLSP01 > PWVB01. Next base: position 3,063 of record PWVB01000019.1, read on the forward strand.
ATCTGAACGATCCGGGTCGCAACAACCGTCAATAAAGCCAGCATTGGACTCTGGGCCAAAGCAACCAGAATCGCGGGAATAGCCGCCAGTGTGGGGCCCAGATGGGGCACGAACTCCAACAACCCGGCGATCACCCCCAAGAGCAGAGCGTACTGTACGCCAATAATGCTCATTGCCACCGCCTGCATCACGCCCACGATGACCATCAGCAGTAGCTGCCCGCGGACGTAGCTGCCCACTGTCCGGTCGAGCAAGCGCAAAACGATACGTACATCCTCACGGGCCGCTTCTGGCAGAGCCGCATAGGCAGCGTCGCGGATCTGATCAAAATCGCGCAGCAGAAAGTAGACCCAAGCAGGGATGATCGCTACCGCCAGAACGATACCGAAAGTGTAGGTGACCGCAACAGCGAGGCCCCCGACGGCCTCTTGGAGAGCCCGAGTAATCAGGTTGCCCAGATCACGCAGAGTATCATCGATCTGATCCCGCACCGGATCGGGCAGCAGTTCGTACCGGTCCAGCACCCATTCACCCCAACCTGTCACATCGGCGATAATCCGTTCGCGAGCCGCCCAGAGTTGCTGACCCTCGCGGATAATGATCGGCACCACCAGCGCTACAAAGCCGGCAATGACGGCGACCACAAGAAAATAAGTAACCATCACACTTAAGGATCGTGCGAATCTGCGCAGAAATCCGAAGCGCCATTTTCCCGCAATCCAGCAAAGCCCGTGGTTGATGAGGTCGACTACGGGAGCCAGAAGATAGGCGAAGACTAGGCCGAGGAAGTAAATACCCAGTACTGAGCGCGCTGCATAGAGTGTTCCGACAGCGACCAGCACGGCGAGCGCGTAGAGCAACGCCCGTTTCCTGCGCTGTTTCGATAACTGGTGCCAGAACCCCAGCCAATTGCCCATCGCTAATCCTCGTCAATGCGCAGAATGGCTAGAAAAGCCTCCTGAGGGATCATCACATTGCCCAGTTGCTTCATCCGCTTTTTGCCGGCCTTCTGCTTCTCTAGCAGCTTCCGCTTGCGTGTCACATCACCGCCATAGCACTTCGCTAACACATCCTTTCGCAGAGCCTTGACGTTGACGCGCGCCACGATCTTGCCCCCAACCGCTGCCTGTATGGGCACCTCGAAGAGCTGTCGGGGAATCGCCTCCTTCATCTTACGGATCAGCGCTGATCCCTTCTCATAGGCCTGCTCACGGTGCACAATGATGGCCAAAGCATCAACGGGTTCCTGATTCACCAGCACGTCGACCTTCACCAGGTCATCGGCCCGATAGGCTTCGAAGGCGTAGTCCATCGATGCGTAACCGCGGGTGGCTGACTTGATCCGATCGTGGAGGTCGATCACCATCTCCGCCAATGGCACCTCAAAAGTCAGTAGAACACGACGAGTGTCGAGCGTTTCCGTTAGCAGAAAGCTGCCCCGTTTGCGGCGGAAGATCTCCATCAGCGGTCCCATATAGTCTGTGGGGGTGATGACCTGAACTTTCATCCAAGGTTCGCGCACCTCTGCAATCAAGGCAGGATCGGGGAGATCCGCAGGGCGATGAATCTCCAACTCCTCGCCGCTGGTCAACAACACCTCATAGGCAACGCTGGGCGCCGTCACCACCAGGTCCTGACCGTACTCACGCTCCAGCCGCTCCTGAGCGATCACCATATGGAAGAGCCCCAAAAACCCGCAGCGGAACCCAAACTGAAGCGCCTGGGAGGTCTCGGGCTCGAACGTCAGAGCCGCGTCGTTCAACTGTAACTTGGACAGAGCATCCCGGAGATCCTCGTAGTCATCCGCATCCGACGGGTAGAGACTGGCAAACACCATCGGTTTCGCTGGATTATATCCAGTCAGGGGAGCTGCCACTGGTCGCCGCAGTTCGGTGACCGTGTCGCCAACTCGTGCCTCACGGACCGACTTCAGTCCAGTCGCAATGTAGCCGACCTCACCGGCAGCGAGACCGGGAACCGGCGTCATCGCCGGTCGAAAGACCCCTACCTCAATCGGTTCGGTCTTCGCACCGGTGATCATCATCAACAAGGGTGTCTTCTGATCCACCCTGCCCTGGTAGACCCGCACGTAGGCGATGACACCCTTATAGGGATCATAGTGCGAGTCAAACACTAGCGCCTGCAATGGCGCTGTCACATCGGCAGTGTCTGGGGCAGGCATTCTGGCGACAACGGCTTCCAGGACCGCATCGATATTCGTGCCCTCCTTAGCGGAAACCGTCAACACATCCGATTTCGGCACGCCTAGCAGGTCGCTAATCTCGTCCACAGTCCCGTCAACATCCGCCGTCGGTAGGTCCATCTTGTTGACCACGGGCACGATCTCTAGATCGTTCTCTAGCGCCAGGTAGAGATTGGCCAGCGTCTGCGCCTCAACACCCTGAGTGGCATCCACCACCAACAGGGCCCCCTCACAGGCAGCCAGCGCCCGACTGACCTCGTACCCAAAATCGACGTGGCCGGGCGTATCGATCAGGTTGAGTTCATAGGTCTGCCCATCAGATGCCGTCCACGTCATCTGGACCGCCGAAGCCTTGATCGTCACGCCCTTCTCCTGCTCAAGATCCATGCTGTCCAGAAGCTGAGATTGATCGGAGAAATCGCGCGACTCTACGGTGCCGGTCAGCTCCAGCAGCCGATCCGCCAGCGTAGACTTGCCGTGATCAATGTGGGCGATAATGCTGAAATTCCTTATATGACTTGAATCCACCACGCTCACCTAACTGCTATCAGATCCCCCAGCGTCCATACGGCACGGACAACTCCTAGGTTGATTCACGCAGCGCCTCTGACTCTTCCAGCGCACTGGAAATCCAGACCGCGTGCTCCGTGCTAACGGTGGTTTCTTCTGTCGCCGCTTGTGGGACCAGCTGCCACCATCCCAAGAACTCCACATTGCCAGCCGGTCCCACAAGCGGCGACGCCATCAACCCCAGAAGCGTCAGCCCCAGTGCCGCCATAGCAGACGTCACGTCCTCCAACACCGCTCGGTGCACCGCCGGATCGCGCACCACCCCACCCTTACCGACATTCTCGGGCCCAGCCTCGAACTGCGGCTTGATCAGCGAAACCACAACCCCAGCCGGCTTTAGCCAGGCAACCGCGGTTGCATAGATCAAACGTAGGGAGATAAACGCTACATCAGAGACAATCAGATCCACCAGTTCGGGCAGGGTCTCAAGATAGCGCGCATTCACCCGCTCCATGACCACAACCCGCTCATCCTGACGCAATGACCAGGCTAACTGACCATAGCCAACATCAATTGCATAGACTCTACGGACCCCCTGCTGAAGCAAGCAATCAGTGAAGCCCCCAGTCGAGGCACCGATGTCAGCAGCCACTTTATCAACCACCGAGATGGGAAAGCGAGTTAACGCTGCAGCCAGTTTCTCCCCACCTCGGCTGACGAATGGGGGCTTAGCTGCAAGGACAATCTCGGCGTTACTGAAAACCTGCGTTCCAGGCTTGTCCACCAACGCCCCGTTTACACGAACCTCGCCCGCATAGATCAGCCGCTGGGCGACCGACCGACTGCGAGCCAGACCGCGCTCTACAATTAGGAGATCTAGGCGTTCCTTACTCACGTAAGAAGCATACCTGAAAAGGACCTATCCGTCAATTCCCGTCAGCATCGACCAGCGTCAGTGAGTCGAGGACACGCTGCAGATCAGCCGGTAAAGGCGCCTCGAAGCATAGACGTTCGGTAGTTACAGGATGGCGAATCGCCAACACCCTGGCATGCAGAAACTGCCGTGGCGCGCTGGTAGCAGCGCGTGGCGGTCCGTAAACGGCGTCTCCGGCTAGCGGATACCCCATCCAGGAGAGGTGCACCCGAATCTGGTGAGTGCGGCCGGTCAGCAGCTTTACATCAAGCAGTGTGTAGAGGCGTCGATGTTCATCCCAATACCGCTCCATCACCTGCCAGCGTGTGCGCGCAGCCTTGCCACCGCTTCTCACCGCCATACGTTTGCGATGCCGGGGATGCCGCGCCACGGGTGCCTCGATGACTCCCTCTTTCTGTGGAACATCGCCGATCACCAACGCTGTGTAATGCTTCTCAACCGTTCGACGCTTGAACTGTCGCTGAAGCGCTCGCAATGCTTGATCATGCTTGGCGACCACAATCACGCCAGACGTATCCTTGTCCAGTCGGTGCACGATGCCGGGTCGCAGTTTTCCACCCACCCCTTGCAAATCAGGACAGTGCGCCAAGATAGCATTGACCAACGTCCCCGAACGGTGGCCTGCTGCGGGATGCACCACCATGCCCGCAGCCTTGTTTACCGCCAGTAGGTCGCAATCTTCATACAGAATATCCAGCGGGATGGCTTCTGGCTCGATCGCTAAGGGCTGGGGGGGCGGGACGTGCACCGTAATCTGGTCACCCTGTCGCAGGCGGTAGGCGGCCTGCACAGCTTCACCGTTGACGGTGATCGATTCCGCCTCGATCAACCGCTGAACAGCCGTACGTGACAGCGACGGTATCTCTTCAGCGACATAGCGATCGACGCGCTCGCCAGGCACCTGAACCATAAGCTCTTGAGTCTCGCCGTCAAGTTTCATGCTTATCTTAACCCAAAAAAGGAGGGCGAAGACCAGTGCCTCGCCCCAGAAAAGCCCAAGCGCTCAAGTCATCCCCGAATTTGTTCAATCAGGCGGATGGATATAGAGCCCCACTCGCTCCGTCTCCTCGCCCGAGATCACCACTACTGTACCGACCAGTACGCTATCACGCCGAGGAGAGGTCACCTCAAAGACGATCGGCCCAGCGTAACCAGCTCCCTGCACATTAGACTCGCTATTCCAGGCATAGGTGTAGCTACAATTGCCATGATATGCCCGTGCGTAAATGCGTACGAGCCAACCCTCAGGGGTATTAATGCGCTCAAGGGGATAGGCATCTACCCGCAAAGGGGCTGGTGAACAATCAAGCGATGTCGCGGAGTTATCGGGAGTGGGACCAACAGCCTCAGGCGCGGACTCACCACCATGACCATTTCGAAACCACTTCGGGGGAGAGGAGCCAGCCATAATGCTGGGCGTACTGGCCGGGCGGTGTGCCCCCGCCACATCATCCAGGGCATCGTTCGCACTCGGATCTGAGAGTGCAGTTGACCCGGCTTGTTTCTCCCTGGAACGGGCCGGACGACAGCGGGCAATTGGGGCGCCCAACGCCACCGCCACCCGCGGTGGAGCGCGACCTGGCCCGCACGGGGAAATCGCAGGGAAGAGGAGGATACAGCCATTAATACGGTAAACGACCAAGAATTCGGTGAAAATC
>PWVB01000470.1 GCA_003562365.1 Anaerolineae bacterium
ACCTCTAGCATAAGGCATGAAACGCGACTGTGCCCAGCCAATCTGGCTGGGCACATCTCTTGGGTTGTACGTCTCCCTATCTTGGGTTGTTTTCGAGCTTCATAATTGCTGCGCTATCCGACCAAGACTCGTCGTAGCTGGCGAGTCGAGATGCTGCACCTGCCGGCGCTCGCTGTAGACGATCGGGCGAGTTGCGGTAGAATTCGGCTGGCGAGAGGTGGCGTGGCGTAACAACGTATGATAGGAGGAGCGACTCGAATGGTGGGGTGCTATGTCCCGCGTTGAAGTCTTGGAGGAATCTGTGGTGGTTGAGGAGAAGGCGGAATTAGGACGCGGCAAGAACCGCCTTCTGCGTCTGTTCGGGCTGGTGCTGGCAGTGGGCATCACGGTCGTCGTTTACCTGTTACGCGACCGGCTGCAGGATGTGGCCAGCTATGGGTACTTAGGGCTCTTCCTGATTAGTGTTCTGGGCAACGCAACGCTGATCCTTCCGGTGCCCACGTTGCTCGCGGCATTTCTCGGTGGCAGCGTCTTCAACCCGGTATTGGTGGGGATCATCTCCGCGGGCGGAGCGACGATCGGTGAGATGACTGGCTATCTGGCTGGGGTAGGGGGCCAGGTGATCGTTGAGAATCGGGCCATATACGTGCGGTTCAGCCATTGGATGAGCCGCTATGGTCTCCTGGCACTCTTTGTGCTGGCGGCGGTCCCTAATCCGTTTTTCGATATTGCGGGCATCATCGCTGGTATGTCCCGTATGCGGGTATCAACCTTTCTGCTCGTCACTGGAGCAGGCAAGATTGTCAAGTTCGTGCTGTTTGCCTACCTTGGTGCAGGCTCGATCGGTATTCTGGAGGGGTGGTTGGGATCATAAGGCTCTGAGCACCAGAGCGAACTCCCGCGATACAATGCTGCTGGCGAGGGCATAGCATCGCCCTCGCCAATGTGGATAGCTAGATCAGTGGCGTCATTCTAGGTGACGGGAGTCAGCCAGCCATGGCGGTCCTCTATCTCACCCGCTGCGATACCGAAAAATTCCGCCTGAAGGCGCTCAGTGATCGGGCCGCGGTGACCCACGCCAATGGTGATGCGATCAATGGAGCGGATCGGGGTGATCTCTGCCGCTGTCCCGGTGAAAAACACTTCGTCGGCCATATAGAGCATCTCTCGAGGAATGAAGGCTTCCCTCACTTCGTAACCCAGGTCGTTGGCCAGGTCGATAACGCATTGGCGCGTGATCCCGCGCAGGATGCTGGAGGCCAGGGGCGGGGTGGAGATCACACCATCGTGCACCAGGAAGAGATTCTCACCGCTGCCCTCGCTCACGAAGCCGTTAGCGTCCATAGCGATACCCTCGGCGTAGCCGTTCTCCACCGCTTCCATTTTGATCAGTTGGGAGTTGATGTACTGTCCCCCAATCTTGGCTGCTGCCGGGAAGGTGTTGTGCGCCATACGGCCCCAAGAGCTGACACAGACATCGACTCCTTGCTCCACAGCCTCTGGTCCAAGGTAGCCACCAAGGTAGATGGTCATCACGGCGACGTGCACCGGACAGGGTCGTGGGTCCACACCGATGGTGCCGGTACCGCGGAAGACGAGAGGCCGGATGTAGGCGGAGGTCAGTTTGCTGGCCTTGACCGTCTCGATGCAGGCGCTGCGGATCTCCTCAGGAGTGTAGCCGACGTCCATACGGTAGACCTTGCACGAGTTGAACAGGCGCTTTACGTGGGCATCGAGGCAGAAGACGGTGGCGGTTCCACGTATTTCGTAGGCACGAATGCCTTCGAAGACACTGGAGCCGTAATGCAGTGCATGGACCGACAGATGGACGTTCGCCTGATCCCAGGCGATCAGTTCACCATCCATCCAGATATGGGCGGTAGGTTCGATTGCCATCGTCGATTTCTCCTCTGTAGTAATCGGATTGCTGGTGATCGAGTCACTTCAGGATGGCACCTTCGCTGGCCGAGGTCACGTGGGCGGCATAGCGGCGGAGGTATCCGGTCTGGATGCGGGGCTCTGGTGGGACCCAACGTGCCTGTCGACGCGCCAGTTCGGCATTGCCCACGTGCAACGTCAGCCTTCGGTTGTGGATGTCGATTTCGATACGATCGCCTTCCTCGACGAGGGCAATTGGGCCACCACTGGCGGCCTCGGGCGAGACGTGTCCTAGGGCCGCGCCGCGGGTCGCACCGGAAAAGCGCCCATCGGTCATAAGGGCCACGCTATGATCTAGCCCCATGCCAGCCAGTACTGAGGTGGGCATCAGCATCTCTCGCATCCCCGGACCTCCGCGAGGGCCCTCGAAGCGGATCACCACCACGTCTCCGGGACGAATCTCATCGTTGAGGATGGCAGCCAAAGCACTCTCCTCACCGTCGAAAACCCGTGCGGGACCCTTGTGGTGCAGCATCTCGGCAGCTACTGCACCAGCCTTAATCACGGCGCCGTCGGGTGCTAGATTGCCGCGCAGGATGGCGATGCCGCCGTTAGGGCTGTAGGGATCGTCTGATGTGCGAATAACGTCAGTGCGCCGACGGGCCTCACCTACGTTCTCAGCCACGCTTTGACCGGTCACGGTTCGGGCCTCTCCATCAATCAGTCCCTGGGATAGCAACTCCCCCAACACCGCTGGAATTCCGCCCCCCTCATCAAGGTCTTGCATATGGTGCGGACCAGCGGGGCTGAGCTTGACGAGATAAGGTGTGCGATCGCTGATGGCGTCAAAAAGGTCTAGGGGCAGATCAACGCCGGTGTCGTGGGCGATGGCGGGCAGGTGGAGAACGGTGTTAGTGGAGCCGCCTATGGCCATATCGGTTGCGATGGCGTTCTCGAAAGCGCTGGGTGTCATAATGTCGCGCGGGCAGATCCCTTCAGCCACGAGTCTCAAGCTCTGCATTCCGGCTAGCTTGGCCAGTCGCAAGCGTGCCCCGGTCACCGCTGGGATTGTCCCGTTGCCGGGCAGGCCCATACCCAGGGCCTCAGTGAGGCAGTTCATCGTGTTGGCGGTGAAAAGTCCCGCGCAGGAGCCACAACCTGGACATGCGGCAAACTCCAGGTCGTGTAGCTTGTCCTCAGTCATCCGTCCGGCCTGGTGACGTCCCACGGCTTCGAACATCGTCTTGAGATCGATATTCTCGCCGGCGTAGCGACCTGCCAACATAGGGCCGCCGCTGACGAATATGGCGGGGAGGTTAAGCCTTCCGGCGGCCATCAGCATCCCTGGCACGATTTTGTCGCAGTTGGGGATGAAGACTAGGCCGTCGAAGGCGTGGCCTAAGGCCATAGACTCGACGGAATCGGCGACAAGTTCGCGGCTTGGAAGGGAGTAGTGCATTCCTACGTGGCCCATCGCGATCCCGTCGCAGACGCCGATAACGTTGAACTCCAACGGTGTCCCGCCAGCGAGACGGACGCCAGCTTTGACGGCCTCAGCGATCTTGTCGAGGTGGACATGGCCGGGGACGATCTCATTGTAGGCATTGGCAATACCGATGATGGGTCGATTCAGCTCTTCGGGTGTAAGGCCGCTGGCGTAGAATAGGCTGCGGTGGGGAGCTCGCTCGAATCCCTGTTTGATCTGATCACTGCGCATAGCATTGACTCCTGAGTCGAAATTAGGTACGGGAATCAGGCCGAAGCCTGTAGGGCGGCGACAACGCGGTCACCCATCTCGGTGGTTCCGATCCTGTGCAGTGTCTGTGTACCCGGCGCACCGGCGATGTCTGGAGTGCGGTAGCCAGCACTCAGCGAAGCGACAACAGCGGATTCGACAGCATCAGCCTCCTGAGGTAGATTCAGCGATAGGCGTAACAGCAATGCGACGCTCAGAATGGTGGCCAAAGGGTTGGCGACGCCTTTACCAGCGATGTCAGGCGCACTGCCGTGTATGGGCTCATAGACGCCAGATGTCGTATCACCGATGGAGGCTGATGCCAGCATCCCCATGGAGCCTGCCAGCATCGAAGCCTCGTCGGTCAAGATGTCCCCGAACATATTGCCGGTGACGAGCACGTCGAAATCCGCCGGGCGTCGCAGCAGGTGCATAGCTGCGGCGTCGACAAGCATATGATCCAGTGCCACGTTAGGGTAGTCTTGAGCAACCTCGGTGACGATCCGTCGCCAGAGACGCGAGACAGCCAGTACGTTGGCCTTGTCCACCGAGGTGACCTTGCCGCGACGCTGTTCTGCCAGCTCAAAGGCGGTCCGGGCGATTCGAGCTACCTCATCGGCCGAGTAGGCCATAGTATCGAAGGCTTTGGGCACGGCATCGGTTGCCTCCTGGCGTTCACCGAAGTAGATGCCGCCGGTGAGCTCACGGACGACAATCAGATCAACGCCTTCCAGGCGTTCGGACCGGAGCGGCGAGGCGTCCTTCAGCATCGAGTAGACGCGAATGGGGCGCAGGTTGGCGTAGAGCTGTAGCCCTTTGCGGAGTCTCAGCAGGCCTTGCTCGGGGCGCACTGACGCGCCAGGGTCCGACCACTTTGGGCCGCCCACAGCCCCTAGGAGCACGGCATCGGCTGTCTGACACGCCTGCAGCGTCGCTGGCGGTAGAGGACTGCCAGTCTTATCGATGGCGCGACCGCCAATTAAGTGTTCCTCGAAGGCGAAGGTGTGACCAAAGATGTCGGCAACGACGCTGAGCACCTTGATACCCTCTGAAACTACCTCAACGCCTATGCCGTCACCGGGGAGGGTGATGATTGTCGCTTCCATAAGTCTCTCCTTGTCTTGGTCCTTGTACCCGGTACCTGGACGGTGCCAGGGCTAGGGGAGGAAGGGGGATGATTTATTCGCTGGTAATCAGACCGTACTCTACCGCATCGGCGAGGGCGATCCAACTGGCCTCGATGATGTTCGCCGAAGCGCCGACGGTGCTCCAACGCCGTGTGTCATCCTGCATATCGATAAGCACCCGAGTGGTCGCCGCAGTACCGGCCTCGCTGTCGAGGATGTGGACCTTGTAATCGGCAAGCTCGAAATCCGCTAGATGGGGGTAGACGGGCAAGAGAGCCTTGCGCAGCGCCTCGTCCATAGCGTTGACGGGGCCATTGCCCTCGGCAGCCGTATGGAGGATGGTCTCACCGACGCGTACTTTGACGGTAGCCTCGGCGAGAAGGCCCCGCCCTTTGCGGTGCTCCACGATGGTCAGGAAGTCGACCAGTTCGAAAGGTGGCGCATAGCCCTCTCGTGAGCGGTGGAGCATCATCTCCACGGAAGCTTCGGCGCCTTCGAAGGTAAACCCACGATATTCTAGCTCCTTGATCCTGTCGAGCACCCCCGGCAGGTTTTCAATCTCCTCAGTGTCCAGGCCGATCTCGTCGGCTTTGCTGAGCAGATTGCCACGACCAGACAGCTCGGAGATGACAACTCGCGAAGTATTTCCTACCCGCTCGGGATCGATGTGCTGGTAGCTGAGCAGGTTCCTGCGCATCGCGGCGACGTGGATGCCGCCTTTATGTGCAAAAGCGCTGAGGCCGACGTAAGGGGCGTGGCGATCGGGCGGCTGGTTAGCGATGGCGGTGACGGTTCGAGCTATTCGGGTCAGCTGTACCAGTTGGCCCTTGGGGAGGGCTGTACGGTCCATCTTCAGCTCCAGAGAGGGGATAATGGTGCATAGATTCGCATTGCCACACCGCTCTCCGTAACCGTTGATCGTGCCCTGCACGTGGATGGCGCTGTTGCGCACAGCGGCGAGGGTGTTGGCCACCGCCACCCCGCCATCATTGTGCGCGTGGACACCCAGCGCTACGTCAGGCAGCGCTGCGCGGACCTCGGCGAAGATCGCCTCGATCTCCCATGGCATGGCCCCCCCATTGGTATCACAGAGACATAGAAGATCGGCGCCGCCCTCCAGCGCCGCTCGTAGTGTGTTCAGCGCGTAGTCGGGGTCGGCCTTGTAGCCGTCGAAAAAGTGTTCGGCGTCGTAGATAACCTCCTTGCCCTGCGTCTTAAGGTAGGCGGTGCTCTCTCGGATGATGCGCAGGTTCTCGTTTAGAGTTGTGCGGAGGACATCGCGTACGTGCAGGGTCCAGCTCTTGCCGACCAGCGCGATGGTGGGGGTGGCGGCCGCGATCAGCGCCTGGATGTTAGCGTCGTCCGCCGGCTGGGTTCCCACCCGACAGGTGCTGCCAAAGGCAGTGATGCGCGTGTGGCTCAGATTGAGATCCTGCACTCGGTCGAAATAGGCGGCATCCTTCGGGTTGGATCCGGGCCAGCCTCCTTCGACGTAGTCGATGCCCAGGTCATCCAGCAGCTGAGTGATCTTCAGTTTGTCTTCGACAGAGAGGGAGATTCCCTCGGCCTGCGTACCATCACGCAGGGTTGTATCATATAGTTTGATGCGTTCGCCTCCCATGGCAAAGCTCCTCTCTTCCTTTTCCTCGACGTATCGTGGACGCGACGGCGGCACCGGTCATCCAGTGATGAGCCGGGCGTCGTGTCCCCCTCCCTCAGCTTCTGCCCCCAACGCCAGGGTGCAGCCCTGGGAGAGGGCTGTCCTGGGCCGGGAGGAGATGCTCTAACGGGCCGCGAGCTTGGATCGTGTGTAGGAGATCAGTCCTCCCGCCTCGATGATAGCCATCAGGAACGGCGGGAAGGCCGAGGTCGTGTGAGTCTGCCCCGAGCGCGCATTGATGATGCGCCCAGCTTCTAGATTGACGGTAAGTCGATCACCGGTCTGGGCATCACGAGCCGCTGCGGGGCAAATAAGAATCGGCAGACCGATGTTAATGGCATTGCGGTAGAAGATACGAGCGAAACTCTCGGCGATAACGCAGGAGATGCCGGCGCCCTTGATGGCGAGTGGTGCGTGCTCACGCGATGAGCCGCAGCCAAAGTTCGCGCCCCCGATGATGACATCGCCCGCTTGCACTTCTGCGGCGAAGTGGGGGTCGAGATCCTCCATGCAGTGAACGGCAAGCTCCTCGGGGGTTGACATGTTGAGATAGCGTGCTGGGATGATGACGTCGGTATCGATGTTGTCGCCGTATTTCCAGACGTGGCCCTGCAAAGGCTGGGTATGGACTCTCAAGTGATCACCTCCTCGGGGCTGGTGATGTAGCCGGTGACGGCCGAGGCAGCAGCTACTGCCGGCCCGCTCAAGTAGACTTCGCTGTCAGTGTGCCCCATACGACCGCGGAAGTTGCGGTTGGTCGTGCTGATGGCACGCTCCCCAGCCGCTAAGATGCCCATATAGCCGCCCAGGCAGGGGCCACAGGTGGGTGTGCTGACGACGGCACCGGCCTCGATAAAAGTCTCGATCAGACCCTCGCGCAGGGCGTCGAGGTAGACCTGCTGGGTGCCGGGGATGACGATGCAGCGCACATCGTTGGATACCTTGTGCCCCTCCAAAACCTGGGCCGCGATGTTCAGATCCTCTAAGCGCCCATTGGTGCAAGAGCCGATGACGGCCTGATCGATCCTGACGCCGCGGGCATCCTCCACGGGCTTGGCGTTCTCCGGTAGGTGTGGATAGGCCACCTGCAGTGGGATCTGGCTGACGTCGATCTCCAGCACCTTGGCATAGTGAGCATCCGGATCCGGTGCCAGCGCTTGGTAGGGGCGGGCAGTTCGGTTGGCCGCGGTCACATAAGCTTCGGTAGCCGCATCCACGGCGAAGAGGCCTGCCTTGGCCCCAGCTTCAATCGCCATATTGGCCATTGTGAACCGACCCGCCATCGACAACCGATCGATCACCGGGCCGGCAAACTCTATGGCCTGGTACAGTGCGCCACTGACTCCGATCTTGCCGATGGTATGGAGTATGAGGTCCTTGCCACCGACAAACGGCTTCAGCGCCCCGGTGTAGACTAGGCGCAGCGTCTCCGGGATTCGCATCCAGATCTGTCCGGTCGCCATAGCGACGGCGATGTCGGTGGAGCCCATTCCGGTCGCAAAGGCGCCTAAGGCACCGTAGGTGCAGGTATGCGAATCAGCGCCGACAACCAAGTCGCCCGGAAGGACAAGGCCTTGTTCGGGTAGCAGGACGTGCTCGATCCCCATACGACCCACGTCGTAATGGTGCGGCAAGCGCTGTTCGCGTGCGAAGCGGCGCATCACCGCACACTGCTCGGCGGACCTGATGTCCTTATTTGGTGAGAAGTGATCGGCCACCAGCACTACCTTCTGGGGGTCGAAGACACGCTCGATGCCCAGCTTCTCGAACTCGCGCAGCGCGATGGGTGCGGTAATGTCATTGGCAAGTACGATGTCGACCGCGACCTCAACCAGGTCGCCGGGATGCAGGCCCAGGCGAGTGCTAGCAGAGGCGTCGATGTGTTCTAGGATGAGTTTCTCGGCTAAGGTGCGTCCCACGGGATTCTCTCTAGTCTTCAAGGTTTGCTAACCACTGGC